>JASGGQ010000025.1:0-24232 GCA_047604965.1 Patulibacter sp. | reverse complement strand
ATCGGGATTGCGGTTGAGTTGGCGATGGATGAGACGGCCGACCGTGAGCCGGCGGCGGTCAATCGCGCGCCGGATGTCGTTGAGTTGAAGGTGGCGCGGGCCGGTGGGATCGGCACGCTGCTGGTGCAGGCGTCACTGGCGCAGCTCGCTGGCGTGCAGGTCGCGATCGCGTCGACGTTCGATGGCCCGCTCGGGATCGCTGCCGCCGTTCATGCGGCGGCGGCGTTGCGGATCGAGCGGCCGCTCGGCCTGGCCACACTTGACGCGCTCAACCTCGCCGAGCACCCCGATCTCGCGGCGCTCGCGGCCCGGCTCGCGCCACGCGGCGGCACGATCAGCGTGCCGGCCGGACCGGGCCTGCTGTGAGCGAGATGCGTGATCGCTGGCGGTCACGGTCGGCAGCGAGATTGGTGATGGCCGACAGCATCACCGCGGGGAGTCAGCGCGCGAGCAGCCGCTCCAGTTCGCGCGCGACAGCGGCCGGTGCTTCGAGCGGCAGCTGGTGGCCGGCGTCCGGCACTACGACGTAGTCGGCGGCCGGTAGCGCGGCGGCAAGCCGCTCCCCGATCGCACGGAACTTCACGTCGCGCTCACCGACGAGCACGAGCGCCGGCATCGTGAGCGTGCCAAGCGAGCCCCATAGGCTCCCCATCCGGCCGGTCCCGGCACCGCGCAGCGATGCCGCCAGGCCGGCCGGCGTGCTGCGCAGGCGATCCTCGCGGGCGAATGCTGCGACCTGCTGCGTCTGCCCGGCGAAGAGTGGTTGTGCGGCCCAGTCGTCGACGACCTGCTCGACCGTCAGCCGCTGCATGCGGTCGGCGAGCGACTCGTCGGCGGCCGCCCGCCGCGCACGCTCAGCGTCGTTTTCGATGCCGGCGGTCGTCGAGATCAGCGCGAGATGCGTCACGCGGCCGGGCGACGCAATCGCGGCCAGCAGCGCGGCGCGTCCCCCCATCGAGTAGCCGGCCAGCGCCACTTCACTGCCGCCGGGGACTTGCGCCATCGCGTCAGCGGCCATCGCTGGCAGCACGACGGGCCGCACTTCGCTGGCCGCACCGTGTCCGCGTTGGTCGGGGGTGAGCAGTTCGCGTGGCGGGTCGAGCCGCAGGTGATCGCGGACCGGCGCCCAGGACGCTCCCGTTTGCGTAAAGCCGTGGAGTAGGACGAGCGGCGCGGTCACGGCGACACATCATGGCGCGCGCGACGACGTGTCGGCGGGCCCGGGTACTCTCGTGGGGCCCGACTGCCGTGCGTGCTGCGTTGGCCGTGGTGGGGCGCGCCGGACCTGTGACCTTTGCCCCTCCACCCCACTTGCCGTTGCTGGCGGCGCTCGTCGATGAGTTGGCGCGCAGTGGCGTGCGCCACGCGGTGGTGTGCCCGGGCTCACGCAATGCGCCGGTGTTGCTCGCGTTGGAGGCTGAGCGGCGCATCACTTGTTGGTCGGCGCTCGATGAGCGTTCGGCGGGGTTTTTGGCGTTGGGAATCGCGAAGTTCACTGGGCTGCCGGCGGTCGTGTCGGTCACGTCGGGGACGGCGGTCAGCAATTTGTTGCCGGCGGCGACTGAGGCGCATGAGGCCGGTACTCCGTTGTTGTTGCTGACGGCCGACCGGCCGCCGGAGTTGCGCGATGTCGGTGCCGGCCAGACGATCGACCAGTTGCGGGCGCTTGATGCGGTCGCGCGATGGGTGGTGGAGGCCGATTTGTCGCAGGCGTCGGTGGTGCGCGAACGGTGGGTGCGCGCGACGGCGTGCCGGGCGGTTGCGGCGTCGCGTGGCCCTGGGCGTCCCGGTCCGGTGCAGCTGAATCTGCCGTTGCGCGAGCCGCTGACGGCGGCCGGCGAACAGGCGGCGTTGACGGGTGGGCGACCGGATGGCGCTCCTTGGCTCGCGGTGACGGCGGCGTCCGGCGCGGCCCCGTCGGCGGTCGCCCGGCTGGCGCAGCGACTGTTGGAGGCGCCGCGCGGCGTGATCGTTGCCGGTCGCGCGGAACGCACGCCAGAACTGGCGCGGTTGTTGCCGCGGCTCGCGTCGGCGCTCGGGTGGCCGTTGCTGGCCGATCCGATGAGCGGCGCGCGCCGTGGCGCGAACGCGATCGCCGGGTACGACCTGTTTTTGCGGCCGGACGGCACCGTTGAACGGGGCGCGGGGGCGGCAGTGCCGTCACCTGGTGGCGCCGATGACGCGGCGGCGGTTGTCGGCGGTGGTGCGCCGCAGGTGGTGTTGCGAGTCGGTGATTTGCCGGTCAGTAAGGGGCTGCGGGCGTGGCTTGCGGGGCCGGCGGCCTCTGCGTACCAGGTGATGCTGACGCCGGAGGCGGTGTGGGCCGATGAGCATTCGGTGGCGTGCGAGTGGGTGTCCGGCGATCCGTTGGAGGTCGTTCGTGGGTTGTATGGCGCGGTTGCCGGGGCGGTGGAGCATCGCGGCAGCGACGCGCTCGGTGATCCGTCGTGGCTGGCGGCGTGGCGGTCGCTCGATGTGGCGGCGCTGGCGAGCGGTCGGGCTGCTCCGATGGTTTCCGCCGGTGCCAGGCAGGCGCTGTCGGAGCCGCTGGTGGCGCGCACGCTCGCGACCGTGCTTGGAGCAGATGATGTGGTGGTCGTCGGCGCGTCGTTGCCGATTCGGATGTTGGAGCGGTGGGCGCCGGCCGTCGATGCGCCGCCGGTGGTGTTGAGCAATCGCGGCGCGAATGGGATTGATGGGGTCATTTCGACGGCGTTCGGCGTGCTTGCGGCCCACGCGGCGTCGGCGCCGGGTTCGTTGCCGCGCGTGGTGGCGTACGTCGGCGACTTGACGTTGTTGTATGACCAGGGCGGGTTGGCGTTGGCGGCGGCCGGCCTGCCACTTCAGGTGGTGGTCGTCAACAACGATGGGGGCCGTATTTTTGAGCGGCTTGCGGTGGCAAGGCATGCGCCGCGCGAGGTGTTGGAGGCGCGGGTGTTGACGCCGCACGGCCGCGATTTGGCGCAGCTGGCCGCGTTCTTCGACCTGGATGTGGTGCGTCCGACGACGGTCGGCGAGCTGGAGGCTGCGCTGCGGTTGCCGCCGGATCGCGCGCGGCTGATTGAGGTGCGCGTGTAGCGGTCCGTGGGGGAGGCAGATCACTGGGGCGTTCGCGAGGGCCGCCGGCGTTGGCGTCGTATCCGGGCGCCGGGCTGCGTCGACGGCCCTTGGTCTGCTTCGCTGCGCCTCTGCCGGGCCGGGTTGTTACGCGGGCCGTAGTGCGCTGAGCATCGCGCCGAGTTTGAGTTCGGTTTCGGCGAGTTCGGTGGCGGGGTCGGAGTCGGCGACGATCCCGACTCCGGCGAAGAGCCGGGCGTGGGTGTCGCGGATGATGGCGCTGCGTAGGCCGACGAAGAATTCGCCGTCGCCGGTGCGGTCGGTCCAGCCGATCGGGGCGGCGTACCAGCCGCGGTCGAGTCCTTCGAGTTCGGGGATCGCGGCGAGTGCTGCGGCGTTCGGTTCGCCGCCGACGGCGGGTGTCGGGTGGAGTGCGTCGACGAGGTCGAGGAGGCGGGCGCGTCCGTCGAGTTGTGCGCGGATTGGTGTGGCGAGGTGGTGGACGTTTTTTATGGTTGCGACTTGTGGTGTGTCGGCGGCGGCGACCCAGAGTGCGTGCGGGGTGAGGGTGCGGCGGATGCGGTCGACGACGAGTTGGTGTTCGTGGCGGTCTTTGGGGGAGTTGAGGAGTTGGTCGGCGAGGTGTTCGTCGACGCTGGGGTCGTCGCTGCGGCGCGTTGAGCCGGCGAGCGCGACGGTTTCTGCGCGTTGTCCTTCGCGGCGGAGGAGCAGTTCTGGGCTGGCGCCGATCATGGCGGCGCCGCTGCGGCCGACGCCGAAAATGAAGCAGCCGGGGTAGCGGTCGCGAAGCCGGTGCAGCAGTTCGGCGGTGTCCCAGGGTTGTGTGGCGCGCAGTTCGAGTTCTCGGGCAAGCACAATTTTGTCGAATTCGCCGTCGTTGATGCGGTGGATGGCGCGGGCGACCGCTTCGGTGAAGTGGCTGGCGGCGAGCACGGAGCGGACGGCCGGTGGTGCCAGGAACGGGTCGGCGGGTTCGGGCGGCTGGGGGACGAGGAGTGCGGTCGCGAGTTTCGCGTCGGTGAGGTGCTGGTCGGGGTCGTCTGCGGGGTGGACGGCGAGCGTGACGGTGAGTGTGGCGTTGTCGCGGTGGGTGGCGATGGCGATGGTCGGGATGGTGAAGTCGCCGTCGCCGTAGCCGTGCCAGGTGGCGGTGTGGCCGCCGCCGGGGGCGAAGGCGAGGCCGCCGGTGAGGATTGGGCCGCTGCCGGGGAGGCCGTCGGGTGGGTCGGCCTGGGTGGTGCTGGCGATCTGCTGCCAGCGGTGGGCGATGTGCCGCAGGCGGTTTGGGTGTCGAGGGTCGACGGTGAGGGTGGCGGCAGCGCCGAGTGCGAGCAGGCCGCGTTGGTCGCGTGCGGGTTGTTCGATCAGCGTCCACGGTTCGCCGGTGAGGTGGGCGCCTCGGAGCAGGTTGGTGAGTGGCCCGGGGTGCGGGATGCGGCTGGTCGCGGAGACGAGTGTCGGTTCGCGGCCGGTGCGTTTCGCGGCGGCGTGGAGCCGTTTGGTGAGGCGCGTCGTTGCGGCGTCGTCGAGCGTGAGCGGTGGGCGGTCGGGTCGGCTGCGCAGCGCTTCACCTGCCATGCGGTTGACCCTACGCGATCACGGCGGGGCTCGCCGAAAGCCTTATGGGGCCAGACACCCTGGAAGGTACTGGGCGAAGATCGCCGGAAGGCCCGCTTGGAAGGCCCGGCTGAGCGAGGCATTGCGGATGAGATTCGCGCCGCACCGGAAGGGGATAGGCCCTCTGGGGCCAGACCCTGGAAGGTGCGGGGCGAAGATCGCCGGAAGGCCCGCTCAGCGGCCAGACCCCGAGCAGAGGCGGCGAAGCTGCAAGCGAGCGCCCGTCAGGGCCGTCAGGTTTCGTCGCGGCCGCGAGAAATGGCGATCTCTCCGGTGCGCATCATTTCGATCAGGCCGAAGGGGCGGAGCATGTCTTCGAGGGAGTTGATTTTGTCGGGGCTGCCGGTGATTTCGATGATGAGGGAGCGTTTGGTGACGTCGACGACTTTGCCGCGGAAGATGTTGCAGATTTGGAGGACTTCGGCGCGTCCGGGTCCGTTTTCGACGCCGACTTTGAAGAGGGCGAGTTCTCGGCCGACGGTTTCGCCGGGTTCGAGGTCACGGATTTTGAGGACGTTGACGAGTTTGTGGAGTTGTTTGGTGACCTGGTCGATGGAGTGGTTGGCTCCGTCGATGGTGATGGTGATGCGGCTGCGTTCGTGGTCGTCGGTGGGGCCGACGGCGAGCGTTTCGATGTTGTAGCCGCGCCGGGCGAAGAGTCCGGCGATGCGGACGAGGACGCCGGGGCGGTTTTGTACGACGAGTGAGAGGACGTGTTTGCGTCCGGTGCGTCGGTGGGCTGCTGCTTGCAGCTCTTCGAGGCTGAGGAGTTCTTTGGTTCCGGGGTCGCCCATGGTGGTCTCCTAGCCGACCATGTCGCGGGCGGCGGCGCCGGGCGCGATCATTGGGTAGACGTTTTCTTCGCGGGCGACGCGGACGTCGACGAGGACTGGGCCTTCAGTTGCGAGTGCTCGTTTGAGGTCGTCGACGAGCGTTTCTTTGTTGTCGAAGTGGTAACCGGTCCAGCCGTACGCTTCGGCGAGTTTCATCCAGTCGGGGACTGGTGCTTGTTCGGGGCGTAGATCGACGTGGCTGTAGCGGCGGTCCCAGAAGAGTTCTTGCCATTGGCGGACCATGCCGAGGTAGCCGTTGTTGAGGATGACGACTTTGACGGGGAGGCCTTCTTGGGTGGCGGTCGCCATCTCTTGGATGTTCATTTGGATGGAGCCGTCTCCGGTGACGCAGATCACGAGGCTGTCGGGGTTGCCGACTTGTGCGCCGATTGCTGCGGGAAGTCCGAATCCCATGGTGCCGAGGCCGCCGGAGTTGATCCATTTGCGTGGGCCCGGGAAGTGGTAGCGCTGCGCGGCCCACATTTGGTGTTGGCCGACGTCGCTGGTGACGATCGCGTTGCCGCCGCTTGCTTGCCAGATCGCGTCGATCGCGTAGGGCGATTTGATTTCGCTGTCGGTTGACTCTTCGTATTTGAGTGGGTGTTGGGTTTGCCAGGCGTGGATGCGTTCCCACCATTCGTCGAGCCGGGCGGGGTCGGTGTCGAGCGCTTGGTATTCGGGGATGAGTTTGCCGAGGACTTGTTTGGCGTCGCCGACGATTGGGATGTGCGCGGGGACGTTTTTGCCGATTTCGGCGGGGTCGATGTCGAGGTGGATGAATTTTGCGTTGGGCGCGAATTCGCTGAGTTTGCCGGTGATGCGGTCGTCGAAGCGGGCGCCGATTGAGAAGATGAGGTCGGCTTCGTCGAGTGCGTAGTTGGCGGTGCGGGTGCCGTGCATGCCGGGCATGCCGAGCCATTGGTCGTCGGGGGCCGGGTAGGTGCCGAGTGCCATGAGGGTGCAGGTGACGGGGAAGCCGGTGGTGTGGGCGAGTTCGCGGACTTCGTCGGCGGCTCCGGCGGCGACGGCTCCGCCGCCGACGTAGAGCACGGGGCGTTTGGCGGCGGCGAGTGCGCGGGCTGCTTGGCGGATTTGTTTCATGTTGCCGTCGAACTTTGGCTGGTAGCCGGGGAGGTCGAGCGGCGTGTGTTGACCGATTTCGTAGGGGATGTCGGCGCGGGAGAGGTCGGTGGGGATGTCGACGACGACGGGGCCGGGGCGGCCGGTGGCGGCGACGTGGAACGCTTCGTGGATGGCCTGCGGGATTTCGGCGGGGTCGGTGATCATCCAGGAGTGTTTGACGGCGGGCATGGTGATACCGAGGATGTCGGCTTCTTGGAAGCCGTCGGTGCCGAGCAGGTCGGTGCGGACTTGGCCGGTGATGAAGACGACGGGGACGGAGTCCATCATCGCGTCCATGATGGGGGTGACGAGGTTGGTGGCGCCGGGGCCGCTGGTGCCGAGGCAGACGGCGACTTTGCCCGTGGACTTGGCGTAGCCTTCGGCGGCGTGTCCGCCGCCGGCTTCGTGGCGGACGAGGACGTGGCGGATGCCGGCGTCGACGAAGGCGTCGTAGGTGGGGAGGTTCGCGCCACCGGGGTAGCCGAATACGACTTCGACGCCTTCAGCCTTGAGGCATTCCATGATGGCGTCGACGGCTCGCATAGCGGGGCTTCCGGGTTGGTGGTGGGGTCGTTGGGTGGATGCGCGTGCGGCCGGTACTCGCGTCTTGTTGCGGGCGCGGCGGGCGCTCGTTGCCCCTGTTGGGGCCGGCATCTTGGGTGAAGGTTACTAGGGCGTCGGGTGGTTGCGTGCGAATCGTGGTGGTGTGGCGTCGGTGGTGCGGTTTGAGCCGGGGCGGGGTCGGCCGGCTGTTGGGCTGCCATGTTGGCGTGTGGGGTCGCGGTGCTACCAAAATCCGGTGCTGCACGGTGCTACACTGCCGGCATGCCGACGGCACATCCCAGGCATTCCATTACCGAGACCCCTGAGCTTGCCCTGCTGCTCGATCAGCTGCGCGCACGCTTGGGGAGCGCGATGCCGACGATGGCGGAGTTGGTCCGTCGCGGTGCGCTTGGGGAGCTGCGGGAGGTCGAGGCCAGGGAGCGCGCGCGCCAGCGCGATCTTGAGACGTTCCTGGATCGCATGGTCGATGGTCCGGCGCCCGATCTCGCTGAGGCAGACGCGATCCGCCGCGCGCAGCGCACGCCGTGAGCGATCTGGCGCTGCTCGACGCCAGCGCGTTCTGGCGGCTCGGGCATGCGGATCTCGGCGTGCAGCGCCGCGACGACCTGCGTCGGCGGTTCGCACGCGGCGCGCTTGCGGCCAGCACGATGCTGCTGCTCGAAACGCGGGCCGGCCGGCAAGCTCCGGCCGCTGATGCTGCGGCGTTGCCGCTGCTCTGGATCACCGAGCGGGCAGAGCAGCGTGCCGCCGCGCTTGAGCTCCAGATGCGCGGCGCCTCCCAGCAGCTCGGCGTGCCGCCGATCGACTACCTCATCGCGGCCGTCGCGGAGGCTCACGGCGCCGCGCTGCTGCACTACGACCGCGACTTCGAGCGGATCGCCGCGCACACCGATCTCGCTGCGCCGCTCGAGCCGCTGGCGCCGCTCGGCTCGCTCGACTGACGAGCGCCGGCCGCAGCCGCCCTCTCCCGCGCATCGGCGATGCGGCGCGGACACGACGTCGTTACAACCGGCCAGCGGCGCGGAGCGCGCGGAGTTCGTTGACCGACGGGAGGATGTCCTCGTCAGCGGGATAGCCGAGTTCAGCGCCGCATCTCATGCACTTCGCCTGGTATGCCTGGCAGACGGTGCGGCAGGTTGGGCAGAGCCGGCGGGGTTCGTCGTTCTCGTTGCGGGAGAGGGCGGCGGCGGCGTTGCCGAGCATCGGCAGGACCAGACCGACGGCGAACCAGATCCAGAACGACTGGCCACGGGTCTTGCCGATGTAGCCGGCGCCAAGCCCGCAGAAGATGGCGAAGGTGGCGTAGGCGCCTCCGTAGGCGAGCATCGGCCGATCGTAGCGGGCGCGCGGCGCGTCAGAGACCGAGCAGCCCGCGCGCGATCTTCGTGACCTCTTTGCCGTCGGCGCGGCCCTTGGTTTCCTTCATCACGTAGCCGACGATCACGCCGATCGGTTTCATGTCGCCGCTTTTGAGCTTCTCGGCAACGTCGGGGTTGGCGTCGAGCGCGGCGTGGATGATCGGCGTCAGCTCGTCGCCACCGCCGATCGCGGTGAGTCCTTCGGCGTCGATGATCGCGGCTGGGTCGCCACCGGCGTCGACGAGTTTGTCAAGCACGGTGCGGGCGCCGGAGCTAGAGACGGTGCCGTCGGCGACGAGGCTGACGAGTTGCGCGAGCGCCTGCGGCGACGCCTTGGAAGCCGACACGTCGCCGTCGCCGATGCGCTTGAGTAGCTCGTTGGTGATGAGTGCCGCGAGCGCTTTCGGCTGGGAGCTGTCGGCGGCGAGCGCCGCTTCGAAGAGGTCTCCGAGTTCAGGGCGCCAGCTGAGCGTGCGCGCGGCGCCCGGTTCGACGCCGAGCGCGGTGAGGCGCTCCTCGCGCTCAAGCGGCAATTCCGGCAGCTCGGCCTGCGCCGCCTCGATCATCGCGGGCGTGATGATGACAGGCACGAGGTCCGGTTCGGGGAAGTAGCGGTAGTCGTGCGCTTCCTCTTTGGAACGCATGGAGGTGATCGCCTCGGTGCGCGGGTCGAAGTGCAGCGTCTCCTGCGTGACCTCTCCCCCGCCTTCGACGATCGCGATTTGGCGCGCGACTTCGGCTTTGATGCCGCGTTCGATGAACCGGAAGGAGTTCATGTTCTTCAGCTCGGTTTTGGTGCCGAGCTCCTGCTGGCCCTTCGGGCGGATGGAGATGTTGGCGTCGCAGCGCAGCGAGCCCTCCTCCATGTTGACGTCGCTGACGCCGAGCTGGCGGATCGTGACGCGCAGCAGCCGCAACCATTCGCTGGCCTGTTCAGCGCTGGTGATGTCCGGTTCGGTGACGATCTCGGCGAGCGGCGTTCCGCCACGGTTGAAATCGACGACGCTCGCCTGCGAGCCGGAGATGCGGCCGGAGCTACCGACGTGCGTGAGCTTCGCGGCGTCCTCTTCGAGATGCACCCGGTGGATCCGCACGCCGCCGAGGTTGCCGCCGTCGCAGAGCGGTTCGTCGAACTGGCTGATCTGGTAGCCCTTCGGCAGATCGGGGTAGAAGTAGTTCTTGCGGTGGAAGATCGAGCGCGGCGCGATCTGCGAGCCGAGCGCGAGCCCCATCATCAGGCCGTAGTGGACGGCTTTGGCATTCGGGAGCGGCAGTGAGCCGGGGAGGCCGAGGCAGCGTGGGCAGGTGTGCGTGTTCGGGGCGTCGCCGAAGCTGGTCGCGCAGCCGCAGAACATTTTCGTGCGCGTCGCGAGCTGGACGTGAATCTCAAGGCCGATCGTGACCTCGTACTTGTCGGCGGTAGTGGTCATCGGATTGCCCCTCCCGTGTCGAAGCCGATCGCCTGTTCGAGGGCGTGCGCGACGCCCAGCAGCAGGTTCTCGCTGAAGGCCGGGCCGGCGAGTTGCAGGCCGACCGGCAGCCCGTCGCAGAGGCCGGATGGGATGCTGATGGCGGGGATGCCGGCGAGACTCATCGGGATGGTGAAGATGTCGCTGAGGTACATCGCGAGCGGGTCGCTGACCTTCGCGCCGAGTTGCCACGCGACGGTCGGGCTGGTTGGCGTGGCGATCACGTCAACGTCGCCGAACGCCGCCGCGAAATCGCCGGCGATCTTCGTGCGTACGCGCTGCGCCGTGCCGTAGTAGGCGTCGTAGTAGCCGGCGCTCAGCGCGTAGGTGCCGAGCATGATGCGGCGCTTGACCTCCGCACCAAAGCCGCCTGAGCGGGTGCGCGTGTACATCTCCAGCAGGGTGCCGTCTGCCTCTTCGATGCGGTTGCCGTAGCGCACGCCGTCGAAGCGAGAGAGGTTGCTGGACGCTTCCGCCGGGGCCAGCACGTAGTAGGCGGAGAGTCCCGCTTCGGCGTGCGGCAGCTCGACCTCTTGGAGACGTGCGCCGAGCGCTTCGGCGTTCGCGAGCGCCGCACGAAACGAGGCGGCGACGCCAGGCTCCAGGCCTTCGCCGAGCAGCGATTCCGGTACGCCGATCACGACGCCTTCAAGCGAGTCGCGCGTCGGCAGTTCGATCGGCTCGCGCAGGCCGACACTCGTCATGTCGCGGGGGTCGGCGCCGTGCAGGTGGCGGAGCATCAGCGCCGCGTCGGCGACGGAGCGGGTGATCGGCCCGGCTTGATCGAGCGACGACGCGAACGCGATCATTCCGTAGCGGCTGATCGCGCCGTACGTCGGCTTGAGGCCAACGAGGCCGCAGAGCGCGGCGGGCTGGCGGATCGAACCGCCGGTGTCGGTGCCGAGTGCCCACGGCGCGTGGCCGGCGGCGACCGCCGCTGCGCTTCCGCCGGAGGAGCCACCGGGCACGCGCGAGCGGTCCCACGGGTTGCTGACGGCCCCGAAGGCGGAGTTCTCGTTCGAGCTGCCCATCGCGAACTCGTCCTGGTTCGTCTTGGCGTGCATCGTCGCGCCGGCCTGCTGGAGCCGGGCGACGGCGGTCGACGTGTACGGCGGGCGGTACCCCTCCAGCAGCTTGCTGCCCGACTGGGTTGGCACGCCGGCGGTGCAGAAGAGATCCTTGACGGCCACCGGCAGGCCCGCGAGCGGCGATTCGGGGCCGGGGATCTCGGCCGGCGCCGCATCGGCAACCCAGGTGAAGGCGTTGTGGTCGTCGGCGGTGGCCCGTTGGCGGTACGCCTCGAACAGTTCGCGGGCGTCCAGGTCGCCGGCTGCGATCGCGGCGATCTGTGCGGTCGCCGTCTGCGACGTGATGACATTCAGCAGGTCGGGCATCGTTGCGTCTCCCCTACGCCTGCGGGCTTGGGACGAGGAAACCCTCGGCGTTGGCGCGCGGCGCCTCGGCCAGCGCGACATCGATCGGCAGTGACGGCTCGGGAATGTCGTCGCGCAGCCCGCCGTCGATCGGCACGACGTGCGTGGTCGGTGCGACGCCGTCGAGATCGAGTTTGGCGATCTGCTCGATGTGGCCGAGGATGCTCGACAGTTCGGTCGCCATCTGCTCCACCTCGCCGGGGGCGAGTTCAAGGCGCGAGAGGCGCGCGACGTGCAGCACCTGCGTGGCGTCGATCATGCGGAGTCTCCGGTTGAGGGCGTGGCCGGGCCGCCGCCGGCCGGTGGGGCCGGGCGAACCGGCACGGTGGCAAGCAGTGCAGCGGTGCGCGCTTTCGCGGCCGGCGAGTCTTTGCGTTCGTCGCTCATCGCGATCCAGGTTCCGGCGACGAGCAGCAGCAACGCGCCGAGGCCAAGCCAGCCGCCGAGGGAGACCTGCGCGTCGACGCTCAGCGCACTCACCCCAAGATCGCGTGCGAGTCGGCCAGTTTTGACGGTGATATCGGGGGTGAAGATCAGCAACCGCACGGCGCAGACGAGCAGCGCGAAGAGTGCGGAGGCGTACGCGACCGGCGCTTGCAGCATCGGGCGTTCGGTGGTGGCTGCGGTGAGGACCCGGACGATGAAGATCAGCCCGGCGATCGCCGCGAGCGCCACGGCGATCAGCGCGAACCAGCCGATGTGGCGAACGCCGACAGCGCCGGTGGCAGCGAACTCTCCGCCTGGCAGTACCTGCTCGTAGGAGAGCCAGGCACCGAAGGCCAGCAAGATCACGAGGCCGATCGTTCCGATCGTGGCGAGGAGTTCTCCGAGGCGGAAGCGGTCGCTCATCGTGCGCGAGGCTACCTGTCCTCGCCGCGAAAGGCGTTGCCGGCCGGGCCGAGCGCCACCGCAGGCGTGTCGTGACCGCGCGTTTCGTGCCGCGCACGGTCGTTCAGCGGCGGGCTTCGGCGGCGCGGGCGGCGTCGAGCGTGTTGGCGAGCAGCATCGCGATCGTCATCGGGCCGACGCCGCCGGGGACGGGGGTGATCGCGCCGGCCACCTCGGCCGCTTCCGCGAACGCCACGTCGCCGACCAGGCCCGCGTCGGTGCGGTTGATGCCGACGTCGATCACGGTGGCGCCCGGTTTGATCCAGTCGCCGCGCACCATCTCCGGGCGTCCGACGGCGACGATCAGCACGTCAGCGGTGCGGCAGACCGCGGCCAGATCGGCGGTGCGGGAGTGCGCGATCGTGACGGTAGCGTTCGCGGCCAGCGCGAGCTGCGCCATCGGCTTGCCGAACAGGTTGGAGCGTCCGACGACCACCACCTGCTTACCGGCCAGGCCGACTTCCGCCTGCTCCAGCAGCACCATGCAGCCGCGCGGCGTGCAGGGCCGCAGGCCGGGTGCGCCGAGCGCGAGGCGGCCGGCGGAGGCGATCGTCAGCCCGTCGACATCTTTGTCGGGGTGTACGCGCTGGCTGAGCGCGTCGCCGTCGAGGTGTGCGGGAACGGGGAGCTGGCAGAGGATGCCGTCGATCGTCGGGTCGGCGTTGAGTTCGTCGATCACCGCTTCAACTTGCTCGGCGGTCGCGTCGGCGGGCAGCACCTTGCCGACGCTGTGGATGCCGGCCTGCTCGCAACCCTGATGCTTGTTGGCGACGTACACCTGCGATGCCGGGTCTTCGCCGACGAGCACGGTTGCGAGTCCCGGCGCGCGGCCGAACTCGGCGGTGAATGCCGCCACCTCGCCGGCGAGCCGCGCGCGCGCCGCCGTGGAGATCGCCTTGCCGTCAATGATCTGCGCCGTCACGGGGAAGCAGGCTATCTGGGGCGACTGACGCGCACCCGGCCGGCCGGACCAGACCCGCCGTGACGGGCGGCTCTACCGCTTGATGAGCGGCGCGTAGCCGGCCATGAGTTTGCGTTCGGTGCCGTCGTCCGCGAAGCGCACGATCACCACGCCGCCGGGCTGCGCGCCGACGATCGTGCCCGGACCGAACTGGCGGTGTTCGACATCATCGCCGACGCGCAGCGGCTCGCCATCGGCCGTTGCCGGATCGGCGCCGCCGGCCGGCGGGCGGGTCGTCGCGCCACGCGGACCGTTCGCGCGGTAGCCGCCCGCGCCACCGCCGAAGGTCGGCCCAGCCGGCACGGCCGCGTCGTAGCCGGTCGTCAGCTCCTCGGGGATTTCCGTCAGGAAACGCGAACGGATCGCGTAGTTCGTCTGCCCGAACGTTTGCCGGCGCTGCGCCCAGCTGAGGTACAGGCGCTGCTTGGCGCGCGTGATGCCGACGTACGCGAGGCGGCGCTCCTCCTCGACGGTGCCCTCGTCGAACGAACGCGAATGCGGGAAGACGCCGTCTTCCATCCCGAGGATGAAGACGACCGGGTACTCCAGCCCCTTCGCGTTGTGCAAGCTCATCAGCGTCACGACGCCCTGGTCGTCCTTGCGCCCGTCGGAATCCGCGACTAGCGCCAGCTCTTGCAGGAAGCCGTCGACGCCAGCGGTGGTGCGGTCGTTGACGTCGTATTCGGCGGCGACGTTCACCAGTTCGCCGAGGTTGTCAACCCGTCCCTCCGCTTCGACCGACCGCTCGTTCTCCAGCGCTTCCAGGTAGCCGCTGCGATCAAGCGTGAGCTTCAGCAGCTCGGCGACCGGAACGCCGTCGTCATTGCGGGCGCGCAACTCGCGCAGCAGCGTCGCGAACGCTTTGAAGTTCTTCACCGCCGCCGCGCCGAGGTTCGGCACCTGGTCGGCGCGTGCGGCCATCGTCAGTGGGCTTTCGCCGATCGCGTCGGCGTGCTGCAACAGCCGCCCGACGGAGGTCGCGCCAAGCCCGCGCCGGGGCGAGTTGACGACCCGCTGGAAGGCGACGACATCCCGCGGGTTGACGACCAAGGTGAGGTAGGCCAGCGCGTCCTTGATCTCGGCGCGCTCGTAGAAGCGCGTGCCGCCGATCACCTGGTAGTCAACGTCGCGCCGGATCAGCATGTCTTCCAGCACGCGCGCCTGCGCATTGGTGCGGTAGAAGCAGGCGATCTCGCTGCGGCCGACATCTTCGTCGTCGACGAGCCGCTCGATCTCACCGACGACGTAGCGCGCTTCGGCATGCTCATCTTCGGTTTCGCGCAGTGTGATCGGCTCGCCCTCTCCCAGCTCGCTCCAGAGTTTCTTCTGCTTCTGCTCGCGGTTGCCGGCGATCACGGCGTTCGCGGCGCTGAGGATCGTCTGCGTCGAGCGGTAGTTCTGGTCGAGTGTGATGACGGTCGCGTTCGGCCGGTCGGCTTCGAAGTCGAGGATGTTGCGGATGTCGGCGCCACGGAAGCCGTAGATCGACTGCGCGTCATCGCCGACGACCATCAGGTTGTCGTGGTCGCCGCCGCACAGCAACCCAAGCAGCCGGTACTGCGCGTGGTTGGTGTCTTGGTACTCGTCGACGAGCACGTACCGAAACGCTTTGCGGTATCGCTCGCGGACCTCCGGGAACAGCTCCAGCACGTTGACGGTGCGCACGAGTAGGTCGTCGAAGTCCATCGCGTTGGCTTTGATCAGCTCCTGCTCGTAGAGCCGGAACACGTCGGAGACGGTGCGCTCGAAGTAGCTGGCGGTCAGGCGGCCGTAGTCGTCGGCATCTCGCAGCTTGTTCTTCGCGTCGCTGATCTGATGCAACACGGACGCGGGCGTGAAGCGCTTGGGGTCGACACCCAACACGTCGAGGCAGCGTTTGACCATCCGGCGCGCATCGGACTGGTCGTAAATCGTGAAGCTCTTGGTGTACCCGAGCTTGTCGGCCTCGCTGCGCAGGATGCGAACGCACGCCGAATGGAAGGTCGTCACCCACATCCCCTTGATGCGGGCGCCGAGCAGCCCTTCGACGCGGTCGCGCATCTCCTGCGCGGCCTTGTTCGTGAACGTGATCGCCAGGATCTCGTCGTGCCGGGCGCGCCCGCTGCGCACGAGGTACGCGATGCGGTGCGTGAGCACGCGCGTCTTGCCCGAGCCGGCCCCGGCGAGCACCAGCGCGGGGCCGGTGTCGTGCAGCACCGCCTGGCGCTGCGGCTCATTCATGCCCTCGACGAGCGGAGCGAGTTGAGCTTCCGCATCCCAGCCCTCAGCATCCCAGCCCTCAGCTTCACGCGCGGCGCGCAACTGCGCAGCGTGCTGCTGGAGCGATGCACGGTTCCCAGCACGCGAGAACGGTCCGCCAGGCAGCTCAGCAGCGCTCTCTCCCAGCGGCGCAAAAAGATCGGCGAACACCTGTTCCATTCTAGGCGATGGTGCGGCGCCACCCGCGAAACGTCAGACTGAGCCGATGCGTCTCGCCGATGAGGTGCGTGACGCCACCGCGGCGATCGCTGCCGCTCGCATGGCGCATGGACCAACGCCGAACTGCGCGCGATCCGCAGCGACGAGCTTGCCGATGCGCTCGGGCAAGACCGCGGCCACGAACTGATCGCGTTGTACGCCGACGCGCTGCGCCATCTCGGCCGGTGGCTCGGCGAGCGCCCGGCGATCACGGTCGTGCGCGACGCCGGCCAACTCCTGCCGTACGGCTCGTGGGAACGCGAGATTCGCGGCTGCGCCGTGCAAGCCGTCGAGCAGCTCTCGGGCTTGACCGGGTTGCCACCCCACGCGCTCGACATGGCGCTGTGGACGCGCGGGCAGGATGCGGCATACAAAGCACGGCCGCGTCACCGCCACCGCACCGTCTTCTCCTGAGCTGGGCCCGCCCCTCGGCGATGTCGCGCGCGGCGCGCCGGAAGCGTCATCCGCCGGCCGGGTTCGGGCCGCTGCCGCGCGACCGCAGATTCGCGCGCGCGGTGCTGGCCGGCGCCTCACCGGGGGCCGGCGTTCCGCCAAGCGCTTCGAGTTGCCGCTCAAGCTGCGCGATGCGCGCCGAGAGCGCGTCCATCGCGTCGGCGACCGGGTCCGGGAGATGCGCCCAGTCGGCATCCGGTCCGGTTGGCCGTCGCCCTTCGACGCGGACCGGGTGGCCGGGGTTGCCGACGACCGTCGCGTTGGACGGCACGTCGTGAATGACCACCGTGTTCGCGCCGATCTTCGCGCCGTCGCCGACGACGATCGGCCCAAGCAGCTTCGCGCCGCTGCCGATCACCACTCCGTTGCCGACGGTTGGATGCCGCTTGCCGGTTTGAAAGCCGGTGCCGCCGAGCGTCACGCCCTGATAGATCGTCACGTCGTCGCCGATCTCGGTGGTCTCTCCGATCACCACGCCCGAGCCGTGGTCGATCAGCAAACCGCGCCCGATCGTCGCCGCCGGATGGATCTCGATGCCGGTCCGTGAGCGCGCCAGGAACGCCAGGATCTGCGGGATCCCCGGCACTCCGGCGAGATACAGCGCGTGCGCCACCCGATGTGCAAGCAGCGCATGCACGCCGGGCCAGGTCGCGAGCACCAGCAGCCGGCTCGCACCCTTCGCGGCCGGGTCGCGCTCCTGCGCCGCTTGCAGATCGCGCCGAAGCTCTGCGCCGACACGTCTGATCAGCTGCACGGCCATGCGGCGGACGCTAGCGAGTTCTTGGCGGCGGCACCGAGAGGCAACGCCCGCAAGGTTCTCCGGGGGTTGTGATGGCAGCGATCACAACCGGCCGATACGGCTCAGCGGCCAATACGTCGCGACGATCCGGCCGACGATCTCATCTTGGGTGATCGGCCCCCAGTAGCGGGAATCCGACGAGTCACCCCGGTTGTCGCCGAGTACGAAGTACTGCCCGGCCGGCACAGTGAACTCTGCGATGTTGCAAATCTCGTCGTCGCAGCTGCGAGCGTACGGCTCAGCAATCTGCACGCCATTGCGGATCACATGCCCGTGTTCGATCACCAGCCGATCGCCAGGACCACCGACGACCCGCTTGACGAAGGACAGATCGGTGCGGCCCGCCAGTGCCGCCAGGCAGGCCGTGTGTGGCTGGCGTGCCTGCGCGCATTCGGTTGGCGCGTCGTCGCGTGCTCCACCGGGCGCTTTGAATACGATCACGTCACCTGGCGTCGGCGTCCAGCCCTTGCCGCCGACATGATCGGCGAAGACGCGTTGGCCAACGACGGCGGTCGGCGTCATCGACCCGGAGATGATGCGATACGGCTTGAGTGTCGTCAGCAGCAGCGCGACGCCAACGACCATGCCGAGCAGCGGCACCGTCGTGTACGCATGCCGCCAACGACTGCGTACGGGTGCAGTCGACCGGCCGCCTGAGCCTGACGCGCTGCTCTTCCGATCGATGTCCATCGCGACCGAGGGTACCCGGCCGGCAGTGGGCCATCCAAGCCGCAGCGTTGACGCACCGTCAGCTTCCGGGGCGCCGCCACCCCACGCACGCCGTTGTGACTAGGGGCCGCCGGCTCGGAGGGCCGTAGACTGCGCGCGTGGCGAGGTTCGTGCTGCTTCACGGATTCGGTGGCGTCGGCCCCGACCACTGGCTGGTGTGGCTGTCGACCGAGCTGCGCGCACGGGGGCACGTCGCGCGGCTCCGCAAACTGCCGTCGCCGAACGCCCCACGCCTTGACGCCTGGCAGCAGGCGCTGGAGCGACGACTGACGCAAATCTCCAGCGACGACCCGGCGGTGCGCGACGAGCGCGGCGATCCGAGCGGCGAACTGGTCGTCGTGGCGCATTCGCTCGCGACCCGGCTGTGGCTCGCGCACGCTGCACGCACGCAGCCGGCCCCCGTGATCGCCGATCGCGTCGCGCTCGTCGTCCCGCCGCAGCTGCCGCAAACCGCCGCCGCCGATACCTTCGCCCAGCCGGCGCTCGCGACGATCCGGCCGCAACTGGTGGCGCGTCGCACGCGCGTCGTGCTCTCCGACAACGATCCGTGGTGGCCGCAGCGCGGCGCGCAGGCGGCGCTCGCCGACCCGCTCGGGCTGCCGGTCGATCTGCTCGGCGCGGCCGGCCATGTCGAGCCGGCCAACGGCTACGGGCCGTGGCCGGCAATGCTCGCGTGGTGCTTGGGCGAACGCCCCGATATCGGCCCGTAAGCGGCGCGTCGGCGGCACGAAGAACGGCGTCGAGCTGTAGCGCTCGCCGGAGTCGGGGAGGATCACCGCGATGCGCTTGCCGCGCGACTCGGGACGCTGCCCGATCTGGATCGCGGCCGCGAGCGCGGCGCCACACGAAAGGCCGGCGAGCACACCGCAGCGCCGCGCCGCCAGCCAGGCGGTATCGATCGCGTCGTCGTCGGTGATCGCGATGATCTCGTCGATCAGTTCGCGCTCCAGCACCGGCGGCACGAATCCGGCGCCGATGCCTTGGATGCGGTGCGGACCGGCGTTGCCGCCGGAGAGCACCGGCGAACTCGCCGGCTCCACCGCGACGATCTCCAGCTGCGGCAGCCGCGCTTTGAGGTGGCGTCCGGTGCCGGTGAGCGTGCCGCCAGTCCCGACGCCGCACACCAGCACGTCGAGCTTGCCGTCGAGCTGCGCGAACAGCTCCGGCCCGGTGGTCGCCTCATGCGCCGCCGGGTTCGCGGGGTTGGAAAATTGGTCGGGCAGAAACGCATCGCCGGAATCGGCGAGCCGGCGCGCCGCTTCGACCGCTTCGGTCATCCCGCCCAACGACTCGATGATCTCCAGCTTCGCGCCGTAGAGCCGCAGCAGCACCTCGCGTTCGCGGCTCATGCCCTGCGGCAACGTGAGCACCAGTTCGTAGCCTTTGGCGGCGCACGCGAACGCTAGGGCGATGCCGGTGTTGCCGCTCGTCGCTTCGACGATCGTCGTCTTGCCCGGTTCGATCTGCCCGTCTCGCTCGGCGGCTTGGAGCATCGCGATGCCGATACGGTCTTTCACCGAACCGCCGGGGTTGAGCGCCTCCAACTTGCCGAACAGCTCTACGCTGTCAGGAACGAGCGCAGGCAACGCGACGACCGGCGTTTGGCCGACCACTTCGACGACGGAGGAGGCTGCGCGCAGCGGCACGCCCGGCACTCTAACGATCTGAGCGGCACCAACACCCAAACCCCGCGTAGTTCACCGGGTTTAGCCTGGATCCACCGATGATCGGTTGAGCGGGGGTGGCGAGGGCCGAGTGTGGGTGGATGTTCCGCATGAGGAGTGCCGGCGCCCTTTGATTGCGGGGCATCCTCCCACGCGAGAGCCGTCGCCGCCCACGCGACCCGAGGATCGGTGGATTCAGGTTTAGATCCAGTACATCGGTTCCGCGGACTGTTCCTCATCGCGCACGACCTCTTCGAGCGTGCGACGAGCCAGCGCGCCTTGGAGCGCATCCCGCGGGCCGTTGAAGGCCGGATCGGTGTCGGTGCCAAGCGGACCGTCGATCGCTTCGACGATCTGCAACAGGCTGATCTCGGTGACCGGGCGCGTCAGCAGGTAGCCACCGCCGACGCCACGCTGGCTGCGCAGGATGCCGGCCCGCTTGAGTTGCACGAACAGCTGCTCAAGTTGCGTCAGAGGCAGATCTGCGCGGCGCGCAACTTCGGCGATCGCGACCGCGTCACGGTCGCCACCGGCGCGGGCGAGCCCCACGAGAGCACGGACCGCGACGCCAGACTTGTCGGAAACGAGCAGCACCGATCAAACGCTAGCGGCCGTGCCGGTCAACTGGTCACCGTCAGACAGGTCACGCCCAGCTGGGCCGTCTGCGTCAGGAAGCGCGTCGTGAGCTTCGCCGTCTTCTGCTGAAGCCGCTGGTATTCGTCTTGGTCGGCGATCGACACGAGTTGCAGGCGAATCGAGTTGGCGAGCCCGTCGATCGTGTGCAGCCACGCAGCGAAGAGCGCCTGCTGGGCGGCCGGCGGGTCGAGTGCCTTGAGCGCGGCGGTGAAGTCGTTGAGCGACGCGCTGTACTCCTTGGCAGCCTCAAGCAGTTCGTCGGGATCCTTGGTTTTGGTCGCCTTCTCCGCCGCCTTCGCGACCTTCGAAATGCGTTCCTGCGCGCCATCGCACACGCCGGCCAGCCGCGCGCGGAAGCGCTGCTCGGCGAGCGAATCGGCACTCTCGGCGACGTCACCGCTCATCACCTTCTCGGCTTCCGCCTTCTGCTCGCGCTGTATCCGTTCGAGTTCCTCGCGGCGCTTGACTGCTTCGGCGGCGGCGCGTTGGTCGGCATCTTTCTGCGCCTGCTCTCGCGCGAGATCGGAAGCGGTCGAGGTGCCGCCAACATTTTCTTCGCCGACCGACGCCGCATCGACTTTGCGTTCGATGTCGGCCTGCGACATGCCGTCGCCGCCGCAGGCCGCGAGGCCCGCCACCGCAGCGCACGCAGCGCCGGTGATCGCGGCGAGGCGCATCGCGCGCAGGAATCGGGGGGACATCACAGCGACAACGTAACGAAGAACGGGTACCACACACTCCGTACGGCGGCGTCGCAAGCCGGCACGGCACGGCAGCGAATCGCCCCGCAGCTGACGCCCGCCGTGTGGCCGGAGGCGACGACCGCCTTGACGACCGCCTACAACCAGCCGCGCTCGGTGGCGATCAGCACCGCTTGGGCGCGATCGACGGCGCCAAGCTTGCCGTAGATGTTGTGCAGGTGGGTGCGCACGGTCGAGGTTGAGAGCCCCAGCTCATGCGCGATCTGCTTGTACACGTTGCCGGCGGCCAGGCGCTTGAGCACGTCGACTTCGCGGCCAGAGAGCGGGCACGGATCGACTTGGCGCGGTTTCGCCTGAATCGGGTACGGCAGGTCGTAGAGCACGCCGCGCAGTTCCGCCGGGCCGATCCCGACGGCGCGAGCACTCTTGAGCAGTTCGTTCGGATTGACGCCGGCCCCGGAGCTGTAGTGCGCGAGCATGTCCGCGAGGCGCACGAAGGCCGCTTCCTCGTCGGCGTCGGGCGTGTGGTGGCGCTCGATGATCGACGCGACGTGCTTCGGCAGCCCCCACCGGCGTGCCAGCACGCCGCCGACCAGCGCATGGTCGACGCCCAGTTCGCGGCGTTCCTTCTGCACGCGCTCTTCCGGCGTGCGGGCGCCAGCGTGAACCTGCGCCGGGTAGCCGGGATAGGCGTGCATCAGCACGAGTTTGCCGATGTCGTGCAGCAGCGCCGTGATCATCAGGCGATCGCGGTGTTCGTAGCCGACTTCAACGGCGATCCGCTCGGCGGCCCGCTGGGTTGCGACGCCGTGCAGGCGGAAGCGCTCGGGCGCCCCTTCCCAGACGACGGAGCGCTCAAAGAAATCAAAGGTGCGGGTCTGCGTTGCGAGTGCCTGCACGGCATCTGGCGAGAGCAGTTCGACCGCCTGCACGACCGAATCGACGCGGCCACGGCTGCGACCGTCGATCTGGTTCGCGAGACGCATCACCGAGATCACGAGGGCGACATCGGATTCGACGGCCGCAACGACCGCGCCGACCGACAGCGGCTCCTCAGCGACGACGCGCAGCAGGCGGTTGCGCGATTCGGCAAGCGCCGGGAACGCCTCAAGCGCCTCGAACGCAGCGGTCAGCCGGCGGCCGTGCCCCTCGTTCTGAGGCGCAGGCATATCCGCGCCACCGGGGCGCGGTTCAGCGGGTGGGGTTTGGTTCACAACCTGTGCCTGGATCGTCATGCGTGCGTGAGAGGAGAGGGAGACTCCCTCCCGTTATCGGACATCCGTCCCCGGAGTTGAGGACGACGCGAAGTGGGCGCGTATCGCGCCGTTCGATCACGCCGGAACGCCGGTGATCGCAAGGTCGATACGGCGAAGCGTCTCGTCTTTGCCGAGCAACGCAACCGTCTCGAACAGGCCGGGCGACACGGTCGTGCCGGCCAGCGCGACGCGCACCGCTTGGAAGACCGCCTTCGGTTTGGCTTCGAGCGCCGCCGGCAGTTCGCGCAACGTCGCTTCGACGGTTTCGGTGTCGAACGGCTCCAGGCCGGCCAGCGCGTCGCGCACGCGGCCCAGGAGCCGCTGGCCGTCGTCGCCGAGCCATTGCGCGCGCGCTTTTTCGTCGTCGCTTCGCGGCCCGTCGAAGATGAAGCCGGCGAGCGGCCAGAACTCATCGAGCGTGCCGATCTTCTCTTGGCTGATCGCAACGGCGCCGCGCAGGCCGGTGCGGCCGGTGTGCGCTTCGAGGCGGGCCGTCAGTTCATCGACGCTCATCTCGCGCAGGTACTTGCCGTTGAGCCACTTGAGCTTGACTTCATCAAAGCGCGCGGGGTGCTTGGTCACGTTGGCAACGTCAAAGCGTTGCTCCAGTTCGTCGCGGCTGAGGATCGTCTGATCGTCGCTGTCGCCCCAGCCGAGCAGCGCGAGGTAGTTGACGACCGCTTCCGGCAGGTAGCCGGCGTCGCGCAATTCCTGGACCGACGCGGCGCCGTGGCGCTTGGAGAGCTTCTTGCCGTCCGGGCCATGCAGCAGCGGCAGGTGCGCGAACTGCGGCGGCTCGGCGCCGAGCGCGGCGTAAACGAGCAACTGCTTCGGCGTGTTGGAGAGGTGATCTTCGCCACGAATGACATGCGTGATGCCGAGGTCGTGGTCGTCCACGGCGACGGCGAGGTTGTAGAGCGCACTGCCGTCGGCGCGCGCGATCACCGGGTCGTCCATGTGGACGTTCTGGAAGATCGTGTCGCCGCGAATCAGGTCGTGGACGACGGTCTGGCCGCCCGGCACGCGCAGCCGCACCGCGCCTTCGCCCTCGTCGTCGCCGCGAAAGCCCCGGTCGGCGCCGTGCTGCGCCTTGTACGCCTTGACCTCGTCGGCTCCGGCGTTCGTGCGGTACGCCAGGCCACGCGCCAGCAGGTCGCTGACGACCTCGCGGTGGCGCGCCTCGCGTTCGTACTGGCTGACCGGGCCTTCGTCCCAGTCCAGGCCGAGCCACTGCAACGCATCGAGGATCTGCTGGACGTTCTCGTCGGTGGAGCGCTCTCGATCGGTGTCCTCGATCCGCAGCACGAAGCTCGACGGCTGCCCACGGCGCGTGGCACCGCGGGCGGCGAGGTGGTTGTAGAGCGCTGCACGGGCACCGCCGATGTGCAGAGCACCGGTCGGCGAGGGAGCAAAGCGGACGCGCATGGGCTCAGCCTAGCTGCGGCGGACGCGGAGTGGGGTATCTCCCGTGCGTCCAGCCTGTGCGGCACCGATGATCGCGGCGATTTCTGCGGCAACGCGCGGCGGCGCACGTTGCGCAGCGTACGCTGAAGGTCCGGTGCTTGCTTGGCCGCGTCCCAGCGGTTCGGGCCGGCGCCGCCACCCGCACCACCGGCAGTCGCCCTGGAGGTTCTGATGCCCCGCCTCGCTCCACTCCCCCGCTCGAAGTTCGGCCCCACCGCCCACCTCACCGATCTCGTCGTGCGCCGCATGTTCGGGCGACCGATCCAAGGCACCGCGATCTTGGCGCGTGATCCGGCGCTCCTGCGCGCCGGGGGTGGTGTGGAGCGGCACTTCATCTCGCGCCGCCGCCGCACGCCGCAGCGACTCCTGGAACTCGTGACGTTGCGCGCGGCCATGGAGGTCGGATGTAGCTTCTGCATCGACATCGGCTCCCACTCGGTGGTCAGCAAGCATGGCGTCACCGCCGAGCAGCTGCGGGCGCTCGCCGACCCTGAGCCAAGCGGCCTCTTCACCCCGGCCGAAGTGGTCGCGCTGGAGCTTGCAACGGCGATGACCGCGACGCCGCCGGCCGTTGACGATGCCCTGTGGGCGCGCGCTGCCGAGCACTTCAGCGAACGCCAGTTGATCGAGCTGACGGCGATGATCGGCTGGGAAAACTCGCGCGCCCGGATCAACAGCGCGATCGGCATTGAATCGCACGGATTCGCGCCGGCCGGCGCCTGCGCGCTGCCGACGACCCCGCCCGCCGGC
>JASGGQ010000024.1:0-24527 GCA_047604965.1 Patulibacter sp. | reverse complement strand
CGCCGGTGGCGTCGGCGGCAGCCTCACCATCTGGCCGATCGGTTGCACGGCGCTGGTGCACCTCATTTTCGGCGGAGACGACGGGCCGCTCTGGCAGTTCGAAGCCAAGCACGCTGGCAACCGCGTCCGGCGCGCCGCCGATCAGCACGCCCCCTGGCGACACCGCCGTCCAGCGGGTCGCCGTCAGCAGCAGCGGCCAATGCGCGCCAGTAAACGGGTCGGCCCCGCGCGGCAGCACCCGCGGCACTCCCGCCACCGCGCCGTTCAGCAGCTCGGGGATCGCCGACGCCACGGTCGCCGCGAGCCGCTCCAGTGGACCGCTCATGCCGCACCCCGGATCGTCGCCGCGCCGATCTGCACGGCGCGTACCGTGCCGCTGCGGCCAACGTGGCCGTACTGCACGGTGACGCCATCGACGACCAGCGCGGCAGCGTCATCGGAGGCCACGCCGAGCGGCACGCGGTCGCCGGGGCGCAGCGCCGCGATCGAGCCGGCCGCCATCCGCACCCGACCGAGCCGCACATGCACGGCGACCCCGGCGCCGCCGAGGCGGCTTTGCAGCGCCTGGTTGCCGGCTGGATCGTCGACATCGCCGCGTGCGGACGGGCGCGAGAGCTGCGCGGCGACCGGCTGCACCGTCGCCTGCGGCACCAGCAGATGCAGCACGGCGTAGGTGCCACCGATCCGCACTTGAAAGGCGATCAGCAAGGTCGGTTCAGCGGCATGGTGCTCGAGCGCCAGCATCCGATGCGGCTGCGCCGCGTGCGGCGTGATCGTCGCCGCCGTCACGTCGCTCCACAGCTGCTCCCAGCTCGCGAGAATCAGTTCGTTGACGCGGCGCAGCAACGAGCGGTCGATCGCCGTCAGCGGGCGTGGCGGCAACGCGGGATTCGGTTCGGCACCCAGCAGCCGTTCGACGACGATGTTCGCGAGCGCCGGATCGACGACCAAGTACAGCTGGCCGCCGGCCGACGATTCGGCGGTGGTCGTGATCGCATCTTCGACGGGGACGCGCTGAGCGTCGCGCCACGTCGTCTCGCGCATCTCCAACGGTTCGGCGTGCAGCGTGATCGCGAGCTCGGTCAACGCCCGCGCCGCGATCACTTCGCAGACCTCGTCGGCCATCCGCCGCAGGCGCGCCTGCTGATCGGGCGCCAACGCGCTCGGCGCTTGAAAGTCGACCGGCCGCAGCCACGGCCGCCGGGCGGCGCCATCAGCGATGCGTCGTGTCGGGTATTCGCTCACAGGCTCGATCGGTGGGGTGCGGGGCACCCTCCCACCGTGGATCGGCACCGTGGCACCGATCTGTAGCGCCACATCTCGCTGCGAACAACCGGCGGTTTCGGCGCGTTAGCCGAACGCGGGAACAGCGACCACCTTGGTGCGAGGCGGCCCGCGTTGCCCGGCCGCGTCGCCGAACATCGCCGCCGACTCGATCTGTCACACGAGGCTGGGCGTGAGAAAGGTGGCGCGTCCGATCGCAGCGCGCCACTCCCGCACGGCGTCGATCACCTGCTGCGGCGATTCGCGCACGACGATTCGCGCACCGGTCACCAGCGTCAGCACCGTGTCGGGGTTCGCCTCAACGGTGCAGATCAGGTCGGCGTTGAGCACGACCTCACTGGTCTCTCGTCCAAGTCGGTGCAGGGTAATCATCGCGGTGCAGCGGGAAAGCGGGGGCGCTCGGTTTGCCGACGGGGGGCGTGGGCAAACCGAGCGCAGGTCAGGCAGTGCAGGGACTAGCGGACCAGATTCACGAGATCTTGGAGCATCTGGTCGGTCGTCGAGATCACACGCGAGTTGGCTTGGAAGCCGCGCTGCGCGGAGATCATCGTCGTGAACTCGGTGGCCATATCAACGTTGCTCATCTCCAGCACGCCGGCAATCGACTGCCCGAACTGGCCGCCAGGCGTACCGGCCTGCTCAGCGCCGGATTGCGCGGTCGCGCACCAGCGGTTGTTGGTCACCCGCTGAAGGCCGGCCGTGTTCTGGAAGGTCGACACCGACAGGTAGCCGGCGATCGCCCGCCCGTCCGTACCGATCGCCGGGAGTGCGGACGGCTGCGTGTAGCCATCCGGCGGGACGAAGCTCACCGCGCCATCCGGGGCGATCGCGACTTCGGTCGCGCCTTCGGGAATCTGGATGTAACAGTCCGCGACACTGCCGGTGCCGGTTGTGTCGGCGGCAACCTTGCCCAGCACGTAGTAGCCGTCAGCGGTGATCAGGTACCCCTTGTCGTTGGTCGTGAAGTTGCCCGAACGGGTGTAGTTCACATCGGCGCCGGTCGGAGTGTCGGTCGTCGGGTCGCCGGTCGTCGGTGTGCCGTTGCCAACGCGCATCCAGCCGTCGCCCTGGATGGCGACATCCAGCGAGGAGCCGGTCACCTGCAACGAGCCACCGCCCATCAGGTTCGCGATCGAACCGACGGTCACGCCGAGGCCGACCTGCTTGGCGTTGCTGCCACCAAACCCGGGACTGGAGGCGGCACCGACGCCCTGGATCTGCGTGAGCGAGTCCTGGAACGACGTCCGGCTGGCTTTGTAGCCGATCGTATTGACGTTCGCGAGGTTGTTCGCGGTGACATCCAGGAGGATCTGGTGTGCTTTGAGACCGCTGGTCGCGGTGAACATGGAGCGCATCATCGGGACATCGTGTCCTTTGCTGTGCGGCCTCCCCAGTGGGGTCCGGCCTGTGGTTGACGAGTGTGGTGGGAACAGGACCTTGCGGCCTGCCAGCCCGTTGATTGGTACATCGGCGCACCTGCCGTGCTGGTTGATGCGGCGTCCAGGGCGATTCGACACATTGGACGGATCGCTGGGCGCCGGCTCGGCCCGGTCGTGGTCGACGTTGCGCGAAGCATCTACGCGATCACCGCAGCGTCGATGTTCGTGAAGACCTGCTCGCGCATATGCTCGCGGCCGACGGCGGTCACCACCGTGCGGGCCGGCACGCCGACCACGAACGCGTTTTGGTCGATCAGCACGACGGCGGTACGCGAGCCCTTCGACGCGGCACGATCAACCCCCTCGCCGAGCCGGCGCTGCACGTCGGCGTCGACGGTGATGCCGCGCCGTTCGAGCCGTTGCAGCGCATGACCGGAGAAGGTGACCGCCGAACTGCCCGCCTTGCCCGCTGGATCGCGCGTCGATGTCGCCTGCTTGGCACTGGAATCGCGCAGGACCTGCGCAAACTCCTGGCCGGAGGCTTGCTCGCCGGAGCGGCGAACCCGTTCGGTTTGGCCGACGCCGGGAACACCGGTCGTTGGTCCGGGAGGAACGAGCGCCCGGTTGACGGGCAGGCCGCTCATTCGACCGCGCCCACTTGGGAGAGCGTGATGTTCGCCACGCCGTCGACCGTCAGGGTCGCGCCGCTCGTCGTCATGGTGACCTTCTCAACGGTGCCGGTGGTCGTCGTTCCAGTGGTGCTGTCGGAGTAGGTGACCTTGTGCCCGATCAGCTGGAGCGCGTTGGACTTGCTCGTCTCGTTGGCGATGTTCATCATCTGCTCCAGCGAGGAGAACTGCGCCAGCTGCGCGATCTGCTGCGTCGAGTCCGACGGGTTCATCGGATCCTGCATTTTCGCCTGGGCTGCAAGGAGTTTCAGGAAGGCGTCCTTGTCGAGCGACGAGCTTGAACTGGTGCTGCCGGTCGAGAGCGTCGCGGCACTGATATTGGTGAGATTGACAGAACTCATAGTGGGTGCTCCAGTCAGGCGCGAAGGTCGACAAGTCGGCCTGGTTCGAGGGGTATCGACGCCGCAGCGTCAGTCATGGCGACGTGCAGCACGGCGTCGGCCGGTTCGTCGTCAAGCGCTGAAACGCGGGCTGCGCGGCCACTGCTCGCGTTACTCCACGTCATCCGGCGCTGCTGCTGAAAGGCGCCGCTTTGGTCGCCGGCAAACGACGTCTCCAAGCTGGCGAGGTCGATCCCTTGTCGTTGCAGGCTGTCGCGCAGATCCTGCCCGGCACGGCCCAGCGCGGCGGCCGCTTCGGGTCGATCGGCGATCATCCGGGCGCTCACGCCGTCGCTGCCGAAGGTCAGGGTGACCTGGATGCCACCGAGCGTTTCCGGCGCGAGCGCGATCTTCGCGGCAGCGTGGCCACGGCTCTTGCCGAGTTGCACCAGCGCTTCCACGGCGGCGGTTCGCGCTCCGGCGGTCGCCGCTGCAACGGTCGGGCCGCTGAAGACCGGCGCTGCCTGCGCCGCCGGAGTAGCGGCCGCTTGGCCGGCGACCGGCACCGCTGGGGCGGCGGGGCTGCCCGTCGCGACCGAAACCGGCGTGGATTGGCTTGCTGCGGGCGGGATCGTTGCCTCACTGCCGGCAGTGGCGGGCGCGACAGTGAGCGCCGACTGAGCGTCGACCGGTCCGGGCGGCGTTGCCGCAGCCGTAGGCGGTGCCGGCGTTCCGCGCCCGGAATCGGCCGGCGTCTGGCGCTGCTGGTCGCTCGGCGCGCCACCGTTGTTCCCGTCCGCCGGAGCTTGCTGCGCTGCCCCAGGATCGGTGGTCGTCGCGGCGGTCGCCGATCCGGTCGCCGCAGTGGAGTCGGTCGGCGTCGTTGTCGCCGCCGACCCGACTGAGCTTTGGCTCGCGGTCGCAGCAAGCGGCGCCGGTGGCGTCTGCACCGCCGGGTCACTCGCGGTAGGCGGCGCCTGGGGCGGTGTGCCGGCCGGCCCCGCAACTGCGGGGGAAGCTGGTGGCTGCGGCACTGCATCGAGCGCCTTGGCTGGCACGCTGCCGGCAGGCGGAAGCTCGAACGCCGCTTGCGGGGCGGCACCGGTCGGCGTTGCCGGCACCGGATTCGCGGCCGGTTCCGTCACCGCAACCGTTGGCGCCGCCGGTTCCGCGCCCTGCGGCGCAGCCGAAAGCTGAGCGCCAGCAGCGGGCTCCGCCGGCACGGCTGCCTGCCCGGCGCCGGGCGTCGCCGCCGCGTCCAGTCCCCCCGCCGGCACACCGGTGGTCGCCCGCGCTGCCGGCACCGATGCTGCGTCCGGTGCAGATGCCACCGGTGCAGATGCCGCCGGTGCGGATGGCACCGGTGCAGATGCTGGAGTGGGCGCGACGAGCGCCGCCAACTCGGCGAGCGTGGCAGCTTGCGCCGCCACCGCCTGCGGCTGGGCATCCGCGTCGCCCGAGTGCTGCGGCGGCGCCACCGCACCGTCGCTCGTTGCGTCCTCATGCTCGGCCGCCCCCTGCTCGTCGGGCTGAGAGGCGGGCGCGCGGTCTGGCGTCGCCGCAACATCACGCGGCGTCTGCTGAGCGGATTGACCTTCCGCAACTGCGGTCCAGGTCGTCGAAGCGTCGGCAAGGGCGTCGGAGAAGCCCGGTGGTGCGCCGCTGCTGCTTGCGCCCGGTGGCGCGCTGGCGGCGACCGACCCGGCGCGGGCGGGGGCAGGTGGCGTGTCGATTGGCATGGCTGTTATGTGGTCGGATATCCCAGGCCAAAGCTGGAGGCTGAAGCCGAACTCCTGGACGGGGAGTCGAGTGCGGTACGCAGCAGCGTCAGTCCAGTGCTCGGCGCGATCGTGCCGGTCAGGTTCGAACCGTTCGCCGCGGTCAGTGCCGCGAGGCTCGTGCCGCCGGCGCCACCAAGCCCAACCGCAGTCGTAGCCGCAGCGTCCGCGGTGGCGGCGTACGTGTCGCGGTTCGCCAGCACCGCCGTCACGTAGTGCTGCGTTTCGGGATACGGCGGAATGCCGCCGTACCGCTGCACCGCGCCCGGTCCGGCGTTGTAGGCAGCCAGCGCGAGCCGCTCATCTCCGCCAAAGCGGTCGAGCTGTTCACGCAAGTACTTCGCGCCACCCTCAAGGCTCTGTGCCGGATCGGTGGCGTCGGTGACGCCAAGCGCTTTGGCGGTCGCCGGCATCAACTGCGTCAGCCCGGTCGCGCCGGCAGCAGAACGGATCGACGGATCAAAGCCCGACTCCTGCTTGACGAGGCCCGCAAGCAGCGCTGGGTCGAGGTCGTACTTCGTTGCGGCGGCAGTGATTTCGCTGGCGTACGGCACGCCGCTCAAATTCGCCGCGACCGTGGCCGGCGTCGCCGTCTGCGTCGTACGCTGCGCGCTGCTGAGTGCCGCCGAGAAGTCACCGGCCGGCGTCGCGGTGCTCACCGTGCCGTCAAGCTGCGCGACGAGTTGCTGAATCGCCGCGATCCGAGCGGCGGCATCGATGGCCCCGGCCCCGATGCTCATCCGCGCCCCTGCTTGGCGTGATACTGGTGCAGCGCGATCTCGTCAGCTTCGGCGGCTTCCCGACTCGCAAGTGCAGCGAGATGCGCCTCGCGGCGTACCTCTTTGATGCGGTCGAGGGTGGCGCGCTGCCGGTGCGCTTCGACGAGTGCGTCCCGACTCAGCGACACCTCCTGCTCCGCCTGCTCAAGCTGCTGGCCGGCGGCGGTGCGGTAACGCTCCAGCCGTTCGCGCCAGAGCTGCTGGCGTGCGAGGGCGGCAGCATTGACCGGCGTGCTGGAAGCTTGGCGGGCGTTCGCGTCAGCGAGATCGACGAGTTCTTCGGCGGTCGTCAGGTTCTTTTGCCCTTGCGCACGCACGGCGATCGTCTCCGCAAGCTGCTCCTTGGCCTTCTGTTCGGCGCCCTCCCGGAGATCGAGCACCGGTTGGAGGTGAAAGTGAAACCGCTGTGCCATCAGCTGATGCCCGCCGCGAAGTCCATGCTGGGGATCGCCGAGTCGCCGCCCGCAGGATCGGGGGTCGGCCAGCCGCCGGCGGCGACATCCGGCTCGTGGCCGGCGCGCACGACCGGATCGCCGGGCTCGGCGGCGATGTCGCCCCCGGCTCGTCCGACCAGTTCGAGCAGCGCGGCGTCGGCGCTTTCGACAGTGCTCGGCTCGGTCGCGCGCTGGCGCAGGAACGCATCGATCTGGCCTTTCAGTGCGATTGCGCGATCGACCACCGGATCGCTGCCGTGTTCGTAGGCGCCGATCGCGATCAGATCCTTTTGGTCGCGGTATGCGGCGAGCAGTTCACGAATCTGGATGCCGGCGTCGCGCACCTCGTCGGTCGTGATCTCGCCAACGAGCCGGCTGACCGATTGCAGCACGTCGATCGCCGGGTAGTGACCACTGTGCGCCAGCTGACGGGTCAGCACGATGTGGCCGTCGAGGATCGAGCGCACCGCATCGGCGATCGGTTCGTTCATGTCGTCGCCGTCGACCAGCGTCGTGTACAGGCCGGTGATCGACCCGATGTCGCTCGTCCCGCTGCGCTCCAGCAGGCGCGGCAGCATCGCGAAGACCGATGGCGTGTAGCCGCGTGTGGCCGGCGGCTCACCGATCGCCAGGCCAACTTCGCGCTGGGCCATCGCGAAGCGCGTGACGGAATCCATCATCAGCAGGACGTCCTTGCCCTCGTCGCGGAAGTGCTCGGCGATCGCGGTCGCCGTGAGCGCCGCTTTGATGCGCACGAGCGCCGGCTGATCGCCGGTGGCGACAACGACGACCGAGCCGGCGATCGCGTCGCCGAGGTCGCGCTCGATGAACTCGCGCACCTCACGGCCACGTTCGCCGACAAGGCAGATCACGTTCACGTCGGCGGTCGTGCTGCGCGCGATCATGCCGAGCAGCGAGCTTTTGCCGACCCCCGAACCGGCGAAGATGCCGAGCCGCTGCCCGCGTCCGCAGGGAATCAGCGTGTCGAGCGCGCGGACGCCAAGTCCGACGCGATCGGTGATGCGCTGCCGCAGCATCGCATTCGGCGGCGATGCTTCGATCGGGCGGCGATGCCCGGCCGGCGGCGCCAGCCCGTCGATCGGACGCCCCAGCCCGTCGACCACCATCCCGAGCAGATCGTCGGAGACGCGCACCTCCAGGTGGCGACCGGTTGGAGTGACGGCGTTGCCGGGGGCGATGCCATGCAATTCGGCGAGCGGCATCAGCAGTGTGCGACCGGAACGAAAGCCGACCACTTCGGCGGGAACGGGCGCCGCGTGCCGGCCGGTCTCCAGTTCGCAGACCTCCCCCACTTCGGCGCTGAGCCCAGTCGCTTCGACGATCAAGCCGATCACGTCGGCGACCCGCCCACGGACCTGCTGCAAATCGCTGCGGGTAACACGTTGGTGGACCCGCTCGATGCGGTCGATCATCGACTGCGTATCCGGCGCGGAGGGCATCAGTCGAGTTGCTGGAGCGCGTCGCGGACGACGGCGCCGAGCCGCGTCAGTCGCGTATCGAGTCGCGCGTCCACGTCGCCGTCGGGGGTTTGCACAATCACGCCGCCGGTCGCGATACGCCGCTCGGCTTGAATTTCGAGTACGCCGATCCCGCCGAGTTCTTCAGCAAGCGCCGGTGCATGCTCCCGGAACCGTTCGAGATCGTCGGGGTTGCAGAGGATCGTCAGGTGGTCGCGGTCGACGAGCCGTCGCAACGCGCCGCGGGTGGTTTCCAGCACAAGCTCCGGGTTGACTGCCAACGCAGCACCGACGATCTGCTCGGCGCTGGCGAGCGCCAGCGAGATCGCGGCCGGTTCGACCACCTCGCACAACGCATCGCGCCGCGCTACCAGCTCCGCAGCGGCGCGCTCAAACGCGGCGATCACGCCGGCCAGTTCGGCTCGCGCCTCGTCGGCGCCCTGCTGACGCCCCAGCGCGAGTCCTTCGGCGTGACCGGCCTGCATCCGCGCTTCGAGCATCGCCTGCTCGTCGGCGGGACTCGGCGCGACAAACGGCGTCGCCGGCTGAAGCGACGGCAGCTCGAACGTGGTCACAGCAGCACCTCCGGCTCGGCACCGTCGTCACCGTCATCGGCGGAGGGCAGCGTGATCTGACCGGTGTCCTCAAGGTTGCGGATCGCCGTGACCACCTTCGTTTGCGCCTCCTCGACGACGGCGCGGCGCTGCGGCGGCTGCATTTCAAGGTCTTCTTGGAGCGTCTCCGCAGCACGCTGCGACATGTTCTCCAGCACACGCGCCATCAGCTCCTCCGGCACGCCACGCAGCGCCAGCACGAGGTCTTTGCCGTCGACATCGCGCAACACCAGCTGAAGATCCTTGTCGGTCAGCTTGACCATGTCCTCGAAGGTGAACATCTTCGCCCGCACCGCTTCGGCAAGCTCAGGGTCGACCGCTTCGAGCCCTTCCAGCACCTGCCGTTCGGTGGCGCGTCCCGCGCCCTGCAAGATCGCTGCGAGCTGATCGACGCCGCTGACCGGCGCGGCCGCCTGCTCGCCATCGTCGCGTCCGAGTTGGCTGGACTTCTCGCGCAGGCCGCGGTCGATGTCTTGCAGGATCCGCGGGTCGGCCGGCCCCATCGTCGCGACGCGCCGCGCGACATCTGCTTGGAGCACCGCATCGAGGCTGTCAAGGATCTTGCCGGCCATCGCGGGGCGTACGCCGGAGACGACCAGCGCGATCGTCTGCGGCGACTCTCCGTCGAGGAGCTGCGCAACCTCTTCGGACGCCATCGAGCGCATGAACTCGAACGGACGGGGATCGCCGCCGAGGAACTGGCGGATCAGGTCGTCGGCACGTTCGCCACCGACGACCCGCTCGAGCACGTCGCGGGTGTAGGCGATCCCGCCTTGCGGCGTCTCGGCATCACCGGTCAGCGCAGCAAGTTCGTCGCAAACGCTGTCGACCGTCGCATCGTCGAGGGGGCCGAGCAGTGCCATCTCGGCGGAGAGCCGTTCGGCTTGCGCTTCCGGCAAATGTTTGAGCACCTCCGCAGCGGTTTCGGCGCCGAGCGCGATCAACGCGATCGCGGCTTTGCTCGCGCCGCCCGGGGCACTCGCAGCTTCGCCGGCCGCTGCCGATGGGGCTGCGGCTCCCGGCAGCTGGGAGAGCTTCGTGCCGGCACCACCGGGGAAGGCAATCGTGTTCGCCGGCCGACTCACGCTTCACTCTCCGTCATCCACTCGCGGAGCTGGCGTGCGAGCCGCTCAGGATCCTGCGCAGCGACGGCGGCAAGCTGTTCGCGTCCGCTGTGCGTCCCGCTGCCGAGCGCAGCGTGCTCGCTGCCGGCACCGGCTTCCAGCGACGCGACCAGCTCAGCGAGCGGGCGGGGCTGCTCGATTTCGCGCAGCCACGTCGGTTCACCGAGCTCAGCGGCCTCACGGCGCTTGAGGCTGCGCGAAACGAGGAACAGGAAGACCATCGCGGCCAGCCCGGCGAGGATGTACTTGAGCATGCCGAGAATGCCGGTCGGTGTGATCGGCGATGGCGACTTCGCGCTCGGCACCGGCGCGAACTTGAACATCGTCGTGGTGATCTTGTCGCCGCGCTTGGTATCCAGGCCAGCAGCGGCGGCCACCATGTCTTGCAGCTCGGTTTTCGTCGGCGCCTGCACCGAGTTGTCGACCAGCAGCGCGATCTGCATCGTGTTCACGGCACCTGGTGCGACCTTCGTCTTGGTGACCGTCTTACCGACGCCGTACGTCGTGTCGGTCGTCTTGTGTTGGTAGTTGGAGTTGCTGCCGGCCGTGGCCGCATCAGCACCGTCGATGTTGGTTTGCGTACCGGCAGTCGCGCCGCCGCTGCCGTTGCCTTTGAGTGTTTCGTTATCGACCTTCTGCGACAGCGGTGTGCCTTGCTCGGCGTACTCAAGTTGTTCCTTGCTCGACTCGTCCATGTTGAGATCGGCGGCCACTTCGACGCGCGCCTTGTTGGCGCCGAGTGTGCGGGTGAGCATGTCGTTGATGCTCGCTTCCATCGCTGCGTCGTAGCGCGCCTGTGCCGCCGCTTTTGCGGAGGCCGATCCGGAACCACCGCCATCGCCGGTCGGCCACAGCATTTGCCCAGCGCCATCGGTGATCGTGACCTTGTTCACGGAGAGCCCCTCCACGCTGCCGGCGACCAGGTTCGCGATGCCGCGAACCTGCGCGCCATCGAGCGACGAGTTGCCGGAGAGCAGCACGGCGGCGGTGGCCGGCGTGCTTTCGTCGGAGAAGAGCTTGTCTTCGGGCAACGTGAGTTGGACTTCAGCGCCGTTGACACCGTCGATCTGACCGATCGTGTTCGCGATCTCTCCCTCCAGCGCGCGCTGATAGGTCACGCGCTGCTGGAAGTCGGAGGAGCCAAGCTTTTGATTGTCGAGCAGTTCAAAGCCGGCTTGTGTGCCGGAGCCGGCGTTGACGCCGGCGTTCGCAAGCGCAACCCGCGCCTCTCCGATCTGTGACTTTTGTACCGCGAGCGAGGTCCCGTTGTTTTGTAGCTCATACGCGACGCCGCGATCGGCCAGCGCCTGCGTGATCTTGTCGGACTGAGTCGGCTCAATCCCGGTCATCACCGTCGAGTAGGCCGGTGCGGTCGCAAGCTTAAGCAGGAAGAAGGTCACGGCGAGGAAGCCGGCGACGGCCACGCCGAGCCCGATCCGGGCGCGCGGCGACATCTCGCTGAAGATCGCTTGCGGGTTCATCGGTTACACCTGGGTCCGCATCAACTCTTGGATCGCTTCAACGCCCTTGTTGCGGAGCGTGGTCGCGAGCTGCATTTGCAGCTGGGCCTTTTCGACCGCCATCACCACCGCTGACGGGTCGCTGGCGTCACCGGTCGCCAGCGCTTGCGACTGTTGCGTCGCGTCGCTCTGGCCGGCAACGAGCTGCTCGAGTTGCTGGCCGAGCACGCTGCTAAAGCTGCCGCTCCCAGTCGTGGTCGTGTCGCCGGAGACGCTGCCGATGCCCCACTCAGGGCCAACGGTCGAGAAGCCGGACGAGTCGATCGGAAGCACGGTCACTTGAGCAGGTCCATCACGCGGCTGATCATCGTCTTCGTCGTCTGCATCGCCGTCACATTCGCTTCGTATGCGCGTGAGGAGGAGATCAGGTCGGTCATCTCGACGACCGTGTTGACGTTCGGCATTTCGACGTAACCCTTCGCGTCGGCGTCGGGGTGGCCGGGGTCGTAGACCTTGCGGTTCGGCGTTTTGTCTTCGACGATCGCGGACACTTCGACGCCGCCTTTCGTTGTTCCGGTCAGCGACCCGATCTGCGACGTGCCCGGCACCGACCCGGCGACGCTCTGCAACATCGACGAGAAGCCGCTATCTGCGGCGCGCAGCCCGACCTCCTTGCGCCGGTATGCGCCGTTCGGCCCGTTGGTGGAGTTCGCGTTGGCGAGATTTTCGGAGGCGACATCCATCCGCGTGCGTTCGGCGCTCATGCCGGTCGCGGAGATGCGCATCGCATCAAAGAGGCTCATGAGGCGACTCCGAGCGCGGTCTTGAGGATCGTCACCCGGGCCTTGGCGACGCTCACGAGCGCCTCTTGCTCGAGGCCGTTTTCCGCCATTGCCGCGTTTTCTTTGTCGACGTCGATGTTCGATCCGTCGTACCGCAGTGCGGCGGTGGTGTCGGCTTGGATCTGCGGCGTGACACGGTTCACGGCGTCCGACCCGGAGCTGATGGCGCTCTTGAGCGCACTGTGGAAATCGACGTCCTGACGCTGGTACCCGGGGGTGTCGGCGTTGGCCAGGTTGTTCGAGATCGCGGTTTGCCGGAGCGCTGTCCCGGCGATCGCTCGGTTCAGCGCGAGCTGAGTAGTGTCAAACAGGTCCATGGCAGCGGAGAGGAATCTCGAGTCGTCGACGCCCCTCCGTGGGACTTATGCTCGCCGCCGGCCATGGCAGCTCTCTCCATGTGTCGGTGGCTGGACCAGTGGTCTTGAGGACAAATTTGGTTGCAGCCGCAACTCGCGGGAAAAGTGGCTCGGTGGCGTCGGCCGTGCGGCCGAGCTGCGGTCACCCGAATGTCCCGCAAAGGATCGGGTTCGCGGCGACGCGCTACGCCGACGCGGCCGACGGCAGCATCATGGCGATATCGGCCGCAGTTTCCAGCCGCGCCAGCATCCCGAGGCCGGGCGGCATCGGCGCGGCACCGAGGATCGCGTGCAGCCGGCCGGCCAGCCCGGAGGGGTCAGAAACTGCACTGGCGAGCAGGTCGGCGCCGTGCTCGGTGTCGAGCCCGGCTCGATCGACGCAGCCGATCAGTTGGCGTGTCCACGCATCCTGGTCGGCAACGGGGATCGTCACAAGGAGCGTGATGTCGTCGTCGCCGGTGACCTGCTCAGCGTAGGCCGCCAGCAGTTCGGGACGCGCAACGAGTTCGCGGGCGTCGGCGATGATGCCGAGGCCACGCAGCTGGATCGAAGCAGCAACGGCCGCGACGAGGTCGACGACGCGCGCCAGGATCTGGCGGGGCTCCGGCAGGCCAGGCGCTTCGCCGATCGCGTTGGCTGCCAGCGCAGCCGCAAGCGCGGTATCGCCGGCGCGCAGTGCGTGCTCGGCGGAGTGCGAGGCGACCTGGGCCCGGGCAATCGTCTCGGCAGCGGTCGCGGTTGCCAGCGGGGCGCCGACCTGTTCGAGTTCGGCGAGTTGGCGGTCGAGTTCGGCCACGGCCCGCGTGATCTCGGCTGCCGCAGCCTGTCCTGGAGCGAGCGCGCGCAGTTCCGCCAGGCGGAACGCCGCCGCTCGGGCGATGTGCGCCACGGCCGGTGGGTCGTGGTCGGCCGGAGGCAGGTCGGCGAGGCCGCCAGCTGCGACATGCAGTTCGGCAAGTTCGGCGATGCGTGACGCGATCCACCAGTCGGCTGACGGGGCGTGCGGTGGGATCGGGGTGAACGCATGCCGCAGCGACGCACGCACCATCGTGGCCTCAAGCCGCACGAGATCGCCGCGTTCGAGCAGTACGCCACGGGCGCTCCCACAGATCGCCGAGCTGTCGGCGCGGCAAATCAGCCCGGCTTGGCGGTGAGTCTCGAAGCCGGCAGCGAGCGTCGCGATGTGGTGTGCCGGCCACCTTCCGCTCGCAGGCAAAAACGCGATCAGCTCTCCGGTCGCAGCGGCGATCCCCGCGTCGATTACCGAGGCACCGCCGCGCGGCGGGCCGATGACGCGAACCTGGCCGCCGTACCGCTCAAACTGCGCATCGATCGCCCCGTCTTGTGCAGCGACGACGAGTACCTCCAGATCGGGCCACCGCTGCGCGAGCGCCGATTCGACCGCCGCGCCTACCTGCCGCGCGTCGCCATCACCGCTGATGATGCAGCTCACGCGAGGAGTGGCAGGCAGTGGGGCGAGGTCGGCGCGCCGGCCATCGGGCGTCGGAGCTTCGCCCTGGGTGAGGCGGGTCGCGCACCGCTCGAATGCCGCAGCGGCGCGATCGTTCAGTGGGTCGGCCGCGAAGGCGCGGGTGATCGCGCACAACGCCGCTTCGAGGCGCCCTTCCCGCTCGAAGGCGTCGGCCAGACCAAGCTCTTGCAGCGCCAACGCCTCGTCGGCTGCCTCGATCATCGACGCCTGCGGTTGACCGAGACCATCTGCGGCTTGCCGAAGCGTGATGTGGAGCTGGAGCACCGCACGGATCAAATCGATCGGCCGGTACTGGCCAGGGACGACATCGCGCAGCATCGAGCGCCGCAGCGGGAGTTCCCGTGCGAGCGCGCGAAAGAACCGCTCTCCCTTGGCGCCGAGCAAGGCGTTGTCGCCATGCTCCCGGTAATCGGTGACCGGTTTGTCGAGGTAATCGACGCGGCTCACGCGCGCCATCGCGAATGCGATCCACCAGTCGGCCCACGGCGGCCAGGACGGGATCGGGAAGCATGCGTCCAGGAGCGACGCGCGAACGACGGTCGCTGAGGTCCAGGCGACGTTGTTCGTGAGGAGTTGGCCAGCGATCCGGCCGCGGGCGGGCCGTTCGGGAAAGAGTTCAAAGAGCGTCTTCCCCGTCGGACGATCGTGGGCGTCGATCAAGCGCAGATCCCCGTGCAGCATCCCGACCTCTGGGTGGTCCTCAAGAAACGCGATCTGCCGGCACAGCCGATTCGCCGGCCACACATCGTCGGCGTCGAGCAGCGCGATGTAGTCCCCGGTCGCGAGCTCGACACCGGCGTTGACGGCGCTGATCAGCCCGCCGTTCTGCTGGTGAATCGCGATGATTTGGTCGCCGTAGCTGCTGATGATCTCTGCGCTGCGGTCGGTCGAGCCGTCGTCGACGACGATGATCTCCAGCGCCTCCGTGGGCCACTCCTGCGCCAACGCGCTATCGATCGCCCGAGCGACGTAGTCCGCGTAGTTGAAGCACGGGATGACGACGCTGACGGTGGGCACGGTCATCGCCGACTACACCGCACGCGCGTACTGGGCCGGCGCGTTTTGAGCGAGCCGGTGCAGCGCACCGATCCGGTCGGCATCGAACGCCGGCAGCTGTGCCAGCGCGCCGCTGGCGGGCCAGCTGCTGAGGAGCGCCTGCGCGCGCCGCGCGAGCATCGCGTGCATCGCGGCAATGTGACCATCGGTCATCAGCAGGATGTCGGGGAGCGTGCGCGGATCGAGACCGGCCTCGGCGGCACACTCACCAGCGAGCGTGAGCGTGAGGTCACTGCGCAGACCGGGGGCCCACACGGCGAGCGTGGCATCGTCGGCGTCGCTGAACGTTTGCGCATACGCGGCCAGGATCTCCGGCGCCGCCCGCAGCTCATCGAGCAACGCGACCGTCACGAACCGGCGGGCGCTGCTGAGATCCTCTCGCGTGACCGGCCGCAGGCCGAGCACCTCCTCAATCGCACCGAGCGCGCGACGCGGATCGGCTTGCGCACCGACGAAGCGCCGCCGCCAGGTGGTCGCTTCGGCTTGCGCGGCGGCTCGGATCGTCTGCTCCAGCGGCCCATCTTCTACGTCGTACGGGTACCTGATGTAGTCCTCGTAGAGCTGCGGCCGGCGCAACGGCACCGGAACCTCGTTGGCGACGCCGCCGGAGAGCGGCGGCTTGCACTGGTCGTAGAAGACGACCGGGACGCCGCGGGCAACCGCCAACGTCGGCAGCGTCCCTCGACCGGCGACGACGACATCGGCTTCGTCGATCTCGTCGGTTGCCAGTCCCCCGGAGGATTCGACGTACCGCACGCCCTCGACGTACCGCAACCCGTTGGCGTGGAGCGATTCCAGGTGGCGGACGGTGAGCTGCCACGGACCGGCGAGAAGTTCGTTGAAAATCCGCGCGTTCGTGGCCCGCATCTCGGCGGGCATGTACTCGCCGAGTGAATGGGTCGGCGCAAACAGCACATGATCGATCCGCTCAGCCGGCCGGAACGGCCGCTGCTCGCAGAAGGGCCAGCCGACGACGGTGTACGGGCGTTCGTCTCCGAGGCGGCGGTTGAGCTCGACGTTACCGACGTCGACCGACAGCACACCATGCACGCCCGAGTACGGCGATGCGAAGCCGTCGTACGCGAAAATCGGTCCGCCGCCATGCCCGTACAACATGGTCTTCGTGCCGCGTTGCGCGAAATAGTCGATCAGCGCCGGCTGGTCCACCGGAACGGCATAGTCGTGATCCATCAGGAAGAGGTCGGGCGCGGGCCTGCCGGCGGTTTCGCGGAAGTCCCACACGTCATGCCCGTCCCGCAGCAGCGCCTCGATCAGCCAGCGACCGACTTCGCGATGCTGCTTGATTGCGATGCTGAGCGGGCGCGCCATCGTCTCGCTAGTCGGCGCGCGCACGGCGGGCTTGAACGGGCCGTGATCCCGTCGCCCGGATGCTCAGGCGTCCCAGGTGTTGGCGTTCGCGATCCGGTCGCTGCGCCGCCGCGCCGGTTCAAGCGCGCCGGCCATCTGGCGCACCGCTTCCGGCCCGAGCCACTCGTCGTTGCTGTCCGAGGCGTAGCGGAAGCCATCCGGGAGTGCGTCGCCGGGCGCTGACGCAGCGCGATCGGCGTCGTGCGGCAGGAGCACGTAGCGGTCGCCGAGATCACGCGCGTGGCGCGCCTCATCTTCGGTCAGCAGCACTTCGTGGAGTTTCTCGCCGGGGCGGATGCCAACCACTTCGCGTGCCGCGTGCGGTGCGAGTGCCTCGGCGATGTCGGTGACGCGCATGCTCGGGATCTTCGGGACGAACGTCTCGCCGCCCCGCACCAGACTCAGTGAGCTGAGCACGAACTCGACGGCCTGCTCCAACGTGATCCAGAACCGCGTCATGCGATCGTCGGTGATGGTCAGTTTCCCAGTCTTGGCTTGCTCCTGGAAGATCGGGATGACGCTGCCGCGACTGCCGACGACATTGCCGTAGCGCACCGACGCGAACTTCGACGGCGTCCCGGCGGCGTACGCACCGGCCTGGGCGACGATCTTCTCGGCGCAGAGCTTCGTTGCGCCGTACAGGTTGACGGGGTTGACGGCCTTGTCGGTACTCAGGGCGACCGTCAACGGCACCTCGTTCTCGATCGCGGCGGTAATGATGTTCTGCGCCCCGAGAATGTTGGTTTGCATCGCTTCGAACGGGTTGTATTCGCAAGCCGGCACCTGCTTGAGCGCCGCCGCGTGGATGATCACGTCAACGCCGCGCGTCGCGACCCGCAGCCGCTCAAGATCGCGAACGTCGCCGAGCAGCAGACGCACCCGCTCGTCCGGAACTTTGTGGTGCAGCTCGGACTGCTTGAGTTCGTCTCGGCTGAACGCGCGGATCGACTGCACCTCCCACCGCTCCAGTACCGCGCGCATAAACGCAGTACCGAACGAACCGGTCGCGCCGGTGATGAGCAGGGTTTTACCGTCGAGGTCCATGGTGGCGCGCTGAGTGTAGTGGCTCCAGTTGCAACTGTGGTGGAAGTCACAGCCAACCTGACCGGCCGGTCGGATCATGCATCGCCGCGTGCACGGCCGGATGCGGCGATAGCATGCCGGGCATGCGCCGCGTCGTGATCGTGCAGGCCCGGATGACCTCCACTCGCCTGCCGGGCAAGGTGTTGATGGAGCTTGCCGGCAAGCCGATGCTCGAACGACAGATCGAGCGACTGCGCGCCTGCCAAGCCGTCGATGAGATCGCGATTGCCACGACCGACGGCCCCGCCGACGACGCGATCGCCGCCTTGGCACGCCGGCTCGACCTGCCTGCGATCCGTGGCAGCGAACATGATGTCCTGGCTCGCTACGCGCAGGCTGCCGCCGCCACCGATGCCGATCTCGTGGTGCGCATCACCTCCGACTGCCCGCTGATCGATCCCGGCCGCGTCGATGCGGTGATCGACGCGCTCGCGCAGCGCCGCGACCGCTGCGACTACGCCTCCAACACGCTCGAACGCCATCTGCCGCGCGGACTCGACTGCGAGGCGCTGTGGCGCGATGTACTCGAACGCGTCGATCGCATCGCAACGAGCGCGCCCGCCCGCGAACACGTCACCTGGCACATCTACGCCGAGCGGCCCGAGCTGTTCTTGCTGCATGCGGTACGTGGCGGCGAACTCGGCGCAGAGTTGCGTTGGACGGTCGATACCGACGCCGACCTGGCGCTCATCCGCAAGCTCTACGACGAACTCGGGCTCGCCGATCGGATCGCCCCAGCCGACGAGATCGTCGCGTACGTCCGCGCGCGTCCTGAGCTGGCGGCGATCAACACCCACATCACCCAGAAGGATCCGGCGGCGTGACGCTGCTCGTGCGCACCGACGCCTCGGCCGAGATCGGGGTCGGTCACGCGATGCGTTGCCTGGCATTGGCGGACGCACTCCAGCGCACCACCGGCGAGCCAGCGATCTTTGCGATGCATCAACCACCGGCGACGTTCGCGGCGCACGATGTCGGCCTGCGGGCAATCTCGGCCGCTCCCGGAAGCTCCGATGACCTCGCCGCAACGATCGCGCTCGCGGAGGAGTGCGATGCCAGGTGGATCATCATCGACGGCTACCAGTTCAGCACGGCGTTCCAACGAGGTCTCTCTGCCGCCAAGCGACGCGTCCTGGCGTTCGACGATCACGGTCACGCCGGCCGCTACGAAGCCGACATCGTGTTGAACCAGAATGTCGGCGCGTCGGAATCCCTCTACGAGGACCGGGCCGCGCGCACTAGGCTATTGCTCGGCGCCCGATATGCGCTGCTCCGAGACCAGTTTCGCCGCCCCCCCGCAGTCCGGCCGGCGACACCGATGACAGCGGAACGGCTGCTCGTCACGCTCGGCGGCGCCGACCCGGACAACGTCTCCAAACGCATTATCGACGCGCTCAACCTCGTCGATGTCGCGCTGCAAACGACGGTGATCGCTGGGGGCACCAATCGGCACGTTGCATCGCTGCGACGTGCGGCCGCCGTAAGCTCGCAACCAGTCACGGTCGCGGTCGATGTCCACGACATGGCGGAGCGGATGCTCGGCGCCGACTTGGCCGTCGCATCGGCCAGCGGCACCTCGTGGGAACTCGCCCGCCTCGGGACGCCGCAAATCGCGATCACGCTGGCCGACAACCAACGACCGGCAGCCGACGCGCTCGCGAACGATCGACTCGCGCTCAGTCTCGGCTGGCATGAGGACATCACCGCCGAGGAAATCGCGGCGGCGATCACGCAACTCGCACGCGATCAGCGGGGACGAGCCGAGCTTGCGCGGCGAGGCCGTGCGCTGATTGATGGACGAGGCGCTTTGCGCGTCTTGGCAGCGATGGGATTGATCGGCGGAGACGAGGCGTGGGCGAGGTCGTAGTCACCGGAGCCAGCGGACTGCTCGGCGGCGCAGTACTGCGCACGCTGCGCAAGCGAGCGATCGATGCGACCGGCTGGTCACGCCACGTCGCGTGTACAGCCGACGGACTCCCGCTGCACACGGTCGACATCACGAGACCTCAGGCTGCTCACGCAATCGAACAGACGGCCCCCCGGCTCGTCGTGCATTGCGCGGCACTGACCGACGTTGACGCATGCGAGCGCGACCCCGACGCGGCCTGGGCGCTCAACGCGGCCGCGCCCGGTCGACTGGCAGCGGCCGCAGCGGCATGTGGTGCGCGCTTCATCCACATCTCCACCGACGCGGTCTACGACGGGCAAGCGGCAGCGGCACACGCGGAAACCGAGACGCCGGCACCGGCAAACGCCTATGCCCGTTCCAAGCTCGCCGGTGAGGAGTTGGTGCTTACGACCTACCCTGCCGCAACCGTCGTGCGCACCACCATGCACGGCTGGACCGCACAAGGCCGCCGATCGTTCTCTGAGTCGATCCTCCGTACGCTACTTGCCGGCCAAGAGGCGCGGCTGTTCACCGATGTGACCTTCTCGGCGCTCGATGTCGAGACGCTGGCCGATCTACTGCTCGACGTGGCGGCAACCGACGCGCCTGGCATTCTGAATGTCGGCGCCGCAGACGCGGTGACGAAGGAGGCGTTCGGGCGTCAGCTGGCCACCGCCTTCGCTGTGAACTCCACGCTGATCAGTTCCATCCGTCTCGCAGACCTCGATCTCCCGGCACCGCGCCCACGCAACTGTGCCATGTCCGTCGACCGGCTGGCGTCGCTCCTCCGCTCCTCCCCGCCAACGGTCGCTGACGGCATCACCCGACTGCATGCGGCGTGGCGATCTGGCAGCGTGGCGCGGATGAAGGGATTGCCAGATGACGTACAGCTCGCCGAGGTCGTGAGATGACCACGCTGCATATCGCAGGCCGCCCAATCGGAGCCGGCGCACCCCCGTACTTCATTGCTGACATCGGCGCCAACCACGACGGCGACTTCCAGCGCGCGCTTACGTTGATCGATCAAGCGGCCGAGGCCGGAGCCGATGCGGTGAAGTTCCAGAACTTCACCGCATCGTCGATCGTCTCGCGGCGCGGGTTCGATGAACTCGGAGGTCAGCTCGCACACCAGGCGGCCTGGGACAAGCCGGTGTACGAGGTCTACGAAGACGCGAGCCTGCCGATCGATTGGACGGCAGCGCTCGCTGAGCGCGCCTCCGCCGCCGGAGTCCACTACTTCACCAGCCCGTATGACCTGGATGCGATCGCTGCGGTCGAGCCGTACGTACCGGCGTTCAAGGTCGGCAGCGGCGACATCACGTGGCCGGCCGTGATCGAGCGGATGGGCCGCTCCGGCAAGCCGGTCCTACTGGCAGCCGGTGCCTCCACACAACGCGACGTCGATCGCGCGTTGAACGTCGTGCGAGGTGTCAGCGATCAGGTCGTCCTGATGCAGTGCAACACGAACTACACCGGCAGCAACGAGAACTTCGGCTATCTCAACCTCGGAGTCCTGCGGGACTGGTCGGTGCGCTACCCGGGGATCGTCCTCGGCCTCTCGGACCACACACCCGGGCACATCTCGGTGGTCGCGGCGCTCGCTCTCGGCGCAACAGTCTTCGAAAAGCACTTCACCGACGATCCGTCGCGGCCTGGCCCCGACCACCGGTTTGCGATGACGCCACAGACCTGGCGCGCGATGGTCGAGGCCGCCACACTTGCTGCGGCCTCGATCGGCGACGGCGTCAAACGGATCGAGGCCAACGAGCGCGATGCGTCCGTCGTACAGCGACGCGCCCTGCGATTTGCGGCCGATTTCCCTGCCGGGCATGTCGTCAGCGCTCACGACCTGTTCCCGACACGCCCCTGTCCGCCGGAAGGGCTGGAGCCGTACCGGGAAGCTGAGGTCGTCGGACGGCAGTTGCTGGCACCGGTCCAAGCCGATGCTCTCGTGACGCTCAAGAACCTCGCCTGACCATCCGTCCGCGCGATCGAAGCGGTGCTCCGAGAACCCCAGCGTTGCTTTGGAGGCGCGCCGGGTTTCGTTCGCCCCGCACGAACGTCCAGGCTGGTACAGCGTGGCGGTTTGCGGCCGACCGCGTGAGTGATGCGCTCGCTCCCGCTCGCCCCGTCCGCCGCCGGCCACGGCGGGTATGACCTGCTGGTCGTCGGCGCCGGGTTTGCCGGCAGCGTGTTCGCACGCCGCGCCGCCGAGGAGCTTGGCTTGCGCGTGCTGATCGTCGATCGCCGGCCGCACCTGGCCGGCAACGCGCATGACGAGCCCGACGAGCATGGCGTGCTGTGCCACACGTACGGGCCACATATCTTCCATACGAACGCCCAGCCGGTCGTCGACTTCCTCTCGCGCTTTACGGCGTGGCGGCCGTACGAGCATCGCGTCGTCGCGGAGGTCGATGGCCGGTTCGTGCCGGTGCCGATCAACCGCACGACCGTCAACGCGCTCTACGGGCTGGCGTTGACGACCGACGAGCAGGTCCAAGCCTTCTTCGATGCCCGAGCCGTGCCGATCGCACGCCATCACACCTCCGAGGATTCGGTCGTCGGGAAGGTTGGCTGGGATCTCTACGAGCGGATGTTCCGCGGGTATACGCGCAAGCAGTGGGGCCTTGATCCGACCGAGCTGCACGCCTCAGTGACCGCGCGCATCCCGGTGCGGCTCAACGAGGACGACCGATACTTCACCGACCGGTTCCAGGCGATGCCGGCCGACGGGTACACGGCGCTCTTCGCGCGGATGCTCGACCACCCCAACATCACGACGCAGCTCGGCGTGGAATACACCGAGATCGCCGGTGAGGCGCGGGCAAGCCAGACGGTGTGGACCGGCCCGATCGACGAGTTCTTCGGCTACCGCTTCGGGCGACTCCCGTACCGCTCGCTACGGTTCGAGCGTGAGGTGCGCCGCACGCCCGGCGGGGGGCTCGCGCAGCCGGTCGGCACCGTGAACTATCCGAGCGAGCGCATTCCGTATACGCGCGTCACGGAGTTCCGCCAGCTCAGCGGTCAGGTCGCCGATCATTCAACACTGCTGTTCGAGTATCCGGCTGCGGACGGCGATCCGTACTACCCGATTCCGCGCCCGCAGAACCGCGAGCTGTATCACCGCTATGAAGCGCTCGCGAAGGCGCGGCCGGAGGTGCTGTTCCTCGGACGACTCGCGCGCTACCAGTACCTCAATATGGATCAGGTCGTCGCCGGGTCGCTGAAGGCGTTCGAGCAGTTCGCTGCGGCTCATGGCGGCGTTCGCGGCGCGGCACCGCACACGCCGCTCGCGGCGTTACGCGGCCAGGCCCGCCGGTGGTCGGCGGGTGCCGCTATCCCGGCACGAGCACGTCGATGTGCGGCGCTGCGGCGCGAGCAAGCCGGGCGTCCAGCGTGATGAGCGGCGTCGTGAACTGCTCGGCAAGCGCGACGTACAGCGCGTCGAAGAACGAGAGGCTGTCGCGCAACTCGAAGGCGCGCGCGAGTAGCGGGGCGTGTGGCGCGCGCGTGATCGGGAGCACCGCCAGATCGAGGAGTGCGGCACCAGCCTGTGTCGGAGTCAGCTCACCTGCATGCGTCGCTCGCCGCAGCACATGGCCAACCTCTGCGTCAACGAGGTGCGGTGCCCACCATCGTCCCTCTTCACGCCTGAAGAGTGCGGCGATTTCGCGGTGTAGCGCACCGCCACCAAGCCACTCAGCCAGGACCGACGCATCGGCGACGGGCACTACGTGCCGCGCAGTTCATCGAGCGAGGCAAGCACCGTCTCCCGGTGCAGCCCCGTCCGTCCGCGCGCTTCCACGCGCCCGGCCAGCTCGGCAAGCGTCGGCTGCTCCGCGGCACGCACGAGATCGCGTTTGATGTAGTCCGAGAGCGACATGCCTTCGGCCGCCGCGCGGACCTTCAACGTGCGATGCACCTGCTCGGGCACGTCCCGCACCTGAATCATCTTGCCAGACATGTGATCCACATTATCGCATGTGCTGAGCATGTGATGGTGGTGGGCGCGACCGCCGCTCGCGGATTGGCACGCGGCACGCCTCGGCACCGGGGCGTTATGGCGGGACCTAACGCTTCGGGCATCCAGGTCGGCGCCAGCGCTGTGGGTTATGCGGCGACGAGGTTCGCGAGCTTGGCGTCGTAGAAGTCGGGGCGGTGTTCGCGCGCCCACGCGAGGCCTTCGTCGAGCAGCCGTTCGTTGGTGCGGGCTTCACCGGTTGCGCGTTGGCCGACGTGGTGGACGTAGGCGCGGCTGATGTAGTGGCGGTAACCGAGCTGCTGGAGGTCCCAGCTGATGATGTCGTCCGCGAACCAGTTGGTGTTCGGGAATCCGCCGACCCGTTCGAAGACCTCGTGACGAATCCACGCGGCGATCGGGACGATCATCTCGGATTGGAAGATTTGCGCTTCGCTGTCGAAGCGGATCGCGTCCAGTTCGCTGCCGTTCGGAAAGCGGATGTTTTGCGGTCCTTTGACGTAGTTCGAACGGGCACCGACGAATCCTGGCGGTGCTTCTTCGAATTGGCCGACGCGGGCCGCGTCGGCGAGCAGCAGTTCGATCGTGTCGGGCAGCAGTACGCAGTCGTCGCCGAGGATCAGCAGTTCGTCGGCGTCGGTTTGCTGGGCTGCGAAGTTCCATGCGGCGCTGCCGGTGCGGATTCCGTCGGCTTGTTTGACGAGGCGCACGTTCGGGTTCGGTGGGAGATCGCGCGGCTCTTCCCGGCCGTTCCATGCGAGCACCACTTCGAGGTTGGGGGCGTACGCGGCGATCGATGCCAGCGCGACGCGCACGTCGCCCCAGCAGGCTTGCGGGTCGCCGTCACCCATGCGGGCGGCCGGCAAGAGAATGCTGAGCTTCGAAGCGGCCATACGCCCACAAGATCGGCGTGCGGAACGCGACCTTGAACGGCGCGGGGTGGACACACACGCAAACTCGCCGCAGCGCCACGCATGCCCGGGATTTTGCGCGCAGCTCAGTCGTCGGAGGCGTCGTGGTGTTCGATGCCGAGGAGGTCGAGCGCGGCGCGGAGGTCCGCTGGGTCGCCGGCGGAGAGTTCCGTCCCGCCATTCTCGCTCTCCCACCGCAGCCGCTTGGCGAGC
>JASGGQ010000023.1:0-25111 GCA_047604965.1 Patulibacter sp. | reverse complement strand
GTGCCGATCGGCGGTCCAGGTGCGTCAGCCGGCGTCGGCGGGCACGCGCGCCGCCGGCGGTCGAGCCTCGCCAGCTCCCACGCGGCGCACCGCTGGCCGCGCGTGGATCGCGATGCGACGCGCTTCGCTAGGATCGGGCGCCCGGCCGGTATAGCTCAGTCGGTTAGAGCAGCGGAATCATAATCCGCGTGTCGGGAGTTCGAGTCTCTCTACCGGCATTCCCGCAGGCCCCGCACGTTGCGGGGCCTGCGATCGTTTTCCGCGACGTTCCGGCCTCCCCCCGCACGCGCAATTTCCCGCTTCACGAGATCCCGGATGACGATCTACACGACGGTGCAGCACGACACGCTCGGCGAACTGGTGCTCGTTGCGGCCGATGGCGGGCTGACCCAGCTCACCTTCACCGGGCAGCGGCACGACCGTCCGATCCCCCAGGATGCGCGCCGAGACGCACACGCGACGGTGCTGCGCGACGCCGTGCAGCAGCTCGACGCCTACTGGCGCGGCGAGTTGCGCGACTTCGAGCTGCCGCTCGCGCCGGCCGGCAGCACCTTCCAACTGGCGGTATGGGACGCGCTGCAAACGATTCCGTACGGTGAGACGACGACCTACGGCGCGATCGCCGCCTCGCTCGCGGCACCATCTTCGCCGCGCGCGGTCGGCGGCGCGGTCGGCCGCAACCCGATCGGGGTGATCGTGCCGTGCCATCGCGTCGTCGGCAGCGACGGCACGCTGACCGGATACGCCGGTGGGATGCACCGCAAACGCCACCTGCTCGAACTCGAACGGGCGGCAGCGGCGAACCGCCTCAGAGCCGGTTTGCGCGTGCCCGTATGATTCGTGTATGTCCATCTGTGTTCGCCGACCGGCCAAGGTCGCCGCTTTGGCAGTACTGCTCTCCGCGAGCGCCGGTCATGCGATGGCCGCCGACCTCACCGTCGACGACCGAGCACTGAAAACGAGCGGCAAGTGGTCGAAGGTGTCGCAGCAGTCTGCCTTCGAAAAGACGCTGCTGAAGTCGGCGAAAAAAGGTGCGACGCTCACCGCCTCGACCGCCGCAACATCGGGCGGCAGTGTGACCTTCCAGTTTGGGAAGGCACGCGGCACGGCAACGATCACCGTCGGCGGCAAAAAGCGCGCCATCGTCAAGACCTCCGCCAAAAAGAAGGCGTTCAAGACGGTGAAGTTCAGCGGCTCGGGTAGCGTCAAGATCACCGTCAGCAAACAAGGCGGCGGCGTCTACGTCGATGCCGTCACCTTGACCGGTCTCGGGACGACGCCGGTCAGCAGCAGCGGGACGACCTCGCCGTCTTCCAGCAGTGCTTCCTCCGGCAACACCTCCTCCGGCAACACTTCCTCCGGCAACACCTCCGCCAGTAGTAGCGGCAGCATCAACTTCGGTGAGCTTACGCAGCTCAACGTCGCCGCAGACGGCACAGCGAGCGACGGCAACGACGTCACGCAAGCCGCCGTCTCACCGAACGGGCAGTACGTTGCGTTCTGGTCGAAAGCGACAAATCTCGTGCCCGGAGTCGCAGACGGCTTTGCCCACCTGTATCTCAGAACCATTGCCAGCAGCGCGATCCGCGTGCTCGATCAATCGCAGGACGGGGCACTTTCCAACGACAGCAGCAGTAGCAGTGGCGCGCGTGGCCTTGCGTGGAAGCCGGACTCCACCGAAGTGCTGTTCACCAGCTCGGCCACGAACCTGGTCGATGTCGGCACGCTTCGCGCACCATTCCTGCTCTCCAAGAGCATCGTCGACGACTCCGTTGGCGTGATCGCCGAACGCGCGTCGATCGACATCGCGTGGTCCCCCGACGGCAGCAAGATCGCATACGGCTCGTACGGCGACTATTGCTTCTCGGCCGCCGATTCGCCGTGCACGAACACTGCGGTGAGCGACAGCAAACTCTACGTCTGGGACCTCACCAACGACCGGCGGGCACCGATCAGCGCGACCGCTACCGGCGGGCAGCCACAGGTCAACTCGGCACCGAACGGTTCCACCCATCCGGTGTGGTCGCCGGACTCCAAGAAGGTCGCGTTCCAGTCGGACAGCCGGCAGCTCGTCGACGGCGACACCAACGTGGCGTCCGACCTCTTCGTCAAGGATCTGACGAATCTGTGGACCGGCGGCGCGCTCCCGATCACGCGAGTCTCAACGACGGCCTCCGGTGCGCAGGCCAACGGGATGAGCGAGTGGCCGGCGTGGTCGCCCGACGGCACACAGCTCGCGTTCGATTCCAAAGCCGACAACCTCGTCGTCGGCGATAACAACAGTGGCGCGGACGTGTTCGTCAAGAACCTCGCGACCGGTGCGCTGAACGCCGTGTCGGCGACGACGGCGGGCGAGTTCAAGCTGTTCGAGCACCGCCTGCCGAAGTGGTCGCCTGACGGCACGCGGATCGCGTTCGAGACCGACTCCGTCGACCTGGTGCCCGGCGTACTCGACGCCAACGAGCGTGCCGACATCGTCGTCCGAACGCTGGACGGCGGCGCCATCGCCCTGGTTTCGGCGCGTCCCGACGGGGTGCAGGGCAACGGCGCTTCGACGCTGTGGAACCTGCCGGGCAGCAGCGGCGGCTGGCTACCGGATGGTCACAGCCTGGTGTTCGTCTCCCGCTCGACGAACTTCGCCACCGACGGGAACGGGTGGGAGCAAGACCTGTTCATCAAGCGAGGGCTCTGACCCGGAGGTCGGGCTACTATGCCTTTCCCCCGTTCCTTGACCGTGTCGTCGCGTACGGGTCGCCGCGCTGCCATCCTCGGCATCGCAGCAACCGTTGCGCTGGCCGCCGGCTGCGGCAGCAGCGGAAGCTCCGAGTCGACCACCGGTTCCAGCTCGACCACCGGTTCACAGCTTCAAGCGAGCACCGGCAAGGAGATCTTCCAGAAGGCGGGCTGCGTGAGCTGCCATCAGCTCGCAGCGGCCGGCGGCAGCGGCAACATCGGACCGGACCTCGACAAAGCCAAGCCCGGCCGCGACGAGATCATCGACACGGTGACCAACGGCGACGGACCGATGCCGGCGTTCAAAGACCGGCTCTCCGCCGATCAGATCAGCACACTCGCCGAGTACATCGTCTCGGTCGAAGGCACGTAGCCGGCACCGCGCTTCGTGCCACCCGCGCCCCGGCCGCGAGGCGGCGCAGCGCTACTCGCCAAGACGGTTTGCGTGCGTGTCGCGCAACACGTCGGCGACATGCCCGTACATCCGCGCCTTGATCCGGCCGAGCGTGTTCGCGTCCTTCTCCGCCAGGCCGGCGGCGATTTCGGTCGCACGAGCGAGCACGTTCTCCTCCGGTTCGGCTGCCTGCACGATCCCCGCCTCGACCGCCGCCGCGCCACCGTACCGCTGCCCGGTCGTCATCGCCTCATGCGCCGTGTTCACCGGCAGCCGGGCTTGCAGCAGCGCCGCCATGCCGGGCGTGAACGGAATGAAGATGTCCACCTCAGGCGTACACCAGAAGCCGCGATCGGCCCGCATCACACGGAAGTCGTGCGCCTGCGCCAGCATCGCACCGGCCGCGAAGCTGTGGCCCTGAATCGCGGCGACCGACGGGGCGGCCAGCAACAACTGCCGGGCGAACAACTCATGCACGCTGTCGACGAACGCCTGCGCCTCCTCAAGATGCTCGCCGATCCACGCCAGATCGAGGCCATTCGACCAAAATTTGCCGGTCGCGGTCGTCACCAACGCTTTCGGCCCGGTCGCCGCTTCCACCTCATCGAGCGCCGCCGTGACGGCCTCGACCCACGGCGGATTGAAGCGGTTCTCGTCATCTCCGAGGTTGAGCGTGAAGATCGCGCCGTCGCGCGTGAGCGTGGGCATAGGTGCAGCTCCCTGAGGCCAAATCGAACGCCTGCACCGGCAGGGCGGCGAGAGGTGCAGTCTGCCGAATCGGCGCAATCGATGTGGTGCGCGGCGGCAGGTTCGGCCTCTGCCGCCGCGCCGGTGCGATAGGAAGGAGTCATGGCACGCGCAACCTATGCCGAAGAGATCGAGCGGATCGTCGCCGGTTCCGCGATCTACCGCACCTTCGGGCCGGCAAGCCCGAGCAGCGCACGCATGGCGCGGAGCCTACGCCGGACGGTATATCCGGCGATCGCCGCGTGGCGCCCGACCCGCCGAGGGATCCGAATCGGCCGGCGCGCGTTCGAAGGAGCGGCGCGCGCGCAACTCCTGCGGGGCATACAGATCGAGCACACCCAGCTCGGTGGCGTCCCGGTGGAGTGGGTCGTTGCGCCACGGGCGGCGTCGGCGTTGGCACAGCGCACGCGCGTCGTGCTGTACCTCCACGGTGGCGGCTACGTCGTCGGTTCGCCGCGCACACACCGTGGACTGACGGCCCGCATCTCGCAGGTATCGGCGACGCCGGTCGCCAGCGTCGACTACCGGATGGCGCCGGAAGTCTCGTTGCGCGACAGCTTCGCCGATGCCGTTGCGGCGTATCGCGGTCTGCTCGACGACGGCTACCCGCCACAGGGGATCGTGGTGAGCGGCGATTCGGCTGGCGGCGGCCTCGCGGCCGGCGTCGCGCTCGCCGCCGTAGAGGCCGGACTGCCCCGCCCAGCCGGCTTGGTGCTGCTGTCCCCCTGGCTCGATCTCGCCAACGGCGGAGCTTCGCACCGCTCGAACCTGCCGACCGAATCGTTCATCGGCGGCCAAGTCCTCGACCGCATCAGCCGCGCGCTGGTGCCAGACGAGGCGGCGCGCCACGACTGGCACATTTCGCCCTACCACGCACCGGATGAGCTGCTGCGTGCGCTGCCGCCGACGCTGGTACAGGTCGGTGGAGCCGAGCTGTTGCTCGACGACGGCGTCGGCTTCGCGCAACGGATCGCGGCGGCCGGCGGGACCGTGCAATTGGAGCGATACGAAGGGCAAGGCCACGTCGTGGCGATGTGGGTCGGCGCCCCCGAGGCGCGCCGCGCGCTGCGCGAACTCGGCGACTGGATGCGGGCCGTGTTGCCGTCCGAGCTCGAGCCAGCTGCCGCCAGCGACCAGACCATTCGCGCAGCAGCCGACTCCGGCGGCGCGGCCGGCGCACGCGACCTGCCCGCCTGAGTTCGCCCTACCATCGGCTGCAGATGCCTCCCGCTGCCCGTCGTCCCCGCCCCCGCCCCCGCAAGCCGGTCGTCGAACTCCCTGTCGAGCAGCGCCCCGGCGAGGCGCTGATCTGGACCGACGGCGCATGCAGCGGAAATCCCGGCCCCGGCGGCTGGGCAGCGATCATCGTTCCTCCCGGCGGCGGCAACCCAGTTGAGCTGTCCGGCGGCGAATCGCCTACGACCAACAACCGCATGGAGCTGTCCGCCGCGCTCGCAGGGCTGCGAGCGCAGGCCGACGGCGCCGATGTCTGCGTCGTCACCGATTCGCAGCTGCTGGTCAACTCGATGACGACATGGCTGGCGGGTTGGAAACGCAAGGGCTGGAAAACCGCGTCAGGTTCACCGGTCAAAAATCAAGATCTCGTGCAGGCGCTCGACGCCGAAGTGCAGCGACTCGGCGCCGTTCGCTGGCATTGGGTGCGGGGCCACGAAACCGGTGACGGCCACGAACACAAGGCGCTCAACGATCGTGCCGACCAACTCGCAGTCGCCGCAGCTGCCGCGGCGCGATAGCCACGCGAAACGGGGGGCCGCACGCCTTCCCGGCCGTCTCACCGATCATCTTGTGACCGATCTGCGAGACAACAGGCGCCGGTGTGCATTGCCATCCGTGGCTTGCAGTGCTCCTTGCAGTTCCGAAGGTGTTCCCTCCGGCGAGGTGCTGCGGTCGCGCCGCTCGCCTCTTCCCAACTGGTCGGCTGGGCCGCAGCGGCGTGCGTGTCGATGTCTGCGATCGTCACCGGTTCCATACCTGCCGGCAGGCATACCCAGCCGGACGCCCTATCACTCCGTTCGCCCGCCCCACCGGACGTACGCAGCGCAGGAGCATGCGCGCAGGGCCGGAGCGACGGTTCGGCACAAGCTCTGGCACAGCGGCGCCGACCGGATTGTTCAGTTGCGTTCATTTAGATAGACTCCAGAAAGTCCGACCTGCAACCGGCCCCCCCTTTTTATGCTGCACCGCCGCGTCCTTCCTTTCGCTCTCTCCTTGCTGTTCGTCAGCCCTGCCGCTTCGTTTGCCGCGTCGGCGACGCAGGATGCGTACGACGAGGGCGACACCGTCGTTCAGGACGACACCGACTCCGGGAGCGACGACGACACGTCGCCGACGGCCACCCCCGCCGCCGCTGCATCGCCTTCGACGACCAGCACCAGCACGCTGCCGTTCACTGGCCTTGAAGCCGGCCTGATCGCGATCGCCGGCCTCGGGCTCGCCGGCACCGGCGCGGCGCTGCGCCGTGCTGGCCGCGAACAGCAGTAGGAGCTGCACGGCCGCCACACCCGGCCGAGAAACCGCACTCCGCTTGATCGGTTGCAGGATGGGCCACCTCCCGGTGGCCCTTCGTCATTTCGGGCTGCGCAACTCCGGCCACCCCCAGCCGGCCTAGCATCCAAGCGGTGCGGATCTTTGCCCGTCTCCTCGGCTTCCTGAGGCCGTACCGAACCGGCTCGGTGCTGTCGGTGCTCTTCGCATTGCTCGCGATGCTGGGCACGGTCGCGATCCCTGCGATCAGTGGCCGCGCCGTGGATGCCGCAAACACCGGCGACCGCCGCGCGCTCATCGCGTGGATGTGGGCGCTCGTCGGCGCCGCCGCCGCACGCTGGGTGCTGACCGTCGCGCGCCGGGAGATCGCTGGCCGCGTATCGCTCGGCGTCGAACGCGATCTGCGCCAGCAGCTCGCCACCCACTTGCAAGCGCTCGAACTGGCGTACTTCGAAGGCAGCCGCACGGGACAGCTCATGTCGCGCTCGACGGTCGATCTCGCCGCAGTGCGGTTCTTCCTCGGCTACGGCCTGATCTTCATGGTCCAATCGGCGCTAACGATCGTGCTGTCGGCCCTTGCGATGCTCATGATCAATCGGTCGCTGGCACTCGAAGCGCTCGCACCGGTGCCGTTCGTCGTGTGGATCGCCCGACGCTACGGCCTGCGTGCGCGGCCATCGCTGCAAGAGGTGCAGCAGCGCGTCGGCGCACTCACCGCCGAAGCTGAGGAGAGCCTCTCCGGCATTCGACTGGTGCGTGCGTTCGCGCGCGAAGATCGCCAACGGGCCCGCTTCCGGTTGGCTGCGAATCGCGTCTTTGCGCAATCGATGGCAGCGACGCGGCTGCGCGCCTTCTACAACCCATTGATCGGCCTGCTGCCGCAGGCCGGTTTGGCGCTCGTGCTGCTACTCGGCGGCCGGAGCGTGATCGACGGCTCAATCACCATCGGAGAGTTCACCGCGTTCTATGGCTACGTGCTCGCGCTACTTGGCCCGATGCGCACGCTCGGCACGTCGCTCGGGATGGCGCAGCGCGCGGTCGCATCCGGCGCGCGCCTCTTCGAGGTGATCGACCGCAAACCGCAGATCATCGCCCCCGCCGAGCCGCAGCCGCTGCCACGCGGCAGCGGGAGGCTCGACTTCGAGCGCGTCGGTTTGCGGTTTGCCGGGGCGTCAGCAAACGCACTCGACGACGTGGATCTGCACGTCGCCGGTGGCGAGGTCGTCGCGCTCGTGGGCCCGACCGGCTCGGGCAAGAGCACCTTGGCGTCGCTGGTATCGCGGCTCTACGACCCGACCAGCGGCACCGTGCGGCTTGAGGGCGTCGACCTGCGGATGCTCGATCCCGTCACGCTGCGCCGCCACGTCGCCGTCGTTGACGAGAGCCCGTTTCTCTTCACCGCCACGATCGCCGACAACATCGCCTACGCACGACCGCACGCCACGCGCGACGAGATCGAACGGGTCGCACGCGCCGCGCAACTGCACGACGCGATCGAGCAGATGGCTGACGGCTACGACACCTGGATTGGCGAACGGGGCCTGACGCTCTCCGGTGGACAGCGCCAGCGGCTCGCAATTGCCCGCGCGCTGCTCGCCGAACCGCGCGTGCTCATCCTCGACGACGCGACCGCCGCCGTCGACGCCGCGACCGAACTGCGGCTCGTCGACGCACTGCGCGACGCGATCGGCACGCGCACCGCGTTGATCGTGACGCACCGCCCGGCGACGCTCACGCTGGCCGACACGATCGTCGTGCTCGACGGCGGGCGGCTCGTCGACCGGGGCACCGCTGGTGAACTGCGCGAACGCTGCCGCCTGTTTCGCGAGCTGACCGATCTCGGCGCCGAGTACGCCCCGAGCCTGACGCTCGCCGCCCGCGAGGTGGAGGGACTGTGAGCGGGCGCGGCAAACTGCTCCGACTGCTGCGGCTCCTGCGGCCCTATCGCACGCGGACGATCGCGATGTTCGCCTCGATGATCGCGGCGACCGCGGCGAGTCTCGCCCCTGGGCCGCTGGTCAAGCACGCGATCGACGACGGGATTCGTGCCGGCAACGCGCAGGTACTGACGGTCATCGTCGGGCTGTTCCTCATCTCGGCGGTCGTCGTGTGGGCCGGCACGGCGGCGATGACGTATCTCGTCAGCTGGGTCGGCCAACGCGCATTGCAGGATCTGCGGATCGCGATCTTCGATCACCTGCAACGCCTACCGATCGCATTCTTCGAACGACAGCGCACCGGCGTGCTGATCTCGCGGCTCACCAACGACGTGCAGGCGCTCGACACGCTCGTCACCGACGCGGTCGTCACGCTGTTTCAGTCGTCGCTCACGCTGTTCGGCGCGATGGTGATCTTGCTCGTGTACGACCCGGCGCTCGCGTTGCTGAGCTTCGCAGTGCTGCCGTTCGTGATCGGCGGATCGGTCATCTTCCGCGTCGCGTCGGCCGGCGCCTACCGCCGCACCCGTGAGACGATCGGCGCGCTGACCGCCGAGCTCCAGGAGATGCTGGCCGGGGTGCGGGTCGTACGCAGCTTCGGTCGCGAGGCGCAGCACTTGGCGCGCTACGCGCAACTCAACGAGGAGAACCGCCGGGCGAACCTGGCAACGGTTCACCTCAATGCCGCGTACTTCCCGGCCGTCGAGTTCGCGAGCGCGTTGGCGACGGTGCTGGTACTCGGGGTTGGCGGGTTCGCGGTGGTGCGCGGCGACACGACGATCGGCGTGCTCGTGTTGTTCATGGCGACGCTCGGGAGCTTCTTCGATCCGATTCAGCAGCTCAGCCAGCTGTATACGACGTACCAGTCCGGGGTCGCGGCGCTCGACAAGATCTTCGCGTTGCTCGACGAACCGGTGACCTTGCGCGACGCGCCCGAAGCGACGGCACTCGGGCCGGTGACCGGCCGGCTGGAGCTGCGTGACGTGTCGTTCCGGTACCGCGACGAGCTGCCGTGGGCGCTGGAGCGGGTGAACCTGACGCTGCCGGCGGGGCAAACACTTGCGCTTGTCGGCGCGACCGGTGCCGGGAAGTCGACGATCGCGAAGCTCCTCGCGCGCTTTTACGATCCGACGTTCGGCGCCGTGCTGATCGACGGCCACGACCTGCGGACGGTGACGCAGCGTTCGTTGCGCCGCCAACTCGGGATCGTGCCGCAGGAGCCGTTCCTGTTCTCTGGTTCGATCGCGGAAAACCTGCGGTTCGGTGCGCCGCAGGCCAGCGACGACGCGCTGTGGGCGGCACTGCGGGCGGTCGGTGCCGACGAGTTCGTCGCGGCGTCGGCCGGCGGCCTCGCGACGGAGATCGGTGAGCGCGGCGTACAGCTCTCGGGCGGACAGCGGCAACTGCTCGCGTTCGCGCGGGCGCTGGTCGCCGATCCGCGCCTGTTGATTCTCGACGAGGCGACGGCAGCGGTCGATCCGCAGTCGGAGCGCCGGATCGACGCGGCCCTGCGGACGTTGATGGCGGGCCGCACCGTCGTCGTGATCGCGCATCGCCTCAGCACGATCCGCCACGCCGATCGCATCGCGGTGCTGGAGGGCGGCCGGATCGTGGAGTCCGGCACACATGAGCAGTTGATCGCCACCGGTGGCCGGTATGCGCAACTCGACGCGTCGTGGCGCCGCCACGACACCGCAGCCGGAGACGCGGCAGCTCGCTGAGGCGCTGTGTGCTTGTCGGAGAGCGAGGTCAGGCGGACGGCGGCGTGAGCGGGACGTCGCTCACGGCCACGGTGCCGGCGCCGACGCGCGCGAGGTCATTGCAGGCGCGTTCGACGGTCGCGACGAGGTTGTGGAGGTCGGGAACACTCACGCGCGCGTCGGCGTTACCGAAGGCGACCACGAGCGATGGCGGGTCGAACGGCTGCACCTGGATCGGGGTCGTGGCGGGACGCACGACGATCCGCAGCGCCAGTTCGCCGTCGGCCGGTTTTCCGATCCCGTATCCAGCGGTCACGTCGGCGCTGGCGCCTGCCTGGCCGGCACTCACTTCGATCGTGCGCGGGTCGACGCCGCTGGCGATCACGAGCGCGCCGTCGATCTCCCCGGCGTCGGCTGCATCGGCGAGTCTGACGATCACGCGGAGGTTCGCACCAAGCGCGGCCGCCGACAGTTGGTATGGCTGGAGTTGTTCGATCGCGCTTTGGAGCGCGTCGCTGGCACCGGCGAGGCCGGTCGCTGCCAGCTGTTCAAATTCCCCGAGGGTGCTGGCCACAGGAAAACGCAGGGCGTCGAGTTGTTCGGGCGGCGTTCCGGTCCGGTCGGCGGCGTCGCGGACGGCGGCGTTGAGGTGGTCGCGGAGGCCGGAGAGGACCGCAGCGGCGTGCTGCGCGAGTTCAGCCGGTACGTCGCTTGGCGCCTGAATCCGCCATTCGTGCGCACCCGCACTGGCGTCGTGGCGGTGGCGCAGCGGGGCGTGCTGGCCGGCGACCCACGCTTCCAACCCGGAACTGAGTTGCACGATCCGTTCGCGCAACTGCTGAAGGTCAGGTCCGGCGGCGCTCTGCATGCGCGGGAAGCTACCGACTCTCCCCGCTGCGTGCGACATCGCACACCGGTTGGGGTCGGCCCGCTCGCGTAACCACGGCCCGCCGCAGCATCACCCATCGGCTCGAACTCGAACCTTTACGCGCGGTTTGAGGCGGCATCCTCAGCCACGCAAGGCCTATCCGACGCGCCGGCGGTTGATCGCGCGGCGGTGAAACAGATCGCGGTATCGCTCGACGCCGTACCATGCCTTGCGGGGTTCGACCGTCCCGTTGAGATAACGGGCGAGCCAGTGATCGTCATGCCCAAGCGGGCTGACATACCCAAGGCCGGAGCTGGCCAAAAACCGGCGCGTAATAAGGCTCGCCGTACGCCGGTTCCCGTCTCGAAACGCTTGCGTGTACGCAATGCCATGCGCAAGAATCGCGGCTGCGTGTACCACGCCCTCTATGTGACTCGGGGCAACGTCGAGCGCGTACTCGGCCTGTTCTAGCGTGAACTGGAGCCGGCCGGGATCGTCAAGGAAATATCGCTCGGGAGTGCCCGCGTCGTCGTGGACAAGTCGATTGGTGCCCCGAACGAATCTGGCGTCTGGGACGCCGGGTGACCGAGTTCCCGATACATCTTCTGTGCGTTGCGAATGTCGAACGTCACAAGTTCGCGCAGCTCTTCGTATTCGTCGCGGGTCATCGGTCACACTCTCTTGTCTTCACCATCCTAGGTGATCGGCCGCCACGCCGCAAAACATGACCGCGCGCGGGAAGAGACTTGAGGCGGGCGTCCAGTAGGAGTCTCGAACCTCCCTCTTGCCAGTGAGGTACCAAATCTGGGAGTCAATCGCCCCCGGAAACGCAGAAAACGCCCGATCACTCGGGCGCTTTCGATAGCTGGGGATCTAGGACTCGAACCTAGAATGACGGAACCAGAATCCGCTGTGTTGCCAATTACACCAATCCCCAAGGGCCAAACTGGCTCCGCATAGGGTAGCGGCTCGCGCCCGAACACGTCGCCCGCAGACGGTGCGCCAACGAGGCGTTCTTACAGCGCCGCGAGATCGGCGTCGAGATCGGGCACTGCGTCGCGCAGCGCCTCGACCGGTGCGCGCTGCGCGATCAACCGCCGCGCCTGCATCAGATCCTCTGCGCGGCCGATGCTGAGCGTCGCCGCGAGCACGCCATCCTTGACGTACCACACGCTGAACGTACCCTCATCGATCGAGCCGCGCACCAGCTCCTCATCCCAGCCTTTAGAGGCGTTGCCGACATATTCAAGGCTCAGCCAGTCCGACAGGTCGCTCCAGAAGTACGGCACAAACGCAAAGTCCTCATCGGCGCCGTTGATGTTGCGCGCGACGGTGCGGCCCATCTCAATCGCGACATCCTGATGCTCGATCCGGCGGCGATCCCCGAACAGCACGCTCTCGAACTCGGCGCAGTCACCGGCCGCCCACACCCCGGGCGCCGACGCGCGCAACTGCGCATCGACCTTGATGCCGCCGCTCTCCCCCAGCTCCAAGCCGGCGCCCTTCGCCGTCATCACATCCGGGACGGCGCCGATGCCGAGTACCACCAGCTGCGCCGGTACCTCCGTGCCATCGGTACACCGCAGCCACTCAACCCGCTCATCATCGCCCAACAACCCCTCGACCTGCTTGCCGCCGAGCACCGTCACGCCGTTGGCTTCCAACACCGACCGCACATACCGCCCGGCCTGTACGCCGAAGCCGAGCTGCATCGGATGTTCCTCCTGCATCACCACGGTCACGTCGATCCCATGCGATTGCAGCGTCGCGGCGACCTCGCAGCCGATATAGCTGCCGCCGATCGTCGCCGCCTGCTGCACCTGCGGCAGCTCGCCGCGAATCGAATCGGCGTTGCGCAGCGCCCGGATGTAGTGCAGCCCTTCCAGGTCGTTGCCGTCGATGTTGAGCCGCCGCACGTTCGCGCCGGTCGCAAACACCACGTGCTGGTACGACACCTCGTCGCCGCCCTGGAGTTTGGCGATCTTCGCCGCCGTATCGACCTTCAGCACGCTCGTGCGCAACCGCAGTTCGACATCATGCTCGGCGCACCAGTCGGCCGAAAGCCAAGTCGCCGCGTCACGCGCGATCTTGCCGGCGAGATACTCCTTCGTCGCCGGTGGCCGCTCGTACGGCGCATCGAGCTCGCGGCCAAGCAGCAAGATCGAACCGGCATAGCCGAGCCGCCGAAGCTCCTTCGCCGTCGAAGCACCGGCCACACCGGCGCCGATAATCAACACGTCGCGTGAAAGCTCGGCCATCGTCGTTTCGTCGTCGGAGGTACGGGGCGCCTACGCGGTGCGGAACGGCGCCATCACGGCCTCTTCAAGCCCCGGATCGAGGATCACGAGTACCTCGTCGCCGGCCCGAATCATCGAGCTGTCCTTCGGCACGAAGCCGCAGGCGTCGCGCGGCAGCAGCGAAATGATCCGGGCACCATCGGGCAGGTCCACATCGGCGACGCGCTTGCCATCGGCGAACGCGCCGGCTTGCACCTCGACTTCGATGATCTCCAGCTGGTCGCCGGACAGGTCAAGCAGCCGCACCAGGCCGTGGCCCGGCAGCGAATGCTCGATCAGGTTGAGGATCAGGTCGGTCGCGGAGACGGCCGGTTCGATCCCGAGCAGCTTGAAATGCTGGAGGTTGCGCGGGTTGTTGCAGCGGGCGATGATCCGCTCGACGCCGTACTTTTCTTTCGCGACCTGGCAGATCAGGATGTTGTCCTCATCGTCACCGGTGACGGCGATCACCATGTCGGCCCGTGCGATCCCGGCCCGCTCAAGGACCCACAGCTCGGTCGCGTCGCCGTACTGGGCGACATGCTCAAGCTCTCGCTCCAAGCGGATGAACCGTGGGCGCACCTGCTCGATCAGCGTCAGCTCGTGGCCCTTTTCCAGCAGTTCGCGGGCGAGGTTCAGGCCCACCTTGCCGCCACCGGCAATCACCATGAACATCTCAAACCTCCGAACGCGGGGTGAGGTCGCAGCGCGCGACGAAGGTGCAGAACGACACGCCGATCATCGCGATGATTGATTCCCACAACAGCCCTTCACGGAATCAACCACCTAGTCGACGCGCAACTCGTTCTCGAACAAGCTGATCGCGATCCGCGTCCCGCAGATCACGTTGAGCCCCTGCGACTCGTACCACTCCGCGCGGGCCGGGTCGGCAACGCGGCACAGCACCCGCTCAACGCCGTAGCGCTCCTTGGCCACCTGCGACATCACGATGTTCGTGTTGTCGCCGTTGGTCGACGCGATGAACAGATCTGCTTCGGAGATCCCGGCCGCTTCAAGCGCCGCCGACTCCAGTGCCGTGCCGACCGCGAAGCGCCCGCCAGCGGATTCCCAGCCGCCGTCGACACCGGCATCGAGCCGGTCCAGCGCGAGCGGATCTTCATCGAGCACCGACACCGTGTGGCCTTGGGTCATGGCGAAGCGCGCGACGCGTTCACCAACGCGGCCGGCACCGAGCACGAGCACGAACATGCGCGAGAATCTACTCCTCTACCGCGCGGGGCGGGCAGCCGAGTCGCCATCGACTTCGGAGACGGCACGGTCGCCCAGCGGCGGAGCGGTCAACAGCACGCGACATGGCGCATGCGCCATCACGTAGGTGGTTGTCGGACCGAGGGCACGACCCGAAAAATCGCCGGTGCCACCGTACGTCGAGCCGCCACGCACGCGGGACGGCTCCTCGGCGGCCATCACGATCACGTCGACGCCACGGCGGCGCGCCTCATCGACGATTCCCTGCCCCGCTCGGCGTGCGCGCACCGTTGCCGTCGCGACGGCAACGCCGTCGTACTCCTCGCCAACGGCCTTGGCGCGCGCCAACGCACCGCGTGCAGCCTTCAGCCGCTCGTCGTCGATCGGGCTGGTGAGCGGCAGCGACATCGGTACCTCAAACACCCAGATCGCTTCGATCTGCGCGCCACCGCTCTCCTCCAGATCGAGCGTGCGGTCGCGCGCGAGCCGGCCGGCGCTCTGCACGATGTCGTCGTCGAGTTTGCGGCCGAAGACCGGGACGAGGATCGACCCGAACTCGCCGTGCGCGGTATCACGGCTGAGCACCGTTCGCGGAACGACGACCGCTTTGCGCAGCGGCAGATGGGCCCGCGAGCGGCTGCCGACGTACAGCACGATCCCGCCGGCCATCCAAACGCCACCAACGACGCCGGAGCGCTGATGCAGCCACAGCACGGCAATCCAGCCGCCAAGCGCAGCGGTCAGTGCGAGCACGGTCGGGATCGGCACGCTGCCACCGCCAACCTCGATCGAGCACGGCACACGGAAGCGGCGCTGGGCATCGGGCATCGTGAAGCGCAGCCGCAGGAGCGCGCCGTTCACGATCGTCAGAGCCAGCAGCGCGCCGAAGGCGTAGAGCCCGATCAGCGTGCGGAGGTCGAGCAGCGCGACCAGCAGCGCCGTCAGCACGCCGACGATCGCGATCACCAGGGTCGGTGTGCCGAAGCGTGGCGAAAGCCGGCCGACGCTCGCCGGGATCTGTCGTGACATCGCCAGCGTCGACGAGAGCCGCGCGACCGCGAGCATCGCGCCGTTCGTCGACACCGCAAGCGTCGAGGCCGCGAGCACCGCGACGACGATCCGCATGCCGTCGGCCAACCACGCCGGTTGAAGGCCGCTCGCGAGCCACGCAACCGGCGCGTTGAGATGCCCCGGCTCCGCCAGTTCGGCGCGATGCGCAGCACCCAGTGCCCCGGCGAGCACCAGCGTGACGACCGAACCGATCGCCAGCCCGATCAGGAAACGCGCGCGCCGGCCGAGCGGCAGTCGCGTCTCGCCTGACAGCGTCGCGGCCGTCTCAAAGCCGGTAACGGCGACGACCCCGACCGTTGCCGCGTACGCGATGTCGCGCAGTCGCACGCCGTCGGTGAACTCCCACAGCGCCAGATGCTGATCGATGCTTTCGGCCAGCAGCAGCGCCGCGAGCACGCCGAGGACCAGCGCGTCGAGTGCCAGCAGGAGGCGGATGCCGATGCCCTTCGCGAGATTCGGACCACGCGCGTTGCGTACTGCGACGCCGGTGATCAACCCGATCCCCAGCAGCGCCAGCACCGCGCCGCTGTCGCGCGCCGAAGGCACGATCGACGCGAGATACCCGGAGAACGCTTCGGCGCCGATCGCCGTCAACAGCAGCAGATCGAGCACCACCGCCCATCCGGCGATGAAGCTGACCAACTCGTCGAAGGCGAGCCGCGCGAAGCCGGTTGCACCCGGCGGATCGGCGAGCCGGCGGCCTTGCTGGTCGCGCAGCGCCGTCAGCTCGGTATAACTCAGCGCCGTCAACCCCACGAAGACGGCAACGATCAGGAACGCGGCGACCGACAGCCCGGCCGCACGGTCAACGACGACGCCGATCGTCACGTAGATCGTGGTCGCGATGCCGGCCCACGCGAGGCCGCCAAGACGCGAGAAGACGTACCGCTCGTCGATATGCGGCTGAAAACGCTGGAGGTTCATCGCCGTTCCCGCTCGCGCACAGCGATCAAGCGCAGCCGCGCGACGCCGGCCGCGAGGAAGAACGCGCCAACCAGCACGCCGTACGAGCCAAGCCCGCCGCCTCCGGCCAGTGCGGTGACGATCATCAGCAGCCCCAACACGGCGGTCAGGAGCGCGAGTGCCCGAACGACCGTCATTTGACCATCTCCGGTTCCGGCGATCGTGAGCCGGAGGCCGGCGGAGCGGGGGTGTCGACGATCACGCGGCAGGGGCGTTCGCCGAGCACGGTGTCGAGCACGCGCGGCAGGTAGGAGCGCGTCGCGCCGCCACGCGGCACCGACAGCAGCACGGCGCGGGCGCGCTTTTGCTTGGCGCGATCGACGATCACGCGGCCCTCCTGGCCGGCGCGCACCGGCACGATCTCACCGACCGACCGGCCCTTCGTCAGCACCTTCGCCTGATCGATGATCGCCCGCGCCTTCGCCTTCAGCTCGGGCGTTTTCGCGTCGAGCGGCACGCTGTTGGGGATCTGCATGGTCACGAGCACCGTGATCGAACGCTGGCGACGCGCCGCGAGCCGGACCGCCGTCGCGAGGGTATCTTCGTTGAAGCGCGACGCATCGAACCACACGATGATCGAGTCGTATTCGGTTTCGTGCTCGATGACCGGCCTGGGAATCTCGACCTTCACGGTGGTCGTGAGATCCAGGCCCATCCGGCGCCGCGCCAGCGGATACGCGATCGTGCCGGCCAGTAGCCACGCAAACCCGGCGTACGAGATCCCACCGAGGTTGCGCCACGCGACGACCACGAATGCGGCGAAGGTGCCGAGGCCGCCGATCACGCCGAGCAGCGGCAGTTCGTAGTCGCCGATCCGCACGTTCAGCGGCGACTTGTACGGCCGGGCGCGGTCGGGGTACTTCGCGCGCATCCGCAGCAGCGCGACATGCGCGATCGTGAAGCTCAGCATCGCGCCGAACGCGTACAGATTGCCGAGAAAGTCAGCCTTGCCGGGCAGGATCGGGACAATCGCGATGCCACCGAAGACGATGATGCCCATCCACGGCGTGCCGAACTTCGGATGCAGCGCGCGCAGCCGCTCCGGCATTTGCCGGTGGACCCCCATCGAGTACACGAGCCGCGACACGCCGATCAGGCCGGCGTTCGCCGCGAGGAAGAGAATCGTCGCGCCGAGCAGGCCGACGTACAGCTGCACCGGATGGTTGAGAACACCGAGGTCGATCCGCTCGACGACCCCAAGAATCGGGTCACCCTGAAAGCCGCCTTCGGACTCCGGCAGGCCGAGCTTCGTGACGAATTCCCCGTCTCGGGACATCACCGGCAGAGCGGAGAGCGCGATCGCCGGCAGCGTGAAGTAAATCGCGAAGACGGCGATCTCGACGCGCTGGATCGCGGCGGGAATCGACTTCGTTTCGTCCTTGGCCTCCTCGGCCATGTTCGAAATCGTTTCGATCCCGGTGTAGGCGATCATGCCGATCGGGATCGCGAGCGCAAACTGGCTCCACGTCGGCGCGACGCCCCACTGCACGTTCTCGGCCAGCGTCGCAGGATCGAACACCAACACAAGCCCAGCCAACACGATCACGACCTGCGTCACGAAGTCGACGACCGCAAGCGTGACGTTCAGGCTCGCCGACTCCTTGGTGCCGACGACGTTGAGCACCATCAAGATCACGACGACGATCGCACCGCCGATGATGTCGTACGGGCCGCTCTTGAGCGGCGTCCACAGCACCCCGAGGTAGTGCGGCACGAAGTACGCCGACGTCGCGATCGTGATGACGTAGTTGAGCATCTGCCCCCACGCCGCCACGAACGAAGCGAACTCGTTGAAGGCGTGCCGCGCGAAGCTCGACGCGCCGCCGGCTTCGGGGAACATCGCCGTCTGTTCGGCATACGAGGCGGCAGTCGCGAAGAAGAACGCACCGGTGATCAGAAAGACCAGCGGGGTCAGGCCGAGGGCGTAGCTTGCGACGAGGCCCAGCGCGTAATAGATCGACGAGCCGACGTTGCCGTATGCCGTCGCGAACAGCTCGTTGACGCCGAGGACGCGCTGGAGGGAGTGCAGTCGGCGTTCTGCCATCGGGAGCCGCCGATCGTAGCGCTGGATGCGCTCCGCTGCCTACCGGCGCGCGATTGGCGCGCCGGCAGCGAGGATTCGCGCTATTGGCCGGGCACCCAGAGCCCGGAGTTCGGGCGTTCGGGCTGCTTCGGCTGGGCCGGCTGCTTCGGCTCGGGATCGCCGGACGGTACCTGCACGCCGGTCGGCGCTTGCTGGGCAAACGCAACCTGCAACTGACTGAGCGCGTCCTTGATCTCCTTCGCGCTCTCGCCGAGCGGCTCCTCGATCAGCGGCAGCAGGCGCCGGACCGCTTCGATCGCGAGCGCCAGCTGGCCGAGGTCGTGCTCCTCCTCGCCAACGCCGGTCAGTCCGCCGCGACGCGCGCCAACATTGATCAGCGACACAATCGTCTGCGCAATCACATCGCCGACATGCACCTTCGCCAGTTCGGCCTCGAAGGCGGCGCGAAGCTCCTCTTCGCTGGGCTGCTGCTGCTCGTCCATCTTGGCTCCTCTCGCACCGCGCTCAGGCCGGCGCGCCGTAGGTCGTCATCGTCTGCTCGACGAGGTTCGCGTAGATCGTGTGGTGATCGGCGCCGGCTCGCAGCATCTCGCGCTGCTGTTGTGCCGAACTTACACCCAGCTCGCCGACCGCGATGCCATACGCGGCGCGCGCCGGAGCCGTCCACGCCAGCAGGCGCTCTTCCACCGCTGCGGCTGGATAATTCTCCAGCGTCGCGAGGTCGATCAGGTCGCCGTCGAGGCCAAAGCGGATCGCGCGCCAGAGGTTCTCCTCCACCATCCGCGGCGGCGGATCGGTGAACGGAACGCCCTCGTCGATGTCGGCCGCAGCCTGCGCGACGCACGCGGCGATCAGTTCGGCGAGCGCTTCGGCGCGACCGGCATCTGGTTGCGCGTCGCAAATCCGCACTTCAACGGTGCCGTGACGCAAATGCGGCCGAATCGACCACCATACCTGCGTCGCTTCGACGATCGAACCGACCTTGATCAGCGTTTCGAGGTAGTCGCGGTACGCCGCCCAGCTCCCGAACGCATCCGGCACGCCGCAGCGCGGGAAGGTGCGGGTAAAGGTCATCGTCCGTGCCGACTGGAGATTGGTGTCGCAGCCTTCCAGCAGCGGGCTGCTCGACGACAACGCGAGCAGCAGCGGCAGCACCGGACGCAGGCGGTCGCATACCAAAACCGCGCGATCGGCACCGCGAACGCCGACGTGGACGTGCAACGAGAAGGTGTTGTTGCGCCGCGCGACGTACCCCAGCCCATCGACGACGCGGCGGTAATGCTCGGTGTCGATGTTGCGCTGCTCGCGGTAGTCCGCCCACGGATGCGTGCCGATCGAGGCGAGTGCCGTGTCGTGGCGCTGCACATGCCGCACGAGCCGTGCGCGTGCGTCGCGCTGGCGGGCGATCGCATCGGCGACATCCTCCCCACGGCCGCTGATGATCTCCAGCTCCGACGAGATCAGCTCACCGGTGATCTGCGCGCGCAACGCCGGATCTTCGGTGTCGGCAGCGTCGCAGAGCGCTTCAAAGCGCCCAACGAGATCGAGCGTCTGCGGGTCGAGCAGCGCAAACTCCTCTTCGAGCCCGACGGTGCGGTCAACTGACTGCTCGAAGACGACCTCCGCCGCATCGAGATCGAGCGACGCGCCGACGGTGCGGCCCGCAACGGTGATGGTGGCCGGCGTGCTCACGCGAGGTAAAAGTAGAGCGCGTGCAACAACTCGACGGCCGGCGACGAGGTGTGGACGATCACCCCTTGCGGCACATCGACGAGGCCACCGGAGTAATTGAAGATGATTTTGAGCCCGGCATCGACCAGCTGATCGGTGATCGCTTGGGCCGCCTCACTGGGCACCGCCAGCACGGCGACCACGATCTCCTCACGCTCGATCAACTCGGCCATCTCCGCCATCGGCCGAATCTTGACCCCGGCGATGTCGGTGCCGACCTTGTCCGGGTCGGCGTCGATCACGGCGCGAATCTCGAAGCCGTGATCGGCAAAGAGATCTGAGGAGCCGATCGCGCGGCCGAGCCGGCCGGCGCCGACGAGCGCGATGTTGATCTGCTCGCTGGTGCGCAGGATCGCCTGGATCTGATCGATCAGGCCGTCAACGCTGTACCCCACGCCGCGCTTGCCGAAACGACCGAAACCGGAGAGATCGCGGCGGATCTGCGTCGCGTTGACATGCGTGTAATCCGACAGCTCCTGGGAGCTGATCGTTTCGCGGTCCATCTTGCGAGCCTGCGTCAGCACCTGGAGGTACCGCGACAAGCGCGCCGCGACGCCAATCGAAAGGCGGCGGTCGCTCGGACCACCATCCTGCCGGCGCGGCGGGTGTGTCTGCGCTGAACTCACAGCCGCGAGTCTACGAGAGCGCGTCCCGGAGAGCCGGCTCGTCCACGAAAAAGTGGCAGATCTCGACCCCATCGACGAGGATCACCGGGATCCGTTCGAGGTGCGCGCGCAACAACGCTTCGTCCTGCTCGATGTCGATCTGCTCGACCATCGCGCCCCGCTGCGCCACGATCGGCGCGAGCGCGACCAACGCCTCATCGCACAGATGGCATCCGGGCCGGCCGTACACCGTTACGGTGCGTGACCCGCTCATCGAATCGGCCCCTGGCCGGTGCCGTAAGCGTCGAGCCGCAGGTGATCGGGGTAGGCGACCGGCCGGCACGCTTGCGCGGCGACGCCGATCATCGCCGCATTATCGGTACAGAACTCGCGCGCCGGAATCGACAGCCCGCAGCCAAGCTCGGCGAGCCGCTCGCGCAGCCGCTGGTTGGCCGCCACGCCGCCACCGATCGCGACGTGCTCCAGCCCACTGCACGCCAACGCCCGCTCCACGCGCAGCATCAACGTCTCGACGACCGCGTGCTGATAGCTCGCCGCGAGATCTGCGCGGCGAGCGTTCAGTTCGTCGTCGTTCAGCTCACGCACGACGTACAGCAGCGCCGTCTTGAGCCCAGAGAAGGAGAAGTCCAAACCGGCGACCCGCGCACTCGTCGGCAGCTCGTAGGCGTGCGGATCGCCCTGCAGTGCGAGATGCGCGAGCGCCGGGCCGCCGGGATAGCCGAGGCCAAGCAGCCGCGCGCCCTTGTCAATCGCCTCACCGGCAGCATCGTCGAGCGTGCGGCCCAGCAGGTCGATCCGCTCGACTCGCGGGTCGCCACCATCGACGCGCGCGAGCAAGGTGTGGCCGCCGGAGGCAACGAGCACCAGGTGCGGCGCACGCGGCGGCGGCGTCTGCGCCAGGCGCGCGCTCAACAGATGGCCGTGGATGTGGTCGACGGGGATCAGCGGCAACGCGCGCGGCGCAGCGAACGCCTTGGCCGTTTGCAGGCCACACAGCAGCGAGCCGACCAATCCGGGCCCGCGCGTGACGGCGACCCGCTCGATCTCGTCGGCCTCCACCCCAGCCCGCCGCAGCGCATCGGCGATCACCGGGCCGATCGCTTCGACATGCTGGCGCGCCGCCAGCTCCGGCACGACCCCGCCGTAGGCGTCGTGAACGCCTTGCGACGCGATCACGTTGCTGCGCAGCTGCTCCCCATCGAGCACGGCGGCACAGGTGTCGTCGCAGGAGGTCTCGATCGCCAACGTCAGCGTCACCGCGCTCGCTCCCACGCCTTCGCCGGCCGGTTCCAGCGGCGCGCCTCCACCAGATCGGGCGCAGGAACGTCATCGAGGCGCCCGGCGGCGGTCGACGGCGTACGCCACATCACGAGCGCATCCTCGCCGTTGTCGGGGTAGTACGCACGGCGACGCCCGGCAACGAGGTACCCCTCGGTCGCGTACAGCGCCAGTGCCGGCCGGTTGCTCGGCCGCACTTCGAGCGTCAGCCGCGCACGTCCGCCGGTCGCCTCTTCGAGCAACGTGTGCAGTTCGCGCAGCAGCGCCCGCGCGATCCCACGGCTGCGGTGTTCCGGTGCCACCGTCACATTCATGACGTGCCACTCGTCGCCCTGCGGCGTGCAAATCACGTAGCCCAGCAGCGGCGGCGCCTGCCGGTCGCGGCCGCTTGCAGCCAGGCTGCGAGCGCCAAGCACGAGCCCGTCCGGCCGGGTGAGTTCGAGCACGAACATCGCGACCGACCACGGCGTCGGATAGCTCGCCCGTTCGATCGGGAGCAGCTCGTTGAGGTGCGAGACGCGCAGGCGCTCGATCGTGATTGGCGGCTCGCTCATCGCGTCTTCCACAGCATGCCGGGTCGCGGCGCGCGGGCTCACCGTTGGCGGCGCTGCGCCGTCGGGACGGCGTCGGCGTCCCGCCCGTATGCAGGCCGTACGGTATCCGCATCGGCCGGCGCACCGGCCTCCACCAGCGCCGCGAACGGCTCAGCGGCAAGCCGGTGACGAAGATCGTCGGGGCCGGGCACGTCGGCACCAAGTGCGAGCAGCGCGTCGCGTTCGAGCAGCGCACCATCGCCGACGGCGAGCGCCCCGCCGAGCTGGCCGATCACGTCCGTCAGGTCTGCCCGCGAGACAACCTGCAACGGCCCACCACGCCACCCGGCGGGCGGATCGCTGGCGCCGGTGGTCCGTGGGCCGCTGCCGATCCGCGCCCAGCGCTGCACGAACAGCTCGCGGCGGCGGCCATCGACGACGGCGAGGATCGGCCGGTCGCCGGCCGAGGCGGCGGCACCGGCGGCGAGCAGCTCGGTCGCCGTGACGCCGATCAGCGGGATGGAAAGCCGCCGTGCCAAGCCGGCGGCCGCGCTGAGTCCGGCCCGCAGCCCCGTAAACGAGCCGGGGCCGATGCCGACGCCGACGCGCGCCAGGTCGGCCCAGGCGAGCCGCAGTTCATCGAGCGCGTCGGCTGCCATCGAAAGGCCGAGCGTCGTATGCGCCGGCCGCTGCCCGGCGCCCGGCCGGTGTGCGCGCTGCGCCAGTCGCCCGTCGGCGCTGCGTGCGACGACCAGCGTGCCGCTCGACGACGTATCGATCGCCAGGAGGTTCATGGTGCCGGTCGCGCCAGCCTGCGAATCTCGACGCTCCGCGCCTGTGGGGTGTCGTGGGCGAGCCGCACGCGCCACGTGGCACGATCTTCCAGGCCCGGCGCCCCGCTCGGCCATTCCACCAGGCCAAGGTCGGCGTCGGCGAGTTCGTCGTCGATCAGTTCCTGGTCGAGCACGCCGGCCTCACCGAGCCGGTGAAGATCGAGGTGCGCGATCCGGCCGATCGGTGCGTCGTAGCGATGCGCCAGGCCAAAGGTCGGACTGGTCACCGGGCCGGTGACGCCGAGCGCCGCACAGAGCGCGCGCGCGAAGGTCGTCTTCCCCACTCCCATCTCCCCTTCCAGCAGCACCAGGTCGCCGCGCCGCAGCCGCGCGGCAAGCGACCCAGCCAGCTCGGCGGTCTGCTCGGGAGAGCTGCTGCTGACGAGCGACACGCCCGGAACGAGCTAGAAGTCGCGGATGTCGCGCGCGCGGAGCCTCAGTCCCGCGCCACCAAGGATCGCCGCGACGCCGAGCAGCAGCGTGATGCGCGGGTCGCTGCCGGTGAACGGCAGCTGATCGGCGACCGCGCCGGTCGTTGACGACGAGCCGGCCTCCGACCCCGACGCGCTTGCCGGCTTGGCGGTCTGGCTCAGTGAACCGGTCTCGCCACCGGCGGCGCTGCCGTCGGCGGTGAGCGTGCCGCCGTCGGCCGTCGCGAGCAGCGCGGCAGCATCGGACGACTCGCTCGCGGAAGCGGGCATCGCAGCGCCGCCGAGCACCAGCACGGCAGCAGCGGTCAACATGAGGAAACGGCGCTCCACGGGGGCTAGTCTACGCACGCCACCGGGGGAGCGATCGGTGACGACCGACACGCCCGCCCCGACCGAGCGCGCTCAACCATTGGTCGAGCGGCAATACCGGGCGCGCGCCAAGCGGCGTGGGAGTGTCCTGGATCACTTGACGAGCAGTAGAAGCGAGCACTCGGGAGGTGTACAGTCCCCGCCGGGCCGACACCGGTAACGGGCCGGACCCGCCCCGAATCCCGACCTTCCCCCAGGTTTTCCCTCGCAACAGATCGCGACCGGCATCCGCAAGGAGCTGGACCGGCAATGCAACAGCCCTCTTTCCCGCGTTTTGCGGTCGTCGGCCCCGGCCGACTCGGCACCGCACTCCACCGCGCCCTCACCGCTGCTGGCGTTGACGCTGGCGACGCCCCGCAACTGCGCGGCGCAACCGGCGAGGACGCCGATGTCGTCGTACTCTGCGTGCCAGACCGCGCGATCACCGACGCCGCCGGGATGATCGCCCCCGGGCGACTCGTCGTCCACACCAGCGGCGCCGGATCGATCGACCTCGCCGCGCCACACGCACGCCGCGCCGTCCTGCACCCGCTGATCAGCGTGCCTGACGGCAACGCATCGCTCGAAGGCGCCTGTGCCGCCGTACGGGCGACGAACGCCGCAGATCGCGCCCTGTTGCAGCGGCTCGCCGAGCGGCTGGGAATGCTGCCGATCGAGGTCGCCGACGACGACCGCACGGCATACCACGCTGCGGCGAGCCTCGCGGCGAACGCACTGGTCGCACTCCAAGTCGCCGCCGCCGAACTGGCCGCGACGGCCGGAGTGCCATCCAGCGCGCTGCAACCGTTGGCTCGGGCCGCACTCGCGCAGGCCGGCCAGTCGGGCGCCGCCGCCCTCACCGGCCCCGCCGCGCGCGGCGACTG
>JASGGQ010000022.1:0-25395 GCA_047604965.1 Patulibacter sp. | reverse complement strand
GCGCCAGCACCCCCGACGGTCGGATCGCCGGGACCCAGATCGCGACTGCGACGCTGTCGCCTGCAGGCGTCCTTCACGCCGAGCAAAAGCTCGACCGGTCGGAGGATGAACAGGCGTACAACGGTGTCGTCGCCCCGGTCGTGGTCGCCGACGGGACGGTGGCGGTCCAGGCGCTCCTCCCCCTGGCGTCGCAAGGTGAACGGATCCAGGTTGGCGTGCGCCTCATGGCGCCGAACACCGACGTGTTTGGGCCGGTCGTCGCCATTCCGGGCGCCGTCGAGGAAGACAACAACGTCGTGCTCACCGGCGGACGCCGACTCACGGTTGCGTACTCGGCCCCGCCCGCGGGCGGCAAGAAGAACGCACCGCGAATCCTGCGGGTCCTCACGCTCCAGCCGGACGCCTCGTTCTCGGCTCCCGCCCTGCTCCCGAGGACGAAGACCGTGTTGCGTGGCGTCGGCGGGGACGGCGTCGATGGCCAAGTCGTCGCGCTCCCGAGCGGAGGCCTGTTCGCGATCACCGCCCGCAGTACGACTGCCGAAGGGGACTCCGACTGCCTCAACCCGGTCACCGGGGAGATCGCCGCCGGACCACTCGGTGCGGCGCCCGCTGCCGCGCAGCGGCTCTCGAAACGTGGGCAGGTCGCCGTGTATCCGAACGCCGCGGCCTTGGACGACGGCACGGTGATCGCGAGCTGGACCGACGGCGCCGGTGAGGGGTCGGGCATGTACCGCGTCGAGGCCAGCGTGCGCACGCCTGGGGCCACCGTCTTCTCCGACGGGCGACGCTTTCCGTGGATGAGCGACAGCGCGAGCCACCTGCTCGCGAACGGTGGGAACACCGCCGCGCTCATCTGGACGACGTGGCGCAAGGTTCCCGGGCGTTCGAGTCGGCGGCAGGCCGTGATGCTCAGCCGGTACTCCGCGACCGGCCCGGTGGCGCGGCAGGCCGCGTTGCCAAAGCATCCCGGCACGAGCTGCGACGACTGAGCCAGGCGCGCGACGGTGCGCGGACCGACCGGTGCCGCACGTCGAGAACCTATCCTGACAGCTCGACCTGGCAGCGAACGCCGGGGGCGCGAGCGAGCCGTTGGTCGCCGGTGAGCAGCGGCGCGTCGAGGAGCTCGGCGAGGGCAACGTAGGCGGCGTCGTAGACGGTGAGGTTGCTGCGGAGCTCCCAGCAGCGTGGGAGCAGCGCACGGTGCGCGGCGCGCTCGATCGGAAGGTCGGCGAGGTCGGCAAGCGCCAGGGCGGCGCGGCGTCGCGGGATCGAGCCGGCTTGCTCGTGCCGGCGCAGGACCGACGCGACTTCGAGGTCGATGAGCTCGGGTGCAGCCAGTGACGCGCCGGCAAGCCTGCGGCGGGCGGAATCTCCCGCCGCTCCGTCATCGCCGAGCGCGACGACCAGCACGCTTGCGTCAACGACGATCACGGTCTCGTCGCACGTCGGCAACCGCATCGGCCAGCGAGATGCTGCCGCCGGCCCGGCCGCCGGCGCGCGTGAGCACTTCGTCCACCGTCGGACGACTCGCCTCGTCGATCAGTCGCTCGAGCAGGTACTCCTGGAGCGATTGATGCGATGCCGCTGCACGCATCTTGAGCACCCGGTGCGTGGCGTCTGGCACGTCTTTGATCTGCACGCTCGGCATGGCGCCATTTTGGCGCCAGAACATGAGGAATGCAAGTGCTCGCGGCGTCGTCATCCCCGCTGCAGGCTCCCCACTCCGCTCCGCTCGCCCCCACCCCGTACCTTGGACGGATGAGTCGCGACGATCACGAGCCCGATCCGACGCAGGAGGCACCTGAGGTTCTGACGTTCGATCAGCTCGGGCTCGACGATCTCGTGCTGCGGGCCGTGCGGGAGATCGGGTACGAGAGCCCGTCCCCCATCCAGGCGGAGACGATCCCGCCGCTGCTGGCCGGGCGCGATGTCGTTGGCCTGGCACAGACGGGCACGGGCAAGACTGCCGCGTTCGCCCTCCCCATCCTCTCGCAGCTGGATCTGCACCAGCGCACCCCGCAGGCACTCGTACTTGCCCCGACCCGCGAGCTTGCGCTGCAGGTCTGCGAGGCGTTTGAGAGGTACGCCGCGCCGCTGCGAGACGTACGGGTCCTCCCCGTCTACGGCGGCCAGGGCTACGGCGTGCAGCTCTCGGCCCTGCGGCGCGGCGTGCACATCGTCGTCGGCACGCCTGGGCGGATCATGGATCACCTCAAGAAGGGCACGCTCGACCTCTCCGAGCTGCGCTTCCTGGTACTCGACGAGGCCGACGAAATGCTCAACATGGGCTTCGCCGAAGACGTCGAGACGATCCTCGCCGAGACCCCGATTGACAAGCAGGTCGCGCTGTTCTCCGCGACGATGCCCAAGCAGATCCGGCGCCTCTCGCAGCAGTACCTCAGCGACCCCATCGAGATCACCGTTAAGAACAAGACGGCGACCGCCCCGAACATCACCCAGCGTTACCTGGTCGTCGGCTACCCGCAGAAGGTTGACGCGCTCACCCGCATCTTCGAGGTCGAGAACTTCGAAGCGATGATCGTGTTCGTGCGCACCAAGCACGAGACCGAGTCGCTCGCCGAGAAGCTCCGCGCACGCGGATTCTCCGCGACGGCGATCAATGGCGATGTAGCCCAGGCGCAGCGTGAGCGCACCGTCAGCCAGCTGAAGTCCGGCGCCCTCGACATTCTCGTCGCGACCGACGTCGCCGCCCGCGGCCTCGACGTGGAACGCATCAGCCACGTCGTCAACTTCGACATCCCGACCGACCCCGAGTCCTACGTGCATCGCATCGGACGCACCGGCCGCGCTGGCCGCAGCGGGCATGCGATCTCGTTCGTCACGCCCCGCGAGCGCTACCTGCTGCGGCACATCGAGAAGGCGACGCGCCAGCCGCTCACCGAAATGCACCTGCCGAGCGTTGAGGATGTCAACCAGACGCGCCTGGCGCGCTTCGACGACGCGATCACGACGGCGCTCGCTGAGAGCGACAAGGTCGAGTTCTTCCGCGAGGTCGTCGCCCACTACGTGCGCGAGCACGACGTACCCGAGGTCGACGTGGCGGCGGCGCTCGCCGTCGTGCTACAAGGCGACGAACCGCTGCTCCTGGAGCCCGATCCGGTACGTCCACCCCGCCGCGACCGAGACCGCCCGGAGCGCGGCGACCGTGGGCCACGAGACAGGGACCGTGGCGGGCGCGGGTCGCGGGCGCCGCAGCGCAGCTGGGAGCACGGCGCTGCATTCGCCCCCTACCGGATCAACGTCGGCAAGCGCCACCGCGTCGAGCCGCGCCAGATCGTCGGCGCGATCGCCAATGAGGGCGGCCTCGTGCATGCCGACTTCGGGAAGATCCAGATCCGCCCGGACTTCTCGATCGTCGAGCTGCCCGCCGACCTCCCGCCCGCCGTGTGGGACGCCCTTGCCAACACCCGCATCTCCGGCCGGCTCATCGAGCTTCAGCGCGACGAAGGGCCGCGCTCCCAAAAGCCGTCGGGTGGCCGCGGGCACAAGCAGAAGCGGCCCAAGCGAGACCGCAACCGGTAGCGACACCGGTCGCGACGGTTCAGGCTGGCGGGATCGATCCGGTCGGCGCGGCGTCGACGGCCTGGCCCGAGGTCCCGGAAGCCGGCCGGCGCCCCTGCTCGGCGATTTCGACGTTGGTTTCCATGATCCGGAAGACCGCCACGATGCACTCAAGGCCGATCCGCACGTAGATCGAAAAGAGCAGCGACGCGATCGCACCGAGCACCAAGATCGTGAGCCCCGACCCGACCCCGTCGCTGAAGCCGCGCAGCACCGCCACCAGGTAGATCAGCCCGATCAGCGTGACGATCAGCGCGTAGACGCCCCTGATGATCTTGGTGGTAATCAGCGACGTGAAGCTGAAGTCGTACAGGGAGGCAAAAAAGCCTTTCGTCTCCATAGTGGTCCTCTTGACGGGGCGGTTGATGGGAAGCGCATTCGAGCAGGAACGCATGGCGAGGCTAGTCGGCCGATCGGACGGCGAGAGACGGTGATGCGGGATCGCGCTGCCTGTGCGGTGACCTCCGCGATGCGCGCCGGCTCCGAGACGCTCTCCGTTATGCGACGCCGCCGGCCCGCACGAACACCGGCTCGCTGGCCGTTGAGCGGCCCGTGTCGTAGGCGTAGCCGAGCCCGGTGAACTCGCGGAGCTTGCGGGGAGTGCGAATCCGCTCCCGCACGAGCCAGCCGGCCATCGCGCCGCGCGCCTGCTTGGCGAAGAATGAGATCACCTTCAACTCTCCCGCGCCGGACTGCGGCGCGTCGAGAAAACGTGGCGAGATCACCTTCGCGCCGAGCGCCGTCGTATCGATCACACCGAAGTACTCGGCACTGGCGAGATTCAGCAGCACCGGCGGCCCGGGCGATTGCGCGAGGTCGTCGGCGAGCAGCGCCGTCACGCGATCACGCCAGTAGGCGTAGAGCGTGCTGCCGGCGGCCGTCTCCAGTCGCGTCCCCATCTCCAGCCGGTACGGAGCGATGAGATCGAGCGGGCGCAACAGTCCGTAGAGCCCGGAGAGAATCCGCACCGTCTTCTGCGCCTCGGTGAAATCGCGCGCACCAAAGCGCTGCGCCTGAAGGCCGGTGTAGACGTCGCCCGCGAACGCCAGCACGGCAGGCCGCTCGCGCCCCGCCTCAAACGGCACCGCGAACTGCCGGAAGCGCTCGGCGTTCAGTCCGGCCAACTCGTCGGAGATCGACATCAGCCGGCCGATCTCATCCGGAGTCATCGCGGCGAGCTGCTCGGCGAGCACCTCCGCCCCGTCGAGCAGCCGCGGCTCGGAGTACTTCGCGGTCGGTAGCTCCGACTCGAAATCCAGCGATTTCGCTGGCGAGAGGACCGTCAGCATCGGCGCTAGTACTCGCCTTTGATCACGAAATACGAGCCGCGGATCGTCCCGGCGAGCTTGGACTTTTGCCGCGCGAACTTGAATGTGTCGGCCAGTTCCTCCGGCACCTCCATGCCATCGGAGAGCTTGAATCCGACGGCGCGTTTGGGCTTCGGGTTGTCGCCGTCGAGTTCGTACAGCACGTTGATCGACAGCCCGCTCTCGTAGAAGACGTACGTCCACCGCACGTTCTCGACCTGAAACTCGGTCGTTTCCAGCGGCCGCGAGCTGATCGTCAGATCCCGCTCCTGCTTGAGGATGTTCGCGACATAGGCCACCGCCGCCTGGCCGGCCGGACTGTCGGCCGGCTCCACCGTGAACTCGTGGTCGTACTTGTTTTTGAAGTACCGCGCTTCGTTGGCGCGCAACCCGGCGAGCGCGTCGGCGACCGGCGACGCCTCCAACCCGACCGTCGACACGGTTACGAAATCCACTGCGTATGACACGACGCGCTCCTCCACCTTCCCGTGAACCTCCGCGACCGATCGCGGAGACTCCGCCACTGTATCGGGGGTCGCCGCAACCGTTGCCACCGTCACTCAGGCATCGCTCAGGTGCAGCCCATCCGCCTCCGAGGCGGCCACCGTATTCCTATAGTCAGCCACGCCCCGAAGCCACGCCCCGCAACTGGGGCGGCGCAACATCCGGCCCGCGTAGCTGGCGGCTTGCCAGCGCCTTCACAACCCACGGACACGCACCTCATGCAGCACCACCACGATCATCACACCGACGAACCGGCGCACGGCGACGGCCTGCACGAAGATCTCGTCAAGCTTGCGTCGCGTCGCGACGCGCTGCGACTCTTCGGGGCGACCGGTGCTGCCGCGATTCTCGGCACGCTCGGTGCCCGCTCGGCCTTTGCGGCGACGCCGACCGGCGTGGTGCCAACGGAAACCGCAGGCCCGTACCCCGGCGACGGCTCCAACGGCCCGGATGTGCTCGACGACTCAGGGATCGTCCGCCACGACATCCGCCGCAGTTTTGGAAGTAGCACGACACTCGCAACCGGCGTGCCGTTGCGTTTGAATCTGACCGTCACCGATGCCTCCGATAGCTACGCGCCGCTGGCCGGGCTCGCCGTCTACGCCTGGCACTGCGACCGCAAAGGGCAGTACTCGATGTACTCCTCCGGCCTGACGGACGAGAACTACCTGCGGGGCATCGCGAAGACCAACAGCTCGGGGACGGCCTGGTTCAAGACGATCTTCCCCGGCTGCTACTCCGGACGGTGGCCGCACATTCACTTCGAGGTGTACAAGTCGGTGGCGTCGGCGGTCGGCAACGGCCCGATCGTGAAGACGTCGCAGATCGCGCTACCTCAGGCCGCCTGCAAGAAGGTGTACGCCACGAGCCTCTATCCGAGCAGCGCGAAGAACCTGTCGAGCACCTCGCTGTCGACCGACAACGTCTTCGGCAACGACAAGGCGATCCGGCAGCTCGCAACCGTGACCGGGAGCGTCGCGCAGGGCTTCGTCGCGAATCTCACGATCGCGATCTGACCGCACCGGCGAGGCGCCGGCGCGGGGCCCCGCGCCGGCCGAGTCGTAGCAGCCCGTGCCGGAACGCCGCGCCACCCTCCCCGGCAAGCCGCCGGGCGGCGCGGTGTGGTCAAGTAGGAGTGTGCGAACTCCCGACGTGGTGATCATCGGTGCCGGCGCTGCGGGGCTGATGTGTGCGATGACCGCCGGTTCCCGGGGCCGCGAGGTACTGCTGCTCGACAGCTCAAATAAGCCGGGCAAAAAGATCTTGATGTCCGGCGGTGGGCGGTGCAACTTCACCAACATGTACGCCGAACCGGCGAACTACGCCTCTCAGCAGCCAAACCCGCAGTTCTGCATCTCCGCGCTGACGCGGTATACGCCTTGGGACTTCATCGCGATGGTCGACCGGCACGGCATCCCGTACCACGAGAAGAAGCTTGGCCAGCTCTTCTGCGACCACCGCTCCAAAGACATCCTCAACATGCTGCTCGACGAGTGCCGGCAGGTCGGCGTCGAATTGCACGTCCGCACCTGCGTTCATCAGATCGACCGTGCTGAGGAGGGGTATCTGCTCGACACCGATCTCGGGCCGGTCCGCGCGCAGTCGGTGGTGATCGCGACCGGTGGGCTGTCGATCCCCACGCTCGGCTCGACCGGGTTTGGGTATGACGTGGCCCGCGCGTTCGGGCACCGTGTGCTCCCTACCCGAGCCGGACTCGTTCCATTCACCGTCACCGACCGGCGCCTGAGCGAGCTGTGCAACGAACTCTCCGGCACCTCTGCCGATGCGGTCGTCCGCTGCAACGGCCAGAGCTTCCGCGAGAACATCCTCTTCACACACCGCGGGCTCAGCGGCCCGGCGATCCTCCAGATCTCATCGTTTTGGCAGCCTGGCGACGTGGTTGAAATCAACCTGTTGCCTGACGAGGACGCCGCGCGGTGGCTGCGCGAACGGCAGGCGACGCGACCGAGTGTCGAACTCAAGACGCTGCTTGGCGAGCGCTTCACGAAGAAGATGGCGGCGCGGCTCACCGACGAATGGTTCGCGTCCAAGCCGCTCAAGCAGTACACGGCGGCCGAGCTTGAAGCCATCGCCGTGCAGTTGTCTGCGTGGCAGCTGCGGCCCGGCGGCACCGAGGGCTATCGCACGGCGGAGGTGACGCTCGGCGGCGTCGATACCCGCGAGATCTCGTCGAAGACGATGGAGTCACGCGCGAGCCCCGGTCTCTTCTTCATCGGCGAGGTGCTCGACATCGCCGGTCACCTCGGCGGCTTCAACTTCCAGTGGGCGTGGGCGTCCGGCCACGCGGCCGGCGCAGTGGTGTAATCGACGCTGAGTCGCGCCAGGCTGGGCTGCACCGGCCCCGCCGCGTATCGTCGGTCGGGATGGCGGTCGCCTCCCCCGCTCCGATTGTGCCTGCCACGCCGCACGGGTTGCGCTGGGCGCTGGTCGCGCTTGCGCTCGGTGGGCTTGGGATCGGCACGGGAGAGTTCGTGCCGATGGGGTTGCTGCCGCAGATCGCCGCCGGGATTGAGCAATCGGTCACGACAACCGGTCATGTGATCAGCGCGTACGCGCTGGGTGTGGTCGCCGGCGCGCCGTGCTTCGCGGTACTGGGGGCCAAATGGCCGCGTCGCGGGCTGCTGCTGGCGCTGATGTCGCTCTACGTCGCGGGGAACGTGGCCAGTGCCGTGGCTCCGTCGTACGGGCTGCTGCTGGTCGCGCGGTTCGTCAGCGGGCTCCCGCACGGCGCGTTCTTCGGAGTCGCGTCGCTGGCGGCGGCGGCGTTGGTGCCGGCCGGCCGGCGGGCATGGGCGATTTCGATGGTGATGCTGGGACTGAGCGTCGCGAACCTCGCGATGGTGCCGCTCGCGACCGCGCTTGGGCACGCCGCTGGCTGGCGCGCCGTGTTTGTGTTGGTCGCGGCGATCGGCGTGGTCACGATCGGCGCGATCGTGTGGTGTGTGCCGCGTTCACCCGGCGAGCGACAAGCGACGATGCGCCGTGAACTCGGCGCGCTGCGTGACCGGCAGGTGCTGTTGACGCTCAGCGTCGGCGCGATCGGCTTCGGCGGCATGTTCGCGGTCTATTCGTTCATCTCGCCGACGTTGACGCAGCGCACCGGCGTCAGCGACATGCTCGTGCCGGTGTATCTGCTGGCGTGGGGCGCCGGCATGGTGTGCGGCAATCTGCTGGGTGGGCGGCTGATTGATCGCAACGTGCTTGGCACGCTCGGCTGGGGCCTCGCTGGCTTTGCTGCGGCGCTCGCACTGTTCTCCGTCGCGACGCTCAACCCGTACAGCGCGGCGGTCGGCGTGTTCGTGCTTGGCAACGTGTTGCTGCTCGGCCCTGCACTGCAAACCCGGCTGATGGATGTCGCCGGGGAGGCGCAGACGCTGGCGGCGACGATGAACCATGCGTCGTTCAACACCGCGAACGCACTCGGCCCGTGGCTTGCCGGGCTGGCCTATTCGGCGACAGGAAGTTGGGCTTCGCCGGCGTGGGTTGGCGTTGCCCTCGCGCTCGGCGGCCTGCTGCTGCTCGCCGCATCGCTGCGCGTTGGTGGTGCCCTGCACCTGCGGCAATGATCGGCCGGGCGGACCGGCGCATCTGCCTGTGCGTGGGGCGCCGCTCGACAGCACACCGATCATCGCTCAATCGGTCCTGGCTCTTGCACCAACAGGTCGGCCGCGTTCAGGCGGCGTGTGAGGAGTGTGAGTGCCGCTTCGCTGGAGGCGGCGTCGACCAGTTCGCCCCAACAGGCGGCGGCCTGCGGCGACTCGATCGGGAGCTGCGCGGCGACGGTACGGCCATCGGGTGCGTCGGCGAGCGCCCGCACACCGAGCGCGATGTGCCAGCGTTCATCGCGTTCGATGCGCCGGAAGATCGCGGCAGTGCCGGGCAGCTTCCACTGAGCGGCGAGCTGGGCGACGGCCGACTGCCCGGCGAGAAAGACGACGCCCTCCACCACCCCGTGGTACAGGGCGACGGCGCCGCTGAGATCGTCGCGTGCGCCAGCTGCGACCTGCGGCAAGCGCTCCCGAAACAACGTTACGAGCGACGGCGGTGCCGCCGCGATCGCCGCTGCGAGATCGCGCCGACCGGCCTCCGCGAACGCCGACCATAGCCGTGCGACGGCGACCGCATGACGTTCCTCCTCAACCTGCTGGGCGCGCAGACACGCACGCAACCCCGTTGACGTCGCTGCCCGCTCGAACGGCAGCAACTGCTCGGCGACCGCATCTTCCCCCACGAAAAACCCGGCGAACAGGCCAAGTAGCCGGGCGCGAACATCGGCCGGCAGCTGAGGCCAGCGGGCACGATCGGCAGAGAGATCGATCGCGTGGGGATCCCACGCACCGCGGGCCGAGATCTCCAGCAGCGCGTGGTAACTCGGCAACTCCCAGGCCATCGATGCATCGTCGCACACCGCCGGCCGGCGTCAGGAGCGCCGATGGCACGCCGGCGCGCGATACTTGGCCGGTGAGCGACCGCCAGCCACCGACGCCGCGCCAGCACGAGCCGGATATCGCGATCTGGCTCGTGCTGATCGCATTGGCCTGCATCACCACGATGGGCGAACTTGCCCTGGTCGTCGAAGCGCCAACGATCGTCGTCTGGGTTGCCGCGCTGCTTCCCGTCTTCTTCTGGGCGTTGCTGCTGCGGCAAGTCCACCGCTTCCTGCGCGACGGCCAGCCCGACGACGCACCGTCATGGACCGAATCCGGCAAGCGCTTCCTGCACCGCCGCCGCGTGCGCCGCCACGCACGCAACTCGCCGCCGCGATGAGGCTGCCGCGATGAGGCTGCCGCGCCACCACATCCTGGCCGCCGTCGTTGCCGGCGGCATGCTCGGCACCGCGCTGCGTGCCGCCGCCGGCCTCGCCCTCCCCCATCAACCGGGGCAATGGCCATGGGCGATCCTGCTCGTCAACCTCAGCGGCGCACTGCTCATCGGCTGGTGGAGTGCCGCCCTCCCCCACACTGCCGGCGCCGACCCGCGCCTCCAGCCGTTCCTGGTCACCGGACTGTGCGGCGGCCTGACGAGCTTCTCCGCCATCGAGCTCGATGGGTCGCAGCTCGTTCCGCTCACCGCCGCCGCATACTTCGCGGTGAGCGTCGCCGGCGGACTGCTCGCCGTTGCCGCTGGCCGCCGAGCCGCGACTGTTCGGCGCACCCGCAACGCCAAAGCTCACCGATGAGCTCCGGTACCTTTCTGCTGGTGACGGTTGCCGGTGGCGCCGGTAGTGCGCTGCGGTGGCTCGTCGATGACGCGGTACGCCGACGCTGTCGCCACGACGTTCCCGTTGGGATCTTCGTCGTGAATGTCAGCGGATCGCTGCTGATCGGCCTGCTCGCCGGCGTCGTCACCGGCGCGGCCGGCAGTGTCGCGCTGACCGGTCTGATCGGCGGCTACACCACCTTCTCGACATGGATGCTCGATACGCACAACGCGCTCACCGCCCGGCGGACCGCCGTCGCGATCGTCAACGTGCTCGGGAGCCTCGGCGCCGGCCTGCTCGCCGTCGCCGTCGGCACGGCGCTGGCCGAGCGGCTGTAGGGACGGGTTTCAGCTTGGTCTGCGGTCGGCTGAGCGGCGTCTCGCACGCATGTCCCGCGTCGTGCGACGTGCTGGCTGGTCTTGACGAGGGGGTGTGGGGGTTGTGGCGTGGTGTGGCTGCTATCTCTGTGGGCATGACCGTGATCGGGGACCATGCCGTTGGTCTTGGCCGGGGTGCGGTGTTGGCGGAGTCGTTGTACGGCGCCGGCGTGGTTGGCACTCGGGCGGCCTGCTGATTGCGGTCAAATTCACCGGATCGGGACATAAGGACGCGGGTCAGCATCATCGGCGGGCCGCTACCGCAGCGCGCGCGGGTCCACGTCGTCGAGCAAGCGGATCGCGCTGACCTCTGCGCCGTCGATCAGTAGCGCGCCGCCGGGCCAGTAGGGATGTTCGGGGCCAGCGCCGGTCAACAAGATCGGTTCGTACACCCACGAGCCGGTGTTCCACAGACGCCGCCCGCCGGCACTCCACCGGGCCGGGAGATCGCGTGGCTGCGGACCACCACGGTGGACGTGCCCGAACGCAACCTGCCGGGCCTCGGGCGCGACATGTTCGGTGACCGCTGCGAGTGCCGGCAGCGCCGCCGCTTCGAACTGGCGGGCGATGATCCGCGTTGCGATCGGCGCGACGAGCGCGGTGCCGGGGATTGCGCCGGCGAATGGCCGCACCAACGACACGAGCCGCGTCAGCAGTTGCCCACCGCCATCGATCATCCGGCCGAGCGGCGCCGGCAGGCGGCTGCTGAACTGCGACGTGAGGTGTGCCGGCGGCACAGACATCGCACGCTCGTAGTCGGCGGTGGAGATCGCCTCGCCGTGCAGCAGCGGGCGGCGCAACAGATGACGGTCGATGTAATGGCCGTGGTGCGCCCACAAGCCTTCGGTGAGCCACACACCGGGATACCGCACCTGCACCGAGGCGGGCGCAAGCCACCCGGCGACCGCCGCGAGCTGCGGCGTCGCGTCGATCGGCACTGCCTCGTCGGCACCGATCGGCACGCCCCCTGCGAGCCGCTGGCGGACCCACGGCTTGACCAATGCGTAGTCGTGATTGCCGGCGAGGATCACGACCTCGCGATCGGGGCCCAGTGCCGCGCCGATCGCGCGCAGCACCGGTTGACTGGCGGCTAGCGCCTCATCGGCCGGCGTTTCGACCAGTTCGAGCGTGTCACCGAGCAACACCAGCCGGTCGATCCCGCGCAGCGCCGCGATCAGCCGATCGAGTACTACCGGCCGGCGCAGCAGATCACGCCCCGAGCGCGACCCAAGATGCAAATCGGAGATCGCCAGTGTGCGCACGCCGCGTACGGTACGCGGCGCCCGAGCGCGATGCGCCGCCGATGCGGACTGGTCAGCGTGCCGTGGCGGTCGCGTGCCGCGCGGCCGCTTCGACGGCCCCGAGTAGCTCGCCGCTTTCGACCCACTGGCGCAACGCGAAATCGGTGGCAACCGGCTGGATCGTGAGGATCTCATCGGCCGCCGACACGCTCAGGCCACGCAGCCGCGTGCCGTAGCGCAACTCGACGAGCTGCCGGCGCAGCGACGAAGTGATCGTCGTCTGCGTCTGTCTGGTCAGCGTCCCGGTGTACGGAACGCGCAGTTCGCAGCGGCCTTTGGTGGTCAACGCGACCGTCGCCGCAGAGGTCTTGAGGGCCAGCGGCGCAAGAGTGGCAGACGCATACATGGGCTCCTCCTTACGGTCATCGAACGACCGGTAGCACTGGGGTTGAGGGACTCACTGCCGACAGTTGTACGCATCGCGCGCAACTGGGATGCACTCCCACATCAGATCGAGCGGGCTGTGTGACGCGCCTCCGTTGCGCGGGCGTTGCGAGCTGCGGCGTCAGCCGGCTGGCGCCGCAGCCTCGTCGGCGACCGCCAGTACGGCGTCGCCGATGTGTGCGGCGAGTCGTTCGAGCGTCGCCCAATCAGGAACGAGTGCTTCGTCGGCTCCCTCTTCGGCCTGTTGCGCGAGCCGGGCCATCGGGCGCGCGCCAACCGTCAGCGCGGCGCCGCGAATGCGATGCGCGGCGCGCTGCGCATCGCGCGCGTTACGCCGTGCGATCGCGGCGTGCAGCGCGCTGATGTCGCCCTGCGTGGTGGCGACGAAGTCGTCGAGAACAGCACGCGCGACCCTTTCATCGCCGCCGGTCAGCAGGTCGAGTGCCGCAACATCAAGCTGCGTCTCCCCTTCCAGCTCGGCAGTCGGCAGCTCCGCCGCCGTCCACGCCAGCTGCGGCAGCCACTGGCGTAGCTTGGCGGCGAGGAATGGGATGGTCGTCGGCTTGGCCATGAAGTCGTCCATCCCCACCTCGCGGGTGCGTTCCGGTTCGCCTTGCATCACGTTGGCACTGAGCGCGAGCACCGGCGTCCGAGCACGCCCGGAGCGCCGCTCATGGCGGCGGATCGCCTGGACCAGCGCGTAGCCGTCCATCCGTGGCATGTTGAGATCGGTCAGCACAAGGCCGTAGCGCCCGGCAGCGAACCGTTCAAACGCCTCCTGGCCATCCTCAGCGACATCGACGTGGAAGCCGACGACGGCGAGTTGCTGCACGATCACCGTGCGGTTCACTGGATGATCCTCGGCGAGCAGGATCACGCTGCCCTCCGCCTCGGCTTGCGCTCGGGTCGGCTTGACGCGGTTGCCCGCGAAGGGGCTGGTGAACGAGGTGATCATCGGATCGACATCGACCGGCGACCCGACCGCAAACGGCGCTTCGAAGCACATCGTCGTGCCTGCACCCGGCTCGCTGCGCATCGTGACCTTCCCACCCATCAGCTCCGCGAGACGTCGGCAGATCGCGAGGCCCAGCCCCGTCCCCCCGAACTGGCGGGTCGTTGACGCCTCCGCTTGCCCGAACGCTTGAAACAGTCGCTCTTGATCGTCCGGGCTGACGCCGATGCCGGTGTCGCGGACGGTGATCGCGATCTGCTGGAGCGCCGGCTGTTCGCCGACGACGCGCGCCTCAACTTCGATTCCGCCGACTTCGGTGAACTTCACCGCGTTGGAGATCAGATTCGTGACGACCTGCCGCACGCGCAACGGATCGCCGACCACGGCGGGGGCGAGCCGGTCATCGACATCCCACGTCAAGAGCAGCCCCTTCGACGATGCAGCGTGGACGAAGGTGTCAGCGGCGGCGCCAACCACGGCGCGCAGGTCAAAGGTCGTCGGCGCGAGTTCGAGCTTGTCGGCTTCGATCTTCGAGAAGTCGAGCACGTCACCGATGATTTGCAGCAGCGAACGGGCCGACCCTTCGGCGGTTGCGATCATCCCGCGCTGATGCCGTGAGAGATCGGTGTGCGCGAGGATTTCCAGCATTCCCGTCACGCCGATCATTGGTGTGCGCAGCTCATGCGTCATCGCCGCCAGGAACCGACTCTTCGCTTGGCTCGCGGCCTCCGCCGCTTTGCGCGCCGCAACCGCATCTTGCTCGGCGGTCGCCCGCGCGGCGATGTCGGTCTCGACGGCGCTGGCCATCTCGTTGAAGGCGTCGGCCAGCGCTTCGAGATCGGACACACCGCGAATTCTGGCGCGTTCGGAGTAGTCGCCGGCTGCGATCCGGCGTGTTGACGACAGCAGCCGTGCAAGCGGACGCAGCGCAACCCGCGAGAGCAGCAGCAGCGCGACGACACCGACGATCGCGATCAACGCCACAATCCCGATCTGCACCACCGCGAGCTGGCGGGTCGCCTGCGCCGCCTGGGCGACTGCGTTCGCGGTCCGGGCATCGACCAGTTCGGTAAAGCGCCGGATCGCCTGCATGATCCGGCCCTTTTGTTCGAGGTACGACGCGTCGATCAGCTCGCCGTAATCGGCGGCGACATCCTTCGGATAGCTTGCGTCGACGCCCGCCGCGATCCGTGGGGCGACGCGGGCCATCACCTTCCGCTCGCGCTGCGCGAGCACGTTGGACGCGTCGAGTGCGTTCGTCAGCGCGCGGAACTCGGCGGGCGCGAAATGTTCGGCGCGCATCTGATCGATCAGCGACTGGCGGCTGCCGTAGCTGACCCACTGCTTGCCGGAAGCCAGCACGCGATCCCAGAAGGAGCTGTCGTATTGCAGCGGCCGTGGCTGGCTGCCGGCACGCACGGCGAGGATCTCCTCATAGTAGTCGTGGTACTTCTGCTGGCCGGTCGCGACGTACAGCCGCACCATGTTCGTCAGATCGTTGGAGCTTTGCCGCATCCCATCGGCGATCAGGAACGATGCGGCGCGGCGATTCTCGGCGTCGGTTTGCCGCTGCGCGGCGTGGAGTTGCATCGACGCCAGCAGGAACAGCCCACCGACCAGCAGCCCAAGCACGCCAAGCAGCCCGCCGACGAGTTGCCGCAGCGTCAGGCGGCGCAGCAGCGTCATCGCACGTCGGCGGGGACCGGCGGCCCGGCCCACTCCAGCACCGTTTGGCCCACCTGCGTGGTGGGCACGGCGGCAGCCATGAACCGCCCGTAAGCGTACGAGCAACCGAGCTGCAACAGCAGTTCGAACTCGGCGCCGTTTTCGCAGCGGCCGAGCATCGGCACGCCGAGCCGCCGGCTGGCGTCGACGGCCGGCTGGAGCGGCGAGATCTCGCCGGTCGCGGCGGCCGACACGATCAGCTGCGGTGCAAGGCGGATGTGCGTCAGCGGGTAGCGATCGAGGCCATCAGGTTCGAGCCCGTCGACACACAAGCCGTAGCCCTTGATGCGCAGTCGCGCCAGGACATCGAGCATCTCCGGGCAGTCGTAGCTGGCAAGCGCCTGCGCGTTGACGACGAGCACCACCCGCTCGCGCGCGATCGAGGTCAGCGCGTCAGCGAGCGACACGTCGGTCAACAGCGCTGGTGGAAGTTCGACGAAGGCGTCGACGTCGAGCCGTCGGGCGGCGCCACTGGTGTGCCACAGCAGCCGTTCGATCAGGATGCGCGAGAGGCCCGCGCCAGCAGCCGCGTGTGGCAACTCGGCGGCCAGCGGCGAGCAGACGTGGCCGCAGAGCGCCGCGACTCGTCCGACCGCGAGATCGACGATCGGCTCCAGCTCGACCGGTAGCGTGCCGTCGCGCAACTGTGCGATCAGCCCGCTGATCGAACCGCATGCGGGTTCCTCTGTCGGGGTTTCGGCGGGCTGGTGGGGCCGGTGCGGTCGGTGGGCCGCAAGCATCTGCTCCAGCGATGCGGCGGTCAGCGGCTTGGCGACTGCCCCGAGCACCTGCAACCCGTATCCCTGCGATGCGGCGCGGACCGTTTCGAGCACGCGCCCTTCGAGCCCGCTGGCAATCACGACCGCGCTCGCGAGTCCGCGTTCAGCGACGTGCCGGATGAACTCCACACCATCCATTTCCGGCATGTCGATATCGCAGACGATCACGTCCGGCGTCGCCGTCTGATCGAGCAGTTCCAGCGCTGCGGTTCCGCCGTCGGCGTCGTGCAGCGTGCCGACGCCAAGGCCGCGCAGCAGCGTCATCGTCGTTCGCCGCTGGAAGTCGTGGTCTTCGACGACCAACACCGACATCCCCGCGTAGCGCGGCAACGACGCGACCGGTGGCGTGGCGGTGCCGCCGCCCGGCCCGTCGCCTTGCAGTGCGTGACGCAGCGCATCGGCCGTTGCCGCTGAGGGTTCGATCCCCAGCTCGGCCTCGAGAATCGCTTTGCAGCGCTCGTATGCCTTGAGCGCTGAAGCGCGGTCGCCGAGCTGCCCGAGGCTCGCGATCCGCAGTCGGTGCCCAGCTTCCAGGAACGGGTCGGCGCGCACGAGCCGGTCGGCGGCGGACAACGCGGCGCGCGCGTCTCCGAGCTGCGTGTATGCGTCGCCGGCCAGCAGCAGGGCGTCGATGTGCAGTGTCTCCAGGCGCCCGCGCACGTCGCTGGCCCAGCCGTCGTCGTGGAACGGCAGGAACGGCGCGGACGCCGCGTCGGCGGCTGTCGTGGCCAGCTGCGCGGCGGCATCTGCGTCGCCGCAGCGAAGCGCGTCGCGCGCGTCGGCGAGCTGGCGAGACGCTTCGTCGACGTCGACGGTGGCGTTCGGCGGCAGCTGGAGCCGCACTCTGCCGGCCTCGGTCAGCAGCGTCTCGGCGGCTGGCAAACCAGCGCGTTCAAGCATTCGGCGGACATCGGTCAGGACGCTGCGCAGCGCCGCGTTCCAGCTGTCGGGCAGTGCATCGGGCCAGAGCGCATCGGCGAGTTCGTCGCGGCTGACGCTGCGGTGATGCTCGACCGCCAGGTACGCGAAAACCAGTTCGGCGCGCCGGCCGCTGAGCGTCGCGGCGATGATGCCGTCGCGTTGGATGGCCGGGCGTCCGAGCAGGGTGATGCGCATCGTGGGGCTGCTCACCGGCGCAGCTTCCCACGGGAAGCTTTGGACACGGGGCGAAACTCACCTGCCGATCGGCGCGACGAAGGTTGGCACAGCACTACCATCGTGCGATGGTCTGGGTGCTGTCCCTTGCCGTCGGGATCGTACTCGCGGACTCGGCGATCGTCACGCTCGCGCTGCCCGACGTGTTGCAGCAGTTCGACGCCGAGGTGTCGCAGGTCGCTTGGGTACTGACGGCGTACAACCTGGTGCTGGCGCTGGCTGCCGTGCCGGCCGCACGCCGCAGCCTGACGCCGTTCGGCGCGGTGCGCAGCGCGTTGGCCGGCGTGGCGCTCTTTGCGGCGGCATCGGCCGTGTGCGGCCTGGCGACCGGCTTGCCGATGTTGATCGCGGCGCGTGGTGCGCAGGCGGTCGGTGGCGCGCTGCTGATCTCCGCCGCGTTGGAATTGCTCGTCGCCGCGACCGCCAGCAGCAACACCGGCGGACGCTATTGGGTGCGGGCCGGCGTGTTCGGTGCCGGCATCGGCCCCGTGGCTGGTGGTTTGCTGACGGAAGCGCTGTCGTGGCGCGCGATCTTCTTGGTGCAGGTGCCGTTGGTGTTGCTCGCGATCCCCGCGATCCGTGTCGCCGGTCGGCGCAGCGTCGATCCGGCCTGGATGGCGGAGGCGGTGACGGCCGCGCATCCGCCGTCGCTGTCGCGCGCCGATCGGCCTCGCGTCGCGGCGAACGTCGCGCTCGGGTTGCTCTCCGCCGCGTTGACCGCCGCGCTCTTCCTGCTGGTCTTGCTGCTGATCGAGGGCTGGCAGCGCACGCCGGTGGCGGCGGCGTTGACGGTGACGATCATTCCGCTCGCGGCGCTCGGGGCCGGCACCGTCGCGCGGCTTGCACGCACCGATACGCGCAGCGAGGCGATTGCCGGCGCGATCTTGATCGCCGGTGGCTTGGTGGCCCTCGCACTGCTGCCGGCCGCGCAGCTTGCATGGACGCTGCCGGGGCAGGTGCTGGTCGGCCTCGGCCTCGGGCTGACGGTCGAGTCACTGACGGCGTTCGCGCTGAACGATCGTGTTCCCCGAGCGCTGCAAGGCGGCTGGACGATCGCGGCGCGCCATCTCGGGATCGTCGCGGGGCTGCTGCTGCTCACCCCGATCTTCGTCGCCGATCTGAGCCGCACGCAAACGCAGGCGCAGCAGTCGCTCACCAAGCTCGTGCTCGATGCCAAGCTGCCCGCGACGCAGAAGCTGGCGCTCGCCGGCGCGTTGCAGCATCAGCTCCGTGGCGAGCGCGGTCGCATGCCCGATCTCGCGCCGGCCTTTGCGTCGCTGACGGTCGCGCCGGCCGACGAAGCCGCGACCGACCGGCTGCACGATGCGATGGACGACCAGCTCCGGCGGGCCGCGACGCACGCCTTCCAGCGCGCGTTTCTCGCTGCCGGACTGCTGGCTGTGCTCGCGTTGATCCCGGCGCTGTTGCTTCGCGACGCCGGGTCGCGCACGGTCGATGACCGGCCCGAGCCGGATGCGCCGACCCTGGTGCGGGTGCCGACGTGAGCGTTCGCGTCGTGCTTTTGCCGGTGCTCGCGCTCGCGCTGGTGTCGGTGGTGCTCGCCGTGCAGGCCGCAGCTGGCGGCGGGCGGTACCGCGTCGCGGCGCTGCCGTCGGCGTGTGCTGCTGCGCCGCCCGCGTTGCCGTCACCCGACAACTTCGACGAGGTCACTCAAGCGGTCGTGCTTGATGGTGTGCGCCGCGCCGCGTGCGAGCTTGGTACCTCACGCGAAGCACTGCTCGTCGCACTCCCGTCGTCCATCGACCGTGCGGCCTTGGCGGCGCGGCTTGGCGTCAGCGACGCGGTGCTGCTGGAGCAGCTGCGCAGCGGGCTGCTGGAGTCGGTCGTTCGGCTCGACCGCGCCGATGCACTGCCGGCGACGTCAACCGTCGTCGATGATTTCGCCGAGCAGCTGGGGTTGGGCGCGCTCGGCGTCGCAGCGGTGCGCCAGATCCCGGCGGGCGTGATCGACGAGTTGCTGCCGCCCGGCGACACGTTGCGCCGCGCGATCACTTCGGTCGACCTGCCGCAGCTGCTTGGCAGCTTGGATGACGCCTCGTCGATCCAGGCGGCGCTGGTGCCCGCGATCCGCGACGCGGTGCTGGCCGAGGCACAGGCGCGGCTGATGTCTCGCCTTGATGATCTCGGCAGCCTGCTCGGCCTCGGCTAACACTCGATCCGCCGCGCTTCGGGTCGGGTGGGCAGCGATGGCAGTCGCGTCGCCGAATCGGCCACGGCGCGATCAGGGTGCGACCGGGTGCCGCCCGCTGATGAGCGTGACCGGCATCGATGCGTAGGTGCGGATCAGCAGCGTCGGGTGGAGCACAGCCGCGCCCGGTTGGAGTCGCAGTTCGGCGTAGTGCTGTGCGAGCCGGCCGAGCACGATCCGTGCTTCGAGCCGAGCGACATGCGCGCCGAGACAGGTGTGTGTGCCGCCGCCGAACGCGACGTGTGCGGCGCCGGCCTGTCCAGGTGCGCCTTTGCGGCCATCGGGTCGCGGGCGCGTAGATCGCTGAATGTCGAACAGATGAGGCTCGGGAAAGACCGACGGATCGCGGTTGGCGGGCAGCACCCCGCACTGGATCACGTCGCCGGCGCGGATCTGACGGCCGTGCAGCGTGAAGTCGTGCAGTGCGACGCGGCCCATCGAAAGCGCCGGGCTGACCCACCGCAGCGCCTCCTCCACCGCCGGCCGCAGCAGTGAGCCATCGCTGCGCAGCAGCTCCCATTGGCCGGGATGTGTCGCGAACGCTTCGACCATGCCGGCCAGCAGTGTGCCGGTGGTGCTCGTGCCGGCGGCGAGCGCTTCGACAGCCTGCGTGAGCACGTCGTCCCACGAGAGCAGGCCGTCGTCGTGGCGGTCGCAGAGGAAGCTCAGCAGGTCCTCCCCGCCCTGCCCGCGTCGAGCCCGCGCCAGCCGGTCGAGTTCGCGTCGCAGTTCCAGAAACGCTTCGGTGGCGCGGGCCAGCGCGTCGGGCTCGACGAGCTCCGGTGAGAGCAGGATGTCGATCGCGACGGTGTCCTGGTGGAGCAGTTCCAGCAACCACTCCAGCTGCGACTGCGGCAAATCGAAGAGGTATTGGAAGACGCGCGCCGGCATCGGCCGGGCGACCGCGGCAACCCAGTCGACCGCGCCGTTGTCGGGCAGCGCGGCGAACAGTTCCTCGACGAGCGCTTCGACGAATCCGGTGAGCCGTTGCTCGACGCCCGCGCGCGTAAACGGCCGCGTGAACGCACCACGAATCCGGCGGTGATCGGATTCCGGCAGATTGATCAGCAGCCCCTCCTGGACTCGTTCAAGGTCGCTGCCGGCTCCGAATGGCCGCTGCTGGTCGTAGTTGCGTACCGCGTGAATGTCGGTGCCGCAGCGGACGCGGTCTTTCAGGATTGCCGCAACGTCGTCGTAGCGCGTCAGCAGCCACCGGCCGTCGCCGATCGGATGCACCGGGTCGTGGTCGCGCAGGTCATCGAAGGCGCGATGCAGCCGGCTCGGCAGCGTCGGGTCGCGCAGATCGAAACCGGTGGCGTCAGCGGGTGGCATCGCGTGCCGGTGACGGTACGACAGCAGCGACGTGGCCGCGCTATCCGGCGGTCCAGCGGTGCGTCGGCGGGATTCGCCGCCGGGCCAACCGGTTTGGCGGGCGTCAGTTCCAGCTGCCCGGCGTGAGATCGAGCGCCAGCAGCGCCTGCCAGGTCGCCGCGTCGGTTTCGCCGGTGGCCGGGAGACCGCGTGCGCTCTGGAGGGCCTCAAGCGCCTGCTTGGTCGACGTCCCGAAGGTGCCGTCGATTGGCACTGCGGTGTTGAAGGTCGCGAGATGTTCTTGGAGGACGACGACGAGGTCGCCCTTGGATCCGCGCGCAAGTGCCGGCCAGCCGGGATCGGGCGCGGCGATGCTCGTCAGCGCCGGTTCGTCGAGCACCGTCCACACCGCCGCCGGCGTTGCTTGCCAACTCCACCACGAGAGCCCTTTGGCGCCGTACCCGGACCACAGCGCCCGGAACCGCCGAATGTCGCTGGCCGACACCGAGTTGTACGTTTGGCCGAGTGGCGCGAGTGCGGCACCGTACACCCGGTTGGTCGCGACCGTTTTTGCGCTCGTCGCGTCGACCGATGCGCCGATGTCCTTCCAGTACACCTGCGGCAGATTGGCCTGCGCGCCTCCTGGCGCGAGGAAGACCGAGTACGGCAGTTTCGGGTGGTAGTCGACGTACGGGAATGACGTCAATCCGAGCGGGTAGCTGGTACCGACGGCGGCGCGGAGCGCCCGCATGTAGGTTTGCGCGGCGGCGTAGCGTCCTTCGTAGTGCGTTTCGGCGTCGATCACAAAGCAGTCGGCGCCTTTTGCGATCGCGGCCGCCGCCGCTTTGGCTTCCGCTGCGGGACTGGTGCCGTAGACGAACTGCCAGGCGCAGGCCCGCAGTCCGAGCGCGTGAAGTTCGCTGACGAGCGTTGCGTCGAACTGCGACCACGCGGAGCTGCCGTCGGCGGCTTTGATGTACAGCGTGGTGATGCCCGCCGATTTCGCGCGGGCGGCGATGGCGCTCAGATCGCCGCCTTCGGTTTTGCTCAGGTACCAGACCCACATGCCGTTGCCGTTGAAGACCTCCGGTGCTGCGCCGTCGGGGCGTGCGAGCGGTGTGACGCTGCGGACCGGCGCTATCACGGTCACGCGCAGCGCGTTGGAGCGGCGGCCGGCGTGGTCGGTCACGTAGAGCGAGACGGTGCCGGTGGTGGTGCCGGTCGGGATGCGCACCGTCCAGCCGGTGCGATCTTTCGCGAGCTTTGATGCGAGCGCGCCTTTCGACCAGCGGAAGGTGACGCGCATGTTTTTCGTCAGGCGGGTGCCGCTCAGCTGGATTTTGCGGCCGACTTCGAGCCGTACTCCGTCGGTGCAGGTTGCCGTGGTTGCCGGCACGCACCGGGCTTTCGCGAGCGTCGGCGCGCGCACGGCGCCGTGCGCGGGCGCGGCGGTGAGCAGTGCGACGGCGGCCAGGAGCGGTGCGATGGTGCTGCGCCGCATCGGTTGGTCTTGAGCGATGGTGGTGCGTCGCATGTAGTGGTGCTGACCCGTAGCTCAGCCCGACGAAGCGTTGCAGGTCACGATCGGGCGCGTCGCAGCTTGCCGCTCACCGGCTCACGCGACGTGGCGCGGCGGCTGCGCCACAATGCAGGGATGGCGCAGCATGATGCACGCGGCGACATCCAGACGCGCGACGACATCGAGCGGCTGGTGCGCGCCTTCTATGAGCAGGCGCTCGGCGATGTGATGATCGGCTACCTCTTTACCGATGTCGCGCAGCTCGACCTTGATGAGCATGTCCCGCGCATCACCGACTTTTGGGAGACGATCCTGCTTGGTGCGCACAGCTATTCCGGCGGTGCGTTTGCCCCGCACGCGGTGCTGCATCATCGGTCGCCGTTGCGTGGGGGCCACTTCGAACGGTGGCTGGCGCTGTGGCAGGGCACCGTCGATGCGATGTACGCCGGCCCGCGTGCGGAGCTGGCGAAGCAGCATGCGTCGCGGGTCGCGCGTGCCTTCCACCGCCGTTTGCAAGCGATGCCGTCGGCGGCGAATCGCCCGACGCCGGGGTTGACCGTCCTCCAGCATCCGGCGCAGGAGCGGTAGCCGCCGCGCTGCGTGCCGGCCGCGTGCACGCGCACGATCGCACCCGGCCGCCGCGCATCTGGGTGCGCTGGATCGGTGATACCGCCGAGTCGCCGTGGACGAGTTACAAGCGCCCCCACTCCCGCTCGGCGCGATACTGGCAAAGAGAGCGCGCACCCAAGGCCGCCAAGCCGCCCTACGCGCTCGGACAGCGATGAACCTCAAGACCCTCCTCACCACCACGGCGACCGCCGTCGCCACGCTCGCCTCCACGGCGCCAGCTGCATCGGCCGGAACCTACGAGGTCGTGACCTGCTCGGAAGCCGGCGGTACCAACCTCTCCTGGACGATGGAGACCAACTACCCGGACGGCATCCGCTACACCGACCGCTGCGACAACAGCGTCACAGCCGCCGAACCCGACGACGACCCATTCAACAGCTTCGCCGGCTCTCTCGCGATCCGCACGCGCTTCGGCTCGGCCGACATGCCGGCGGGCACCTACGCCTACCTACGATTCGACGTCCCCGACGGACTGACCATCACCGGCTGGCGATCTGGGGTCACGTGGCACAGCAGCGACTACAACTGGAACTCCGTGCTTAGTACCTCTGCCGGTAACTACGGATTTGAACACTCTGGGAGCCCCGCTTCTGCGGATCGAGTCCCCGTCGGGGTGTTCGTCGATCCGTTCTCGCCTGCTCGTTGGCTACGGGTTGGGTTTAGGTGTACGGCGGTGCCGTGTTCACCCGGAGGGTCGATTCACGCGGCTGCCACGCGGTTGTATGGCGCTGCGGTGCAGGTGACCGATGCCGTGGCGCCGTCGGTGTCGTGGAGCGGCGTGCAGAGGAGCGGCCAGCAGGTCACGGTCACGGGTAGCGACCAGACGGGGATCAAGCGCCTGGAACTCCTGGTTGACGGGCAGGTCGTTGCGTCGTCAGACAAGACGTGCGATTACCGCACGGTCATCCCATGCCAGACCGGCCAGGTCTCCGCGACGTTCGCCGTACCGAGTCTCCAGAGTGGCCGCCACACGATCGAGGCGCGCGCGATCGACGCCGCGGGCAACGCCGGATCGACCAGCACGTCGGTGTACGTCGATTGGCCGGCCACCGCAACGCCAACAAGTACGCCGACGCCAACGGTGGCGCCAACAGGTGAGTCGACCGGAACGCCGACTCCAACGGTGGCGCCGACGGCTGAGTCGACCGCCGCGCCGACTCTCACAGCGGCGGCACTTACAGTGGCGTCGGTCAAGCGCAGCGGCTCGCAAGTCCGCGTCCGCGGCCAAGTCGCGGAAGGTTGCCGCAGCCGCATCACGATCCGAGTCACCACCCGAGGCAAGACGCGCACGGCGCGCCTGACAGCGCCTCGTAGCGGCCGGTGGGGCACCACGCTCAAGGGCGTGCGGCGCGGAGGCAAGCTCCGCGTGCGCGTCTCGGCGGCGAACTCATCGACGTGTTTGGCCGCGACCGTGCGACGCTGACAACCAGCCGGCAGCCGGTGCGCACACGGCACGGTCCCCAACTTCGCAGAGTTGGCGCGTTGCCGTCACAGTTTGGGGCGGTCAATCTCGCTTAGGGGGTGATGCGCAGACGAGATGCTCAGGCCGAAGTGGTGGTTCCGTCGGATGGGTGGGCGGAGGTGCCGCTCACGTCGGATGGTGAGTGGTTGCCGGGGTTCGCGGCCGCGCCGTCGCCGGCGACGACAGCCGAGGCGACGCCGGGGCCGGGGCCGCAAGCGTTGGATTGGGATCTGGGGCCGGATCTCGATTCGTCGGTGTTGTCTGACGATGCGGCTCTTGGGGTCTCTCCGTCGGCTGTCGCCCCGAAGCCAGTTGGGGAGCAGCCGGCTCTTGGGGTCTCTCCGTCGGTGCTCGCGCCAGACCAGGTGGGGGAGCAGCCGGCGCGTCGGCGGGAGCGGTTGTCGGGGCGTCAGTTGGCGCTTGGCGGGATGGTCGCGGCATCGGTCGTGGTCGCGTTGCTGCTGCATGGTCATGTGCGCCCTGCGGTGAGCGTTCCTGCTGGAGGCCGCGATCTCGTTGGAGAGCGTGCAACGCCGCAGCCGGTAGCCAGGCGGTCTTCGGATCAGCGTGCTGCGGCGCGAAAGCGTGCTGCGGCAGCCAAGCGGCAAGCTGCTGCTGCTGCTGTTCGGCGGCGCGAGCGGGCTCGGGTGGCGGCGCGGCGTGCGCGCGATCGGCGTCAAGCAGCGGCAGCGGCCTCTGCTGCGGTGGTGCGTGTAACGCCGAAGCCGGTGGCGCCTGTGGCGGCACCGGTAGCTCCACGTGCGTCGGACTCGGCGCCACGAACACCCGCCAACCAGGAGTTTGGGCTGTGATTGCTGTGCGGAGGGTGTCGGTGCGCGCGTTGTTGCGTGATCGGGTGGTGGTGCGCCGCGCAATCGTGGGCGCGTCGGTCGCGCTTGTGGTCGTCGCGGTCGCCGCGAACTGAATCGGCCTGGGGTTCCCGGAGGGCTGTGTTAAGCGGCAGCAGGCTCGCTGAC
>JASGGQ010000021.1:0-25968 GCA_047604965.1 Patulibacter sp. | reverse complement strand
CGGGCATGGCGTTGGCCTGGAGATCCATGAGGGGCCGACGCTGTCGCCGCGTGGGACAGGCACATTGGCCGCCGGGAACGTCGTGACCGTCGAGCCGGGCATCTACCTGCCGGGCGCGTTCGGCGTGCGCGTCGAGGAGCTGGTCGTGGTCACCGACGGTGCACCGCGCGTGCTGACCACTCTTCCACGCGAAGCACTGCCGGTGGGATAGCGCCGCTTCGCGTGGTCGCGAGTCCCGCGCGGCAACCCGACCGGCTTCCGTGCAACTCGGATCGAGCGGTGGGAGCGGCGAGGCGGGCGCGACGAGCTGGGGGTTAGGATGGCCCGAGTTTGCCCGCTGGGCGCCGCGATCGCGACCAGTGGCAGACGTCATAGAACCGCTTATTTGCAGGCTTTTCGTGCTTTCCACCAATCAGTTTAAGAACGGCAACCACATCGAAGTGGAAGGGACGATCTTCAAGATCGTCGAGTTCCAGCACGTCAAACCGGGAAAAGGCGGCGCGTTTGTGCGGACCAAGCTCAAGCGCATCAGCGACGGCGCCGTGATCGACAAGACCTTTCGTGCCGGTGAGAAGTTCCGCGCCGTGCGCACCGAAACGCGCAAAATGCAGTACCTCTACGCGGACGGCACCGACGCGCACTTCATGGATTCCGAATCGTTCGAGCAGATCGGCGTACCGGAAACGTCGATCGCGAACGATCTCAAGTGGATCAAAGCCAACGACGACGTTGACCTGCTGTTCGTCGACGGCCAGCCCTCCGGCGTGAACCTGCCGGCTTCCGTCGAGCTCGAAGTCACGCACACCGAACCGGGGTTGCGGGGCGACACCGCATCCGGCGGCGGCACGAAACCGGCGACGCTTGAAACCGGCGCCGAGATCCAAGTGCCGCTCTTCATCAACATCGGCGAGCGGATCAAAGTGCAGACCGAATCCGGCCAGTACATGTCACGCGCGTAGCGACCTTCGTTCGTGGGCGCCGTGCCGACGCTCGCCGCCGTGCTGTGGGATCTGGACGGCACGATCGTTGATACCGAGCCGTACTGGTTCGAAGCGGAATATGCCGTCGTGGAACGGGCCGGCGGGAGGTGGAGCGATGCTCACGCGCACGCGGTCGTCGGCAGCGAACTGCTCGCCGCCGCCCGCTACATCCGTGACCACGGGCCGGTCGACCTCGAACCGGCGGAGATCGTGCGCCAACTGCTGGAGATCGTGATCGCGCGGGTCAAGCAGCGCACCCCGTGGCGGCCCGGCGCCGTCGAACTGCTCGCGCAGCTGCGGCAGGCGGGCGTGCCATGCGCGCTGGTCACGATGTCGTACACCGAACTCGCTGACGCGATCGTCGCGCAACTGCCGCCCGGGACGTTCGCGGCCGTGATCACCGGCGACCAGGTGCGCCACGGCAAGCCGCATCCCGAGCCGTACCTGACGGCCGCCGCCGCACTTGGCGTTCAGCCGCAGGCGTGCGTGGCGATCGAAGACTCACCGACCGGCATCGCATCCGCCGAAGCGGCCGGCTGCCGCGCCGTCGGCGTGCCGCACGTCGCGCAGATCCTCGCCGCGCCGGGCCGCACGATCATCGACCGGCTCGACCAGATCGACCTCGCCTGGCTTGAGCGGATCGTGTCGGAGTCAGCGTAATTCGCCCGGCGCGGCGTCGCTGATCGGCCGGCCGTCGTCACGCACGGCGCGGAACCCGAGCACCACCAACGCGACGGAGAACGGCACCGTCCACGCGACGAACATCGCGTTGTAGAGGTCCGGTGCCGTGCGGATCGTCAGATCGCCGGGCGCGTGGTACTTCCACATCAGCCCGGTCGCCAGCAGCGAGATGATCGGCCAGCGGCCGAGCAGGCTTTCGCCGAGCGCACCGAGCACCAGCCCGGCCGTCAGGTAGTACGGAACGTTCCAGGTATCGAGGTAGCAGCGGGCGTACAGAATGCCGGCCATCGTCAGCAGTGCCGCCCCGGCCAACCGGGCGGATTCGGCGTGACTGCGGGCCCGATGGTCGGCGCGCAGCACGGCAATCGACCGGTGCTCACGCAGCGACGACCAACGCGCCCAACACCACAACAGCCCCACAGCCGTGCCGACACCCAAGATCAACGGGTGGGACAGCTCGCCCGACCACGCAGGACCAATACGCGGCTGCGGCACCGTCTGCGTCGCGACCGTATCGAGTGGAATCGGCGTGCCGAACCACCACCACACCTGCCCGGCATTGAAGATCGTGTTCACGCCAAGATGCGACAGCATGTGCACCGACTCGGACTCGTGCAGCAGCGCCGGCAGATGCAGGATCGTCGTCGTCACGGCAGCCACGACGCCTCCGACGGCCACATGACGCCACTGCGGCAGCAGCAACCCAACCACCGGCAGCGCCGCCACGATCGGCCACGCCTTGCCCGCAGCGAACCCAAGCAGCAGCCCGGCCAGCACCGCGCGCTCACCGGCCGCCGCCGCGGCGGCCGCCAACAGCAGGCCAACCGTCAGCACCTCCTCGGGATGGCCGATTCGCAGCGCCCAATACGCGCCCGGCGAGGCGACCGCCAACGCGATCGCGACGCGAGCGGCTCCGCGCGGCGTCTCAGCGGCTCGCAGCAGCGGCATGAACGCGAGCACCGCCAGCGCAAGCACGGCGACCGCCACGCCCGACAGCAGCCGCCACGTACCCGCTTCGCTGAGGCCGACGAGGTCGGCGGCGACGATCAACGGCAGTTGCAGCACCACGGCGCCCGGATAGCCGGGGAGCGCTGCGGCAAAGCCGGCCAACCCGCCGGTGCGATAGCCGTTGAGCGCCGGCAAATACTCGGCGCGGTAATCCGGCGCAATGTATTCGCGCAGTGCGACGGCGGCGAGCGCGGTGGCAAGTGCGATCAGCAGCGGTTCGATTACTGCGTCACCGGTGACGGTGCGGCCAGTCTTCGCAAGCTGCGCGCCGAGGCGCTGGCGAGAGAGGATCATCAAGCGGATCGTAGAGCGCAGGCCGCCGTCCGGCGGCGGTCGCCCCACAGGCGAGATCAGCGGCGGCAGCAGCAGCTTGCGCCGCAGCCCGGCGCTGCCCCCGATCGCAGTACGCTGCCCCCTGCATGAGTCGCCGATCCGAGCAGCGCCGAGACGCGGTCTTCGCCGTCTACCAACACGACCTCACCAGCCGCGAGCTGAACGACGTGCTCGATCAACGCGCCACCGCCTTCACCCGCTCACTGGCGCACGCGACCGCCGATCGCGCTGACGAACTCGACGCGATCATCGCCCGCTATGCCGAGGGCTGGAGCATCGAACGGATCGCACCGCTGGAGAAGGCGGTGTTGCGCGTCGCGTTGCTGGAGATGCTGCACCCCGGAGCCGCTCCCGCCGACGCGCCGATCGCCCCCGAAGGCGCGATCGACGAGGCCGTTGAGCTGGCGAAGGTGTACGCCGCCGGCAAAGCGCCGAGTTTCGTGAACGGCATCTTGTCGGCGGCGCTGCGCGACCTGCGTGCGGGAACGCTGACGTGAGCGACGAACAGCAGCTCCCCACCGGCCACGCCGTCGACGAGCTTGAGCAGGCAGTGACCGAGCTTGAGCAGCAGCCCGCATTCGACGACGCGGTGCGCCTGGCAAGCGACACCGCCGACACCGCAGCCCAGGCCGCGCAGGCACTGGAAGCCGCAGCACGGCTCGCTGCCCGCGACGACCTCGCGCAGACGAGCCTGCTGTGACGGCGACGACCGGCCGCTACCCGGATGAGCTGCGGATCGTCGTCGATCGGGAACTTGCGGCGCTGAGCTACGGCGAGAACCCGGCTGCCGACGGGCTGCGCGACGCGATGCGCTACTCGGTGCTGGCCGGCGGCAAGCGGGTGCGTCCAGTGCTCGCGCTTGCGACGGCCCGCGCGATCGGCGTCGAGCCGACGCAGATGCTGCCGATCGCCGTCGCGATCGAACTGATCCACACGTACTCACTGATCCACGACGACCTGCCGGCGATGGACGACGACGACCTGCGGCGTGGGCGGCCGACCTGCCACAAAGCGTTCGGCGAGGATGTCGCGATTCTCGCGGGCGACGCGCTGTACGCCGAAGCGTTCTCGCTGCTGCTCCGCTGCCAGCAGGGCGAGCCGGCTGCCGTGCTCGCCGCCGCCGCCCGGCTCGCTGCGGCAACCGGCGTCGACGGGATGGTCGGCGGGCAGCACCTCGATGTCTGCGACGCGATGCCCGAGGGTGTCGCCGGACTGCGCCTGCTGCACGCACTGAAGACCGGCCGGTTGATCGGCGCGTCGGTCGAGTGCGTGCTCCTGGCGGCCGGCGCCGCGACTGCTCAGCTGGCCGCGTATGAGGCGTTCGCCGCCGAACTCGGTGTGCTGTTCCAAGTGGTCGACGACATCCTCGACGTCACGCAAACGGCGGAACAGCTCGGCAAGCCGCAAGGCAGCGACGAGCGCCACGGCAAACGCACCTACGTCAGCGAGTTCGGCCTCGACGGTGCGCGCCGCCTTGCACGTGAGGCGCACGCGCACGCGCACGAGCTGCTGCGCGCCGCGCGCCCCGACGGCGACGAGCTGGGCCGGATCACCGACTACATCGCGACGCGCACCAGCTGACACCCCGCGCGGGCCGGGCGGCAGGCCGGGACCGGAGCAGGATCTCCCTCCCGGCGGGACGGCCGTGCGACAATGGAGCCCGCCGTGAGCCGACTCCTCGATGCCATCGACCGCCCGCAGGACCTCCACGCACTTTCCGAGGACCAGCTCCAGCAGGTCGCTCAGGAGGTTCGCGAGGTCATCATCGACACCGTGGGTGAGATCGGCGGCCACTTCGGCGCGAACCTCGGTACCTGCGAGCTGACGGTCGCGCTGCACTCGCTGTTGAACTCACCGACCGACAAGATCTTGTGGGATGTCGGCCATCAGGCGTACCCGCACAAGATCCTCACCGGCCGCCGCGATCAACTCGCGACGATCCGCCAGTACGAAGGGCTGACGCCGTTCTGCTCGATCGAGGAGTCCGAGCACGACATCATGGGCGCCGGCCACGCTTCCACCTCGATCGGCTACGCCGTCGGGATCAAGGAGGCGATGCGGCTGGGCGGCAACATCGACGCCGGCAAGGTCGTGGCCGTGATCGGCGACGGCTCGATGACCGGCGGAGTGGCGTTCGAAGCGATCCACCAGGCCGGCGGGCTGGGAACACCGATCGTCGTGGTGCTCAACGACAACGGCATGTCGATCTCGCCGAACGTCGGCGCGCTCTCCCGCAGCTTCAACCGCGTGCGCCTGCACCGCGGCGCGTGGCAGAAGCGTGAGGAGATCGAACACGCGCTGACGGAGCTGCCGGGCGGCATCGGCGGCGTGATCGAGAAGGTCGGACCGTCGCTGAAGGATTCGCTGAAGTCGTTCGTCAACCACGGCTCGATGTGGGAGGAGCTTGATTGGGCGTACCTCGGCGTGATCGACGGCCACGACATCAAGTCGCTGCGCCGCGCGCTGAGCCGCGCATTCGACGCTGGTCGGCCGGTCGTGATCCACGTCGCGACCGTCAAAGGCAAAGGCTTTGCACCGGCCGAAGAGGGCGGGCTCGAAGGGCAAGAGCGCTGGCACGCGGCGAAGCCGAAGTCGATTATCGAGCGCGCCCCCGCGCCGCCGGCGCAGGCCGGGGAGGCGGTGCCGGCGGCGCCTCCGACCTACACCGACATCTTCGGCCAGGCGATGGTCGACGAAGTGCGGCGCGATGCGCGCGTCGTGGGGATCACCGCAGCGATGAACTCCGGCACCGGACTGTCGCAGCTCCAGCGCGAACTGCCCGAACACTACTTCGATGTGGGGATCGCCGAGCAGAACGCGCTGCTCTTCGCCGCCGGACTCGCGCTCGAAGGCATTCGGCCGGTCGCCGCGATCTATTCGACCTTTCTGCAGCGCGCGTATGACCAGATCGTCCACGATCTCGCGTTGCAACAGCTGCCGGTGGTACTCGCGATGGATCGCGCCGGGTTGGTCGGTGATGACGGCCCGACGCACCACGGCGCATTCGACATCGCCTACCTCCGCTCGATCCCGAACGTCGTGCTCGCCGCGCCGCGTGACGAAGCGGAGCTGGTACACCTGCTGCATACGGCTGTGGCGTGGGACGAAGGCCCGTTTGGCTTGCGGTACCCGCGCGGCAGTGGTCCAGGCGCCCCGTTGCCGGCTGCGCCACAGCTCCGGGAGGTCGGCAAGGGCGAGGTGCTGCGATCCGGCGATCGCGTCGCGCTGGTCGGCTACGGCACCGGCGTGCAGCTCGCGCTCGATGCGGCCGCGCTGATCGAAGCGCACTCTGGCATTGCACCGACGGTTGCCGATGCGCGGTATGCCAAGCCGCTCGATGGTGCGCTACTCGACGAGCTGGGCGCGCAGCACGAACTGCTCGTGACGCTCGAAGAGGGCGTCCTCGCGGGCGGTTTCGGCTCGGCGGTCATGGAACACTTCGAGCTGCGCGGGCAGCAGATGCCGCAGCTGCTGCGCGTCGGGTTGCCCGATCGTTACGTGACGCACGGCAAGCCGGCGCTGCTGCACGCCGAGGTCGGGTTCACGCCGCAGCGCGTAGCCGCCGGAGTGGCGGCGCGCCTCGGCGCACCGCTCACGATCACCGGCTGAAGCTGGATTCAGGGTGAGATCACGTACCGCGTGCGCAGGCGCAGCAGCGCGAGTGTGGCTGCGCCGCCGCCGGCAACCAGCACGCCGGCCGGCGCGCCGTCGAACGCCTGCACCAGTGCGAGGATGCCCCAGGCCGTCGCCAATGTTGCATCCCAGGCCGCTTCGCCGGTCGGGCGGAACGAGCTCCGGTCTTCCGGGGTGGCGCCGATGACCGTCAACGCGCGGCCGGCGACCAGGATCGCGACGATCAGGATCAGCGTGCCGGCGGAAACCGCGAGGTTCGCCAGGAGCGCGCCGAGGCCAACGACGATCGCGAGCGCGAACTTGTATGCCGCTTGCGTATCGAGCGGCAGTGTGGCGGAACGGAGCGACGCGCCGCGTGGTCGGGCGGCAGTCGTCGTGTGTGAGAGCGTGGAACTACGAGTGGACACGTCAGTTACGTAACCGTAGGTTGCCTGCGTCGTGGCGTGATCCTCGGCACGCAGCGCGATTTTGTCCCCCTCTTGGCGGTGAGGGACGACACAGGAGCCGGGTATGGTCCCCACGATGGCTCGGACCAGAATCGACGCCCTGCTTGTCGAACGCGGGCTCTTTGACTCGCGAACCCGCGCCGCTGCTGCGGTGATGGCCGGCCAGGTACTACTTGGTGCTGGCCGGGAGCCGGCCAGCAAACCGGGGCAGCTCGTCGACGCTGCAATTGATCTTGCGTTGCGTGGCGGCCGCGACTACGTCTCGCGCGGCGGTCAGAAGCTCGCGGCGGCGCTCGACGCGCTCGGCGTGGAGGTCGCCGGGCGCCGCTGGCTCGACGTCGGGATCTCCACCGGTGGCTTCACCGACTGTCTGCTCCAGCGTGGCGCCGAACAGGTCGTCGGCGTCGATGTCGCGTACGGGCAGGTAGCGTGGAGCATCAGCCAGGATCCTCGCGTGACGCTGCTCGAACGCACCAATGCGCGAGAACTCGATGCCGCGCAGGTCGGCGCTCCGGTCGACGCGGTTGTCGCCGATGTGTCTTTCATTTCGCTCACGAAGATCCTGCCGGCGGTGGCCCGCTGCGTGGCTCCTCGGTTCGACGCGTTGCTGATGGTCAAACCGCAGTTCGAGGTGGGGCGTGACCGCGTCGGGAAGAATGGCGTGGTGCGCGAGCCGGAGTTGCGGCGCGAAGCGGTTGCGCAGGTCGCGGACGCCGCAGTGGAACTTGGCTGGGCGGTGCTCGGCGCGGCTCCGGCCGGCTTGCCGGGGCCGAAAGGCAACCGCGAAACGTTTCTGCATTTGGTCGAGCCGACGCGACGCGGCGCCGAAACCAGCCTGACCGCCCCGCTGGCCGGAGGAGTCGCATGAATACACCAACGCCCGGGACCTCGGCGCGGCGCGTCGTGGTGATCACGCGCGAGGGGTATCACCTGCTTGAAGCGCCGGTGCGGCTCCTGCTGGCAGCCTGCCTGGAGCGCGGCGCCGAACTGTGTGCGCTGCGCGGGGAGATTGGGGCGAGCGAGCTGGAAGCGGCAGGGCTGCGGCTGCTCGATCGCGAGGCGGCGATCGCCGGCGTTGATGTGGTCGTTACGCTTGGCGGCGACGGCACAATCTTGCGGGCGCTGCGCGCCTTCGCCGGGACCGGCGCGCCGATCTTCGCGCTGAACTTCGGCCAGGTGGGCTTCTTGGCGACCGCCGAAGCCGACCGCCTCGCCGAAACGTTCGCCTGCGCGCTCGACGGCGAGTTTGAGCGGCTCGACGTCCCGGCGGTGACGGTGACCGTCGATGGTGCGCCGGACAACCTGTTCGGGATCAACGACGTGTCGCTGCATCGGCCGGCCGGCACGCGGGTCGCCGAGCTTGGGTACGGCATCGATGGTGCGATTCTTGGCGCGGTGCGCTGCGACGGGCTGGTCGCCTGCACTCCTGCGGGCTCGACCGGATACAACCTCGCCAATGGCGGCCCGATCATGGCGTGGGGCGTCGGCGGATATGGCGTGTCGTTCATTGCGCCGCACTCGCTGACGGCCCGCTCGATCGTTGCCGCGCCGACCGACTGTCTCGTCGTCGAAAACCGTGGGCAGGGCTCGCTCGATGTCCTCGTCGATGGCCGCGAGACCGGCACAACGCTCGATCCGGGGCGACGGGTTGTGCTCGGCTATCGTGGCGACGCGGCGATCCTCGCGCAACTGCCGGGCGCGACCTTCTACGCGCGGCTACGCGAGAAATTCGGGCATCTGCGGGGGTAGAGCCCGGCCTTGTTGCGGCGTTCTGCGCGATGTCGCGTAGCCGCGAACAGGTGTTCGTCCGGCTGCTACAGTACAACCCAACTGTGCTCCTCGAACTGCGCGTCGAGAACCTCGTGTTGATTGAACGGGCCGAGCTGCGTCTCGGTCCGGGACTCAACGTGATCACCGGCGAAACCGGTGCCGGCAAGACGATGCTGGCCAGCGCGTTGGACCTGCTGCTCGGGGGTCGAGCGCGGCAGACGCTTGTGCGTCAAGGTGCGGCGGAAGCGTACGTTGAAGGCGTCTTCGAGCTGACGCCTGCACTGCGCGAGCAGCTCGGCGAGCGGATTCCGGCCGATGCCGAAGAGCTGGTGCTGGCTCGCCGCGTGACCGCTGAGGGGCGTACGCGCGCGTATCTTGCCGGCCGCTCGGCGACCGCCGGTGAATTGCGGGAGGTCGCTGAGTCGCTGATCGTCTTCACCGGCCAGCACGAGCACCGGCGACTGGTCGAACCTGGCGCGCAGCTGGAACTCGTCGATGGCGCAGCTGGGGCCGGACACGCCGCGCGGATGATGGCGATGCGGTCCGCGCACGACGCGGTGCGCGACGCCGAACGGCGGCTGCGGGATCTCGACGAACGTGCTGCCGAACGCGAACGGCAACTCGATGTCGCGCAGTTCGAGCTTGAGGAGATCGAACGGATCGCCCCGCAACCTGGAGAAGCCGAGGCGCTGACGGCGCAGCGCGACCGGCTCCGCTCGCTCGACCGGCTGGTGCGAGCCGCCGGTGCCGGCGCCGAGGCGGTCGACGCCGATGAGGCGCACGCGCGCGGGATCGCGGCACTGGCCGGCGCCGGACTCCATGAACTCGAGGCCGCAGAAGGGGTCGACGAACGGCTCGATCCGCTGATCGAGCGCTACCGCGCCGCCGCGATCGAGTTCGCCGATCTCGCGACCGATCTGCGCGGCTACCTGGCCGATCTCGACGACGAACCGGGCAACCTTGAAGCGGTGGAATCACGGCTGGCGGAGCTGGAGCGCGTCGTACGCAAATACGGCGGCACGACCGACGCGGTGCTCGCGCACGGCGCGCGTTGCCGGGCGCTGCTCGACGAACTCGGAGATGTCGAAGGCGCGCGCCAGCGACTCGTGGAGTTGGTGGCCGGCGCGCGCGCCCATCGCGACGAGGTCGCTGCAGCGCTCACGAAGGCGCGGCGGGCAGCGGCCAAGCGGCTCTCGGCCGAGGTACGCACGCGGCTGCGCCGGCTCGCGATGGAAGCAGCCGAATTCCAGATCGAGGTGACTGAAGCGGCGCCCGGCCCGGCCGGCGCCGATGCCGTCGAGTTCCGGCTCCAAGCCAATCCCGGTGCGCCGGCCGCACCACTGCGCGAGGTCGCCAGCGGCGGCGAACTCTCTCGGGTGCTGCTGGCGCTCGTCGGCGCAGCCGGCGGCGGCTCGCAAACGACGTACGTGCTCGACGAGATCGACGCCGGGATCGGCGGGCGGACAGCCGCCGCACTCGGCGCCGAACTTCAGCACCTCGCCGCCGGACGCCAGGTGCTCTGCATCACGCACCTGCCGCAGATCGCGGCCCTCGCGGATCGTCATTCCGCGATCGTCAAAGCGATCGAACGCGGCACCACGACGACCACGATCACGGGGCTCGACGACGCCGCGATCACCGCCGAACTGGTGCGCATGCTCGGCGCCGACGAGGGCGACGCCGCCGCCTTGCAACATGCAGAATCCCTGCGTAGAGCCAAGCATCAGCTGCCGCTCGCGGCAGGGTCCGCAACCTGATCTAGGATTGGTTTCCGTGCCCAGCCAGAACGCCCGCCCAGACACTCGCTACATCTTCGTGACGGGAGGTGTGGTGTCGTCGCTCGGCAAAGGCATCGCGGCAGCGTCGATCGGACGCCTGCTCGTCAGTCGCGGCATGTCGGTCGCGATCCAGAAGTTCGATCCGTACATCAACGTCGATCCGGGCACGATGTCGCCGTACCAGCACGGCGAGGTGTTCGTGACTGAAGACGGCGCCGAAACCGACCTCGACCTAGGGCATTACGAGCGCTTCACCAGCGCCAATGCCTCGCGCGCGTCGAACGTGACTGCCGGCGGGATCTACAACTCCGTGATCCGCCGTGAGCGGCGCGGCGACTACCTCGGCGGCACCGTCCAAGTCGTTCCGCATATCACCGACGAGATCAAGAACCGCATCCGCTTGATCGGCGAAACGACCGATGTCGACGTCGTGATCACCGAGATCGGCGGAACCGTCGGTGACATCGAATCGCTGCCGTTCCTCGAAGCGATCCGCCAGTTCCCGGTCGAGGTCGGGCGTCGCAACTGCCTCTTCCTGCATCTCACCCTCGTGCCGTACATTGGACACGCAGGCGAGCTGAAAACCAAGCCGACGCAGCATTCAGTCAACGAACTGCGGCGCATCGGCATTCAGCCCGACATGCTGATGCTGCGCGCTGCGTCCGAACTGCCGGACGACATCCGCAAGAAGATCGCACTGTTCTGCTCGGTGCCGTTCGAGAGCGTGATCAGCGCGATCGACGTCGATTCGATCTACAAGGTGCCGCTGGAGTATCACCGCCAGAACGTCGACCAGGTGATCCTCGATCATTTCGGCCTTGAAGCCGGTCCACCGAACCTCAACGAGTGGGAGCAGATCGTCGCGCGGATCGACGGCGCCGCCGATGTCGTGAAGATCGCGCTCGTCGGCAAATACGTCCAGCTTGAAGATGCGTACCTCTCAGTCGCCGAATCGCTGCGGCACGCAGGCTGGGCCCACGGCGCCCGCATCGAAATCGACTGGGTCGACTCCGAGACGCTGACCTCACGCCAAAGCGCGGCGGAACGGCTCGGCGACGCCGACGGCGTGCTGATCCCTGGCGGATTCGGTGGGCGTGGCGTTGAAGGCAAGATTTTCGCTGCGCAGTACGCCCGCGAGGAGGGCGTTCCCTATCTCGGCATCTGCCTCGGCATGCAGATCGCCGTCGCGGAGTTCGCCCGCAACGTGGCGGGAATGGACGGCGCCAACTCCACCGAGTTCGATCCCGAAACGCCGTACCCCGTGATCGATCTACTGCCCGAGCAAAAAGAGGTCGCCGATCTCGGTGGCACCATGCGGCTCGGTGCCGACCCGGTCAAGCTCCACGAGGGCACCAAGATCCTTGAGCTCTACGGCGAAGCGATCGCTTATGAGCGTCACCGTCACCGCTACGAGGTCAACCTCTTCCTCCGCAAGCGCCTCGAAGCGGCCGGGCTGATCGTCGGCGGCACCTCGCCGGACGAGCGGCTCGTCGAAGCGGTCGAGTTGCAGGACCATCCATTCTACGTCGCCGCGCAGTACCACCCGGAGTTCAAGAGCCGCCCCGGACGTCCGGCGCCGCTCTTCGATGGATTCGTCACCGCAGCGCTCGCGCATGGCGGGTCGCCGGTCGCCGGCTACGTCACGACCGAACAGTCGGCGTAGGCCAGGGCGCCCGCGCGCGATGGCCGACGAACCGCAGCTCCCACCACCGGCGCCTGCGATCCTCGTGCGCGTGCAAGCGCACGGCCCCGACGCCGAACGAGCCATCGCCGCTGTGGCTGCTGGCGGCGCACTGCGACGCGAGCATGACTCCCCGCTGGAACGGCCCGCCGCCGGCGGCGAATGCGCCGGCGGTGCAGCAGCGCTCGACGAGCTGGTGCGCGCCGCCGCAGGCTCGCTCGACGACGCCGACCTGCACCTGACGGCCCGCCGGCAATGAATACGGCACAGGTTGGGCTCGCCTATGCCGCCGCTGTCGAAGACCTCCTCGCGTGGCTGACCGTCGAACGGGGCCGCAGCCGCAACACCGTCGCGGCGTACCGCGCCGACCTCCAGCGGCTCGGCGCCCGGCTGCTGGAGGATGGGTACGACCCACTCGTCGCGACGCACACGATCCTCGCCGGCTACCTCGCAGCGCTCGCCGACGAAGGACGTTCGGTGGCGACGCTGCGGCGCCACACCGCGTCGATCCGCCAGCTGTACGGCTTTCTCGTTGCCGAAGGCCGGCTCACGCATGACCCGACCGTCGACCTCAAACCGCCGCGCGAACGCCGCGCCGCACCGGACGCGCTGACTCGCGACGAAGTCACGGCGGTGATCGAAAGCGTCAGTGGCGACAGCCCCGCTGCACTCCGTGACCGCATGTTGCTGGAACTGCTGTACGCCAGCGGGCTGCGCGTCAGTGAACTGATTTCGCTGGAACTACGGAACGTCGACCTCGACGAAGGGATGCTGCAAGTCACCGGCAAAGGGGACAAGGAACGGCGCGTGCCGTTTGGAGCGCAGGCCCGCTCGGCGATCCGCAACTACTTGCTCTCGGGCCGGCCGGCGCTGCAACGCAACCGGTCTGCGCCGTGGCTCGCACTCAATGCGCGCGGCGGGAGGCTCTCGCGCCAGACGGTGCATCTCACAGTGCAGGAGGCCGGCAGGCGCGCCGGCGTGCCACGAGACATCGGCCCGCACGCGCTGCGGCACACCTTCGCCACGCACCTGCTGGCCGGCGGCTGCGACCTGCGCGTGCTGCAAGAGATGCTTGGCCACGCCAGCGTCGCGACGACGCAGATCTACACGCACGTGTCCGCCGATCACCTGCGCGACGCCTACCTCGGCGCACACCCGCGCGCGAAGCTCGCCGCTACGCCGAACGTCCTGCGATGATGCAGGTCGTGCGTCGTGCCCTGCTCGTCCCTGCGCTCGCGCTTGCGCTGGCGGTCGCCGCTTGCGGCGACGGCCCGACGCCGTCGCCAAGCGTTGGTCGCCCCGCGCTCGACCCCAGCGGCGAACCGTTCACGCTGCCGACCGGCGGCCATATCGATATGCCATCGACGTGGACGACGACGCCCTCGACGAGCGGCGGTTCGGAACTGGTGCGTTCTGTCTCCGGGCAAGGCCAAATCGTGGTGTGGCAGTACCCGCGCACCGAGCCGCTGCCGACGACGCACCGCAGTCTGCGCAACACCAGGCGCAGCTTGCGTGCCGCAATCACCGCACGCGACCCAAGTTTCGATTTCACCGCCGCGCTGCTGCGCCGCGTGCCGGAGCCGGCCGTCGAAATCGCCGGGATCGGGAAGTTGGCCGGCGCGAAGCGCTCGATCCGCAGCCTGCACGTGTACGCCAACGGCAAGGAGACGGTCGTCGACTGCATCGGTCCGATCGCCGACGCGGCGGCGTTCAACACGACCGTCTGCGAGCCGGTTCTCGACTCGCTCTCGCTCGGATAGTGCCCGAGCTGCCGGAGGTCGAGACGGTTCGCCGCCAGCTCGCGCCGCACATCGAAGGGAGGACGATCACCGCTGCGCGGATCGACGACGATCGCTGGTGCGCGCCGCAGTCGTCCGCTGCATTCGAAGCTGCGCTGACCGGGCAGCAGATTCTGCGGCTCAGGCGTCGCGGCAAATACCTGATCGCGTCGCTCAGTGGCGGCGCGCAACTGCTGATGCATCTGCGGATGACCGGCATTCTGCTGTGGGATGTCACCGAGGATGCCCCGCACGAACGGGTGCGGCTCTTCCTTGACGATCAGTACCCGCTGGCATTCTGCGACCCGCGCCGCTTCGGCACCGGGCTGCTGCTCGACAGTGCCGCCGACGCCGATGCGTACCTGGAGGCGCGTCTCGGCCCCGAACCGCTGAAGCCGGAGTTCACCGTCGGCGTGTTGCGCGATGCGTTGCGGGGCCGCCAGGCGCCGGTAAAGGGGATCCTGCTCGATCAGCGCACCGTCGCGGGTGTCGGCAACATCTACGCCGACGAGGCACTGTTTCGTGCGGGCATTCATCCGGCTCGGCCCGGCCGGATGGTCGGGTCGGCGCAACTTGCGCCGCTGCGGGACGGCATCGTCGAAGCGCTGCAACTGGGCATCGATGGCGGCGGCGCTTCGATCGATGACTTCCGCCACCTCGACGGCGCGCGAGGCTCATTCCAACACGACTTTCTCGTCCACCGCCGCGCCGGACTGCCCTGCCCGGACTGTGGCACGGCGATCACGAAAATGGTCGTCGCGGGTCGCGGCACCTATGCGTGTGAGCTGTGCCAGCCACCGCCGCGCCGACTCCCACGCTCGGCGCGCCGCGAAGCTACCCGGCCAACCCGCTAGCAGCGTCGCCTGAACGCGCCGCGCAGCCAGCTACTCCGCGACTAGCTCGGCGAGCTTGCCGGATTTGTCGGCTGCCGCAGTTTCGGTGTAGCCGCCGATCAACTCGCCGTTGACGAAGACCTGCGGCAGCGTCAGCATCCCCGTCCGCGCACTGAGATCGGCGATCCCGGCGACATCGCCGGTGAGGTCGATCTTCTCGAACGCGATGTCGCGCGCTTGGAGCAGCCGCTCCACCTGCACGCAGTACGGGCAGGGAACCTTCGAGTAGACGACGACTTCAGCCATGCCGTTCAGGCTAGCGCGGTCGATCTGGCCGGTAGCGTGGGGGAGGTGTCACGCTCCTTGCGTACCGAGGCGGTCGTCCTGCGCACGATGCGATACGGGGAAGCCGATCGCATCGTGCATGTGTTCACGCCCGAGCACGGCCGCCGATCGGTGATCGCGCGTGGTGCGCGCCGGCCGTGCAGCAAGCTCGGCGGGCGCCTTCAGCCACCGGCGCATGTGGAGCTTGAGCTGCACGAAGGGCGCGGTGACATCGCGACGGTCACCGGGGTTACCACGTTCGCCGCGCTGCCGCGGCTGCGCGACCGGCTCGATGCGATCGACGCGGCGCTGCACGCCTGCGACGATGTCGGCCGGCTGTTTGGCGACGGTGCCCCGCACCCGCCGGTCTTCCATCTGCTCGTCAACTACCTCGTCGGCCTCGACGCCGACCCCGCCGCCGCGACAAGCGGGCGGCACCTGGCGTTCCGGCTCAAGCTGCTGCTCGCCGCCGGCATCGCACCCGAACTGGGCGGCTGTGCGAGCTGCGGCGCGGATAGGCCGCTTGTTGCCTTTTCGGCGGCCGACGGCGGACTGCTCTGCACCACCTGCGCGCACGGCGGGTTTGCGGTCGCCGACGCACTGCCGGCGGCGATGCGTGGGGCGCTCGGCGTTCCGCTGGCCGGCGCGCCACCGGTTGATCCGCTCGTCGCGCGGCAATTTGATCGGGCCGTCACCGAACTGGCCGAGCAACACCTTGGCGCGCGTTTGCGTTCGCTGCCGGCCCTTGGGTGACAGGGCGGCGAAGAGCAGTACGTGCGGCGACCGGAGCCTCTACCCTGCAACGCGGTGACGCTCTTCCCGCCGACCGATTTTCACCGCCGCCAGCAGGAGCGCGAGGAAACGACCTTTTCGCCGCTGGCATGCCGCACCTACCCGGCGGTGCGTGCGCGGCCAGAGCCGGACGCGCCGAATCGCACGCCGCTGCAACGTGACCGAGACCGGATCGTGCACAGCAAAGCATTCCGGCGGCTCAAGCAAAAGACGCAGGTGTTCGTCGCGCCGGCCGGCGATCACTTCCGTACCCGCCTGACGCACACCCTTGAGGTGACCGGCATCGCACGCACCGTCGCGCGGTCGCTTGGACTCAACGAAGATCTCGCCGAAGCGATCGGCGTCGGCCACGACCTTGGCCACCCGCCGTTCGGGCATATCGGCGAGGATCTGCTGGATCGTTGGCTGCGGTCACGCGGTGGCGATGGATTCCGACACTGGGAGCATTCGGTGCGAATCGTCGAACGGCTTGAGCATCGTGGACGGGGGCTGAACCTCTGCCGTTCGGTAGTCGAGGGGATCGGTGCCCACAGCGGTCGCTCTCCGCAGCCGAAGACGCTTGAAGCGGCGATCGTGCGCGTCGTCGATCGCATCGCGTATCTCACGCACGACGTCGATGACGCGGTGCGCGCCGGGATTCTCGACGAGCGTGCGCTGCCATCACCGGTGACGAGCGTCCTCGGCGCATCGACCGGTGACCGGATCGATCGGCTCGTCGACGATCTCGTCGCATGTTCGGCGGCCAGCGGTGAGATCCGTCAGGGCGACGAGGCCGCCGCAGCGATGGATGAGCTTCGGCGCTTCATGTTTGAGGAGGTGTACCTTGGCGACACCGCGCGGGCCGAACATGCGCGGATCGAAGCGGTGCTGCTTGGCCTGCTCGACCATTACGCGGCGCACCCCGAGCTGCTGCCGCCCGCATGGGCGTGCCAGCCCGATCTCGACACGCGGATCGTCGACTGGGTCGCCGGCATGACCGACGGGTACGCCGTCCGCACCTTCGTCGGCTTGACGGTTCCCCGCGCATTCGACCTTTGACCGGCAGGCGCTCAACCTGTCGCCACCGGCTCCGGGGCACCGGCCACCGGATCGGCGCCGCTGCGGGCATCGCGCATCGTCGCGCGGGGACCGATCGGCGCCGCAGCGGTACGCTCGTCACCTGATGCCGAGATACACCGATGATTCCCGCGAGCGTGTGCGCGACGCCGTGGACATGGTCGATCTCGTCCAAACCCGCACCGAACTGCGCCGCGCCGGACCGGGCCGCTACTCCGGGCGCTGCTGCTTTCACGAGGAACGCACGCCGTCGCTGAGCGTCGATGCCGAGCGCAAGCTGTACCACTGCTTCGGCTGCCAGGCCGGCGGCGACTGCTTTACCTTCGTGCAGGAAACCGAAGGCACCGACTTCACTGGTGCGCTGGAGTTTCTCGCCGGCCGCTACGGCGTGTCGGTCGAGATTGTCGACGATGATCCGCGGGCGGCGGCGGCGCGCAAGCGCGAGGCGCACCTGCTCGGACTGGTGGAGCGTGCCGCCGCCTTCTACGAGCGTCAGCTATGGACTTCGGACGAGGCGGGGCCGGCGCGCGAATATTTGCTCGGCCGCGGATTGACGCAGGAGGCGCTCACGCAGTACAGGGTCGGGTGGGCGCCGGCTGGCTGGGATCGTCTTGTGGCGGCATCGGCGAAGGCCGGAGTGGAACCGCGACTGCTGGAGGAGGCGGGTTTGGCGATGCGCAAGCGCGACGGCCGGGGTTACAACGACCGGTTTCATGGCCGCATCACCTTCCCGCTGTGCGACGGCCGCGGGCAGGTGCGTGGCTTTGGTGCCCGCGCGATGTCGCCCGAGCAGCAGCCGAAGTACTTGAACACCTCCGAGAATGCGATCTTCAGCAAAGGCCGGCAGCTGTTCGGGCTGCATCTCGCGCGTTCGGCGGCGGCGCGCAGCGGCGTGGCGGTGCTGGTGGAGGGCTACACCGACGTGATCGCGTTGCATCAGATCGGCGTGACGCATGTGGTCGCGCTGATGGGGACGGCGATGACGCCGGAGCAGGTGACGGAGCTGTCGCGACTGGCGCCGCTGCTCGTGCTCGCACTCGATCCCGATGGTGCCGGGCAGGCCGCGATGGAGAAGGCGGCGGTGCTGGCGCGCGGTTCGCGACTGGAGTTGCGGGTGGCGGAACTGCCGGATGGCCGCGACCCGGCGGAACTGGTGCAGGACGGCCGCGCCGACGAGTTGCGAGCCGCGTTGGAGCGGCCGGTTCACTTCGCGCGGTTTCGTGTGGAACGGATCCTGCGGTCCGCTGATCTGTCGACGGCCGAGCTGCGCGATGAGGCGATTGCGCGGCTCGTGCCGGTGCTGGCGGCGTTGCCGGAGGGTGCGCTGCGCGAGGAGCTGGTCGCCCAGGTCGCCGATCGCGTCGCGTTGGGGCCGGCGATCGTCGACCGGATCGTGAGGAATGCAGCTCGGCGTGGCGTTGATGGTTCGGCGGCGGCGGGCGGCGGGAGTCGCGGCGCTGGTTCGGTGGTTTCGAGGGACGGCACAGCGGCCGGAACTGCTGATGCCGGGCCGACGCCGGCCGGTGCGTTGGCGCGGCGTGCGCCGCAGCGACTCGACCCGCATGACGATCAGGAACGTACATTGCTGGCGTTGATGCTGGCGCTCGGGACGGAGGGGCGGCGCCACCTCGCCGAGTTGGAGGTCGACGATCTTCGGGTGCCGCATGTGCGAGCGGTCGCGCAGTGGCTGCAAGGTGGCGGTGACGTGGGTGGCCAGCTCCCGGATGACGATCGCCTCGCGGCTGTCGCACGCGACGTGATCTTGCGGGCTGGCACACTCGACGCGCGCCCGGCGGTGCTTGACGTTGAGCTGGCGCAGCTCGCGCTGCGTCGTCTCCAGCGGAGGATCGAGGCGGCGGTGCGTGCCGGTGAACCGGTCGATGAACTGAGACGCGAGGCCGGCACGCTGCGTGAACGTCTCGATCAGGCCATGCTCGCGGCACTCGACGCATAGCCGCGCCGGTCGATACGATGGGCGCCCCCGTTTGCCAACGGGGCACCTCATTGGGAGGTAGCTCAATGGCAGAGCATTCGGCTGTTAACCGAAGGGTTGCGGGTTCGAGTCCCGCCCTCCCAGTCCCACGAAACGCCTGCATATCGCGGGCGTTTTGCGTTCCGGCTCGTGGTGCCATGCACGGCCATTGTTCCGCGATCTTGTTCCAAAATGACATCGGGCGTGACCGGATGGCCGCGCGCTCGTCGCCCCTCCGAGGCTCCTCACACGCAGCCACCCGGTCACGCCGAACACGAGTGACACCACGAAACTCGACTTGACTGGATTTTTCTGCGTCAGCGCGCTGACGCTCAGCCTCCTCAGCGGCTTTCACGCGGGACCGCAACGCCGCGTTCTCACGCCGCATCTTGCGGACCTCACGCAACTCGACGCTGTCGGCATGCTGCCCCTCCGGCTCCAGGCCATCGAGCGGCTCGCCGCCGGCAACGACGGACGGGTCCTGCTCGGCACCAGGCTCAGCAGGCGGTGTGGCATCAGCCATCAGTGACCTCCAGGGTCAACGGGGGATGTTGGTATGCAGCGGCAACCGACCCCACACGCAAAGCGGGGAGAACCGGTCAACCGCAGAGAAGCGGATGGCTACCCGCGAACGGCAGGTAGCGACAGGGGGAAGGCGCTGCCGCTACGCGGCGCGGCGCTGCCCGCTGGGCACGGCGGCCTCAGCTGCCGTCATGACGAACTCGACATCGTCGTAGCTGAGCACGCAGAAGTGACACTCGCCGTCCGGGTCGACGAACTCGACGAGAACGGCTGTCGTTCCGATGTCGCAAACGACACCGTGCCGTCCTGCGGGAACCTCGGTGCCGTCGTCGCAGGTGGCGGTGGCACGGGGCTTGACGATGTCGAGGTCGGCGAGCATCCTTGATCCAAGCTACTGCTTGGAGTCTTTCTTCGCAATGTAGGCGGAGACCAGCACTGCCGCGCCCGTAGCTTCGTCGAGCTTCCAACTGGTCGTGACCGTGGCGATTCGGCCATTCGGGAACGTCACAGCTATGCGCGCCTCGTAGGTCGTGTGAACCCGTTCCTTGACCTTGATGACGACAGCATCGACGAGCCCCTCTAGCAGCCGCTGGGCGAGCCACGGCCAGTCTTCTCTCGACAGTCCGCCGACTGCGGCAAACACGCGCGCTTTGTGGCGTCCGCTCTCGTGACCGAGGTCCAGCGCGTAGTCGCGCAGCTTGGGTGGCGGGATCGTCGCGCGGTGCGGTTCTGGGAACCGGTCCCCGACCGCGAGGCGTGGGGTGTTAGGGGTGTCGTCGGTAGGGAATGTTGGAGCGGGTGGCAGGCCGGGAAGGATATCCAGTGGGCCCGGGGCGCCGTGTTCGGCGATGAGGACGGCCGTTGGTGTTTCGCTGACGGTGTAGTCGGTGACGCCAGCGCGGGTTTCGTCGATCTGGAGGAGGTCGTTGAGGGTGATCGTGCCGTCGCGCAGGAGCTGCGCCTTGGTGGCGCCGCCTCGGTGTTTGAAGAGGTTGTCCTGTTCGGTTTCGGTGAGGCTGTCGAAGATCTGCCGGCCGGTTGGTGGGAGCGGGTGGCCGGGGGTGGCGGGCCACGGGATGCAGCGGCAGCGAGTGTGACGTGGGAACGAGCGGTCGGCGGCCGGGTGGATGGTGCCGTCGGCGAGCGCGAGGCATGCGCCGCACGCGTCGGGTTGTACGCGGCGAACCCAGCCGACCCCGAGGGTTTGGAGGCGGTCGAATTGTGCGTCGCGGAATGTGTCGACGAGTTCGTCGTGCGCGATGCGGCCGGCCTGCGCGGCGATCATGCGCGCCCACTGCCTCTGGACGCGCGGATCGATCGAACCAGGGTCGCTCCACACTGGCGCTGGGAGGCCGTTCGCGGTGGCCCACCGCTCAGCGGCAAGGCGGGTGCGGAGCGTGGCGCGGTACAGGCGCTGCTGCACAAGTTCGCGCTGCGAGAGGACGCGCAGCGGTGAGCGCGGCGATGTGCCGCACAACCAGCACGATCGACCGGATCGTTTCAGCAAGGAGATCGCTGAGCCGCCTACGCCGGCATGCGGCATGCAGCGCGCCGAGCGCCGGCGGGAATAGTGCGCATCTCACACAGGGCGCCACCGGAAGGCCGGGACCGAACGTGCCGTCGTCGCGAGGATAGATCGCTGCAAGCGTTGACACGCCGCAGGGGTGGTGGTGCGCCGTCTGCGCAAGCGACCTTGCGCCAACGCTCCGACACGCCGGCGTTTCGCCGGTCCGTCATGCAATGCGCCGCACAGGGCCGACAGGCTGTCATGTTCGACCGTCCGATTGGGCGCGATCGGCGGTGGTCGCCACGCTGCGTACCTGCTCTTCGAGCCGCGGGATCCCCGGAACGGAGTGCGTTTAGCCCGGTATTTGGGGGGTTTTACGTGCCGATTTGGCCCATAGCGCAGGCGTCCAGCGACGCGATCTGGTACGGCCGGCAACGCGTCGCTGAGTCTCAACTGGAGCTTGAGATGACTTGCCTGACCGGCCTGCGACCGAGGTGTATATTCACCACCCGGATGGCACCTGCGACGACGAATTCCCCCCTGAAGCAAGCGACGCCCGAGCGGTCCCTCGCGCAACGGATGGAGGCGCTCCAGCGCGCGAACGAGATTCGGTCACACCGCGCGCAGCTCAAGCGCGATCTCAAGTCCGGCCGTACGTCGATCGTGCAACTGCTCGACGCTCCGCCGGAGTATCTGCTCACCGCGAAAGTGTTCGACATGATCGTCGCCGTGCCGAAGTTCGGCCGCGTCAAAGCCAACCGGGTGCTCCAGCAGTGCCGCATCTCCCCGAGCAAGACGATCGGCGGTCTGACCGATCGCCAGCGCGTCGAGCTCGTCGAACTGCTCCGCCGCTAAGCGCCGGTTTCGGCACGACGCGTGAATCGCACGCTCCGCATGACTGAGCGGACGCTCCAACGAACGTCGGCCGTCGTCGGCGCTCGGCGTTAGGCTGAGGCGATGGCCCGCGTGGTCGTCATCACCGGCCCGTCGGGGGTCGGCAAAGGCACGCTGATTCGCGCGTTGCGCGATCGAATTCCCGAGCTTGAGTTGTCGGTGTCGGCGACAACGCGAACGCCACGTCCTGGCGAGCGTCACGGGGAGGACTACTGGTTCCTCTCGCGTGAGGAGTTCGACCGTCGCGTCGCCGACGGCGGCTTCGTGGAATGGGCCGAATACAGCGGCAACCGGTATGGTACCCTGCGTTCCGAGCTGGACTTGCGGGTCGCCGACGGCCGTCCGGTGCTGCTCGAAATCGAAGTGCAGGGCGCACGCCAAGTCGCGCAGACGATGCCTGAGGCGCTGCGAATCTTCATCGCCCCGCCGTCGGCGGAGACGTTGCGCACTCGGCTCGTCGGGCGTGGCACCGACGACAAGGCGCAGATCGACCGGCGGTTGCGCGTCGCCGAAGCCGAACTCGCTGCCAAGCCGGAGTTCCCGGTGGTCGTCGTCAACGACCGGCTCGAAGATGCGATTGACGCGCTGACCTCGGTTGTGCGCGCCGGGATCGACGAGGCGCGCCTGAGCGCCGAACCGCTACGTCGGTAGCCGGCTGACCGCGCGCGGGGTCGGCGCGCTAGGCTGTCGGGGATGATCTCTCCGCGCGTCGACAAGCTGCTCCAGCACGCTGATTCCAACTACGCCTCGGTGATTGTGGCCGCGAAGCGTGCCCGCCAGATCAATGCGTACTACCACTCGCTGGGCGAGGGTGCCTTCGACGAGTTCGCGCCGCCGATGGTCGAAACGGCGTCGAAGAACTACCTCACGATCGCACTCGAAGAGGTCGCCGCCGGCAAGGTCGACTACCACTACCGGTAGGCCGACGCTCGGGCCACAGCTCGATGGCTCGAATCCTGCTGGGCGTCAGCGGCAGCATTGCCGCGTACAAGGCCGCCCAGTTCATTCGCATGGCGACGACCGCCGGCCATGCCGTCCGCGTGGTCCTGACCGACGGCGGCGCGCAGTTCGTCGGAGGCGATACCTTCGCGGCACTGACCGGTGCGCCGGTACTTCGCGGCGTCTTCGACGATGACCCGTGGGGCGGCGCCTATCCCGGAGACGAGCGGGGAGCATCGCACCGGCCGATCGGGCATCTCGCGCTGGCCGAACGGGCCGATCTGCTGCTGATTGCCCCCGCCTCCGCGAATGTGATCGCACGCCTCGCGCATGGCTTCGCCGACGATCTGCTGACGACAGCCGCGCTGGTTGCCGAATCGTTGATTGTCGCTCCCGCGATGAACGACCGAATGTGGGCGCACCCCGCGACCCAAGCCAACGTCGCGCTGCTGCGCGAGCGCGGCGCGATCATCGCCGAGCCGGGGGAGGGGCGGCTCGCTTCGCGGGGTGAGTCAGGCAAGGGCCGACTTGCCGAACCCCAGGCGCTCCTCGCGCTCGTCGAAGCGACACTTGCCGCGCGCTCCGGCGCTGACACGCGCAGCGGCGAAATCCCCGATGGTGACCTCGCCGGCCGCAAGGTCGTCGTCTCAGCGGGCGGCACCCGCGAAGCGATCGACGCGGTGCGCTTCATTGGCAACCGCTCATCCGGGCAGATGGGCGTGTCGCTGGCGGAGGCCGCAGCTGCGCGCGGTGCGCAGGTCACGCTGCTGGCCGCCAACGTCGCCTTGGCGACCTCTCCAGCGATTGCTCGGGTTGACGTGACCTCTGCGGCCGAGCTTGAGCAGGCATCGCAGGCGGCCTTTGTCACGAGTGACCTCTTCATCGCTGCGGCAGCCGTCGCCGACTTCCGTCCCAGCGAGGTTGCCGACGGCAAACTCAAAAAGCAGGCCGGCGAACAGCAACGCACGCTGACGCTCGTGCGCACGCCGGATGTGATCGCTGGGCTCGCCCAGCTGCGCCGCCCCGGGCAGGTGCTCGTCGGATTCGCGGCCGAACACGGAGACGGAGCGCTTGAGTACGGGCGAGACAAGCTGACGCGCAAAGGGCTCGACGCGATCGTTGTCAACGACGTCTCCCAGCCCGGAATCGGTTTCGACGCGCCGGAGAACGAAGTGGTCATCGTGCTCGCAGACCGCGAAGTGCCGCTGCCGCGCGGCACCAAGCGCGCGATTGCCGATGCGATCCTGACCGAACTCGCGCCGTTGCTCGAGCGATAACTCTTGGGGCCTGCGAGGCGCCGTGCAGGCAACCCGTTGGCGAGCCCGTGGTGCTAGGATGGCACGCAGTCGACCGCGTCTCTCGGTTCAATCCGGGGGTCGCGCCCTGATGAAGCGGGCGAAAGCCCGCTTTTTTTGTGGCCGGCCGGCTGGGAGTCAACCATGAACGTGCAAGAGGAAATCGAGACGATCCTGTCGTCGGCTGAGCCGTCGGTGGAGGTGCTTCGCGTCGACCCGATCGGCAAAGAGACCCTTCGGATCTACATTGACTCGCCCGACGGCGTGTCGCTCGACCTCTGCACCCGGGTTACGCACGCGCTCGGCGCCGTGCGCGAGCGGTTCGCCGTCGAGGTCAGCTCACCCGGCAGCAAACGCCCGCTCACGCGCCCCGCGCACTTCACCCGATTCGTCGGGCAAACGGCGAAGGTCACGCTCACAGCGCCGCAGAACGACCGCATCACCTGGCGAGGCGAGATCGTCGCCGCCGACCAGCGTTCGGTCACACTCGGTACCGACCAGGGCCTGCTCGAACTCGAGCACGGCGACATCAAGCAAGCCAACCTGACCGGGGAGTAGCGCCGTGTCTCGCGAAATCCTTGAAGCGATGAACGCCCTTGCGGCGGAGAAGGGCATCTCCTCCGAAGCCCTGATGGAGGCGCTCGAAGATGCGCTGCTCTCCGCCTACCGCAAGCAGCCGGGGGCCGCGAAGTATGCGCGCGTCGAACTCGACCGCGATACGGCCGACTTCCGCGTCTATGAGCTGCTGATCCCAGACGACCTCGAAGAAGAGCTGCTGGTTGAGCACGACGTCGAGGAGGGCGCGATCGACCCGGAAACCGGCGAAGTCGTGGTATTGCCCGACCCTGAACTCGACTGGGAGAAGGTCGACGAGCATCGCGATCGGATCGAGGAGCAAGATGTCACGCCCGCCGGCTTCGGCCGGATCGCCGCGATGACTGCCAAGCAGGTGATTCTGCACCGCGTCCGCGAAGCCGAGCGTGAGCTGGTGCTCGACGAGTTCCGCGACCGCGTCGGCGAGCTGATCACCGGCATCGTGCAGCAAAAGGACTCGCGCTACACCCTCGTGCAGCTGCGGGACCGCGTCGAAGCGCTGCTGCCCAAGAGTGAGCAGGTGTGGGGCGAGAGCTATCAGCACAACCAACGCATCAAAGCCGTGATCAAAGAGGTCGAGGCTTCGCCGAAGGGGCCGTCGATCATCGTGTCGCGGCGCGACCCCGAGCTGATCCGCCAGCTCTTCGCGCTGGAGGTGCCCGAGATCGCCGATGGCCTCGTCGAAATCACCGACGTTGCCCGCGAGCCTGGGTACCGCGCGAAGATCGCGGTCGTCTCGCACGCAGACGGCGTCGACCCGGTCGGTGCCTGCGTCGGCCCGCGCGGTTCGCGTGTGCGGATGGTCGTCTCCGAGCTGCGCGGCGAGAAGATCGACATCATTCCCTTCAACGACGAGCCGGCCCGCTTCGTGGCCAAGGCGCTCAGCCCTGCGCGGGTGCGCGAGGTGCTCGTTGACGATGAGAACCGCCAAGCCACGGTGATTGTCCCCGACGATCAACTGGCGCTCGCGATCGGCCGCGAAGGTCAGAACGCCCGCCTGGCCGCCCGCTTGACCGGCTGGCGCATCGACATCCGATCCGAAACCGAGTTCGTCGAGGAAGAGGACGAACCAGGCGAGGAAGGCGTCGAAGAGCACACCGGCATGTGCGCCGCGATCCTCGGCAACGGCCGCCGTTGCCCGAACGACTCGCT
>JASGGQ010000020.1:0-27350 GCA_047604965.1 Patulibacter sp. | reverse complement strand
CTCGACCCACCACGCGCCATGTTCGTCGCGCCGCAGCAGGTCGTCGTACCACGCCAGCGGCGCGTTCGGGAGCTGGTGGGGGCGCGGCGGCTGCGGGCCGAGCGTCGCCTCCACGGTGCGTGAGAGGCCAAAGCCTAGCCAGCCGATCAGCCCTCCCCCGATCACGCCCGGCTCCGCTGCGCCAGCGTGATGCAGGCGCGGCAGCCGGTCGAGCGCCGCGAATGGGTCGTCTGCCGGGCCGAGGGTCCACGCGGGATCGACGCCTGCGACGAGCACCCGCGCGGCGTCCGGCGCGGCTTCTGGCAGCCCCCACCGACCACTCAAGATGAACCCTTGCCGTTCGCCGATCACTGCGGCAAGCTGCGCGACGCTCGGCGAACGCTCCAGTGGGCAGCGGCCGACCGTCAGCGTTGCGGCGCCGGGTACCGCAGCCGCTCCCATCGACGTCGCCGCGCTCAGGCGGCCTGCGCCGCAGTGCCGTCGGCGGCCGGTGTGGCGGCGGCCGGCGTCTCATCGGTCGCCGGTGGCTTTTCGCCTTCGCGCGCCCACGGCTCATCGAACTCGGTGCGCCAGCGACCCTCTTCGGTTTGCATCAGCGCGAGCTTCGCGCGGAACGGGCGGCCCGACCGGCCCCGGAACCCGGTGACCTGGGCCGAGGTGCGTGAGAAGCGCACCAGTTCGCGCACGATCTGCGCGTTGAGCGTCTTGCCGGCCTTTGCCTTCCAGATCACGAAACCGCAGCCGGGATCTTCGCGGCTCCAGCAGGAATAGCCTTTGCGGTTCTCGATGATGTCTTGGCCACAGACCGGGCACGGGCCGAGGTTCGCGCGCGGAATCCGCACGTCTTTGAGGTTCTCGTCGAGCTCCAGGACGGTCTGCTCCGCGAACTTCGCGATGTCGCCCATGAACGCCTCGCGGCGCTCTTCGCCGGCTTCGATCGCGGTCAGGCGTTTTTCCCATTCGCCGGTCAGTCCGGGCGAGGTCAGCATGTGCTCGCCGAGCAGCCGGATGACGTTGGTGCCCTTCTCGGTCACTACCAGCGCGCGTGCGTCGCGTTCGACGTAGCCGACGTCGATCAGCCGTTCGATGATCGCTGCGCGCGTCGCCGGGGTGCCGATCCCCGACTCTTTCATCGCTTCGCGGGCAGCGTCGTCGTCGACGAGCTTGCCGGCCGTTTCCATCGCGCCCAGCAACGACGCATCGCTGTAGCGCCGTGGCGGCTTGGTTTCCTTCTCCAGCGCCTCGACATGCTCGACGCCGGCCTGCTCGCCCTTTTCGAGCTTCGGCAGGGTCTGGTCTTTGCCGGTGTCGTCGTCGTCCTTCTCGCCGCCGCCTTCCGGCAGCTCGCCGTACACGCCGCGCCATCCGGCCTCCACGAGCACCCGTCCGCGGGTACGGAAGATGTGCGCGACGACCTCCTGGCTCGGCGCCGTCGCGGCGCTGACGGTGGTCTCGACCCGCGTGTTCTCGAACACTGCAACCGGGTGGAAGATCGCCAAGAAGCGGCGGCATACGAGGTCGTAGATGCGCCGTTCGTCGTCGCCCATCTTGTCGACGGGATGGGTGGCGTCGGTCGGGATGATCGCGTGGTGGTCACCGACCTTCTCGTCGTTGACAACGCGACCGAGCGGCAGTTCGGCGAGGCCCTGCACGTACTTCGCGGCAGCACGGAACTCCGACCGTTCTTCCAGCCGCCCGACGATCGGCCGTAGCTCCGGGATCATGTCGGTCGTCAGGTACCGGCTGTTCGTACGCGGATAGGTCAGCGCCTTGTGTTCCTCGTACAGCTTCTGCGCGGCGGCGAGCGTGCGCCGTGCGGAGAAGCCGAAGCGGGTGTTGGCGTCGCGCTGAAGCGAGGTCAGGTCGTAGAGCATCGGCGCGATTTCCTTGCGCGTGCTCTTCTCCAGCTTGGTGATCTCGCCGCGGCCGTCGGTGACCGCTGCGGCGATCGCCGATGCTTCGTCGGCCGTCTTCAACCGCGGTTCGCTGCCTTGATGCAGCCGGCCTTCGTAGCGGCGCCCATCGTCGGTACGGAACTTCGCGTCGACGAGCCAGTACGGCTCGGGGACGAATGCTTTGATCTCCTCTTCGCGCTTGGCGAGAATCGCGAGCGTCGGCGTCTGCACGCGCCCCAAGCTCACCGCACCATCGAACGAGCTGCGCAGCCGGATCGTCGCGGCGCGAGTCGCGTTCATGCCGACGATCCAGTCGGCCTCCGAGCGACTGCGGGCGGCCTCTTCGAGCGTCGCGAGATCAGCGGCGGGGCGCAGGTTCGCAAACGCATCCTCCATCGCCTGCTTGGTCATCGACGAGAGCCACAGCCGCTGGACGGTGAGCCCGCGCTTGGCCGCGCCGGACTTCTCAAAGAGGTACGCGAAGATCAGCTCGCCTTCGCGGCCGGCATCGCACGCGTTGATGACGCTGTCGACCTCCTCTTGCTTGAGCAGTTTCGTCACCACCGACATCTGCTTCTTGCTGCGCTCGTCGCGCACGACAAGCTTGAAGCGTGGCGGCACGATTGGCAGGTCAGCCATCCGCCACTTCTTGAACTGGTCGCCGTACTCTTCCGGCTCAGCGAGCTGCACGAGGTGGCCGACTGCCCACGTGATCGTGTGCTCCGGCCCTTCCAGGAACCCCTCCTGCTTCTTGAACGGACCGGGCAATACGCGCGCGATGTCGCGTCCGACGGACGGTTTCTCAGCGATGACGAGGGTTCGGCTCACAGCGCCGCCAGCGTAGCGCGGGTCGGGCGGCGGCGCGCACCGCCGCCGTCATGCCGAGCGCGAACACGCCACGGGACGAGCACCGAGTGACGCGGCGAACAGGCGCACATCCAACCACCCGGCAGGCGCGGCATGATGTGCTGCGGTGACTCCCCCCGCCCCAGACTCCCGGACGCCGCGCCGGCATCTTCCGTCGAGCGCCGCCGCACGGCGACGGCGACGGCGGCACCTTCTGGTACCGCTGTTGATGGGACTCACGGGGATCGTGCTCGTCGTCGGCGCGCTCAAGCTCGCCGGTGGCGATGACCGAATCGCAGTCGCTACTCGCTTCGGTGCCGCGTACGCGAACGGCAACTACACCGCGCTCTACGCGCTGATTTCCGCGAGCGACCGCCGGCATTTGAGCGTTGGCCGTTTTGCCGAGCTTCAGCAAAGCGCGCGCGAAACGGCGACCGTCAATCGCATCACAACCGGGACGCCCGCAAAGTCCGATGGTGACCGCGTCGAGCTGCCGGTACGGGTCGATACCGAACTGTTCGGGACGCTGCGCGGCACGCTGCTGCTACCGATCGTCAAGGACGGGGAAGCCACCGCGATCGACTGGTCGCAGGCGCTGACCTTCCCAGGCCTGCGCAGCGGCGAGCAGCTACGGCGCACGACCACCCTGCCAAAGCGGGCGTCGATCCTCGCCTCAGATGGCACGGTACTCGTGTCCGGCCCGAGCGGCAAACGCACTCCCACGACCGATGTCGCGCTGGCGTCGATCGTTGGGCAGATGGGTCCGATTCCGGCCGATCAGCGCAGCCAATACGCCGCCGAAGGGGTGCCGGCCGATGCGTTCGTCGGCACCACCGGACTGGAGCGGATCTTCGAGCAGCGGGTGCGCGGCACGCCGGGCGGCACGCTGTACGCCGGCACTCGCGAACTCGCGAGCGTCCAGCCGCAGGCGGCGTCCGCCGTTCGCAGCACGATCGTCCCCGCGATCCAGCGTGCCGCCGTGACGGGGCTTGGCGCCCGGATCGGCGGCGTCGCAGTGGTCCGTCCCGGCAGCGGGGCGATTCTCGCGCTCGCTGGCGCCGCCTTCTCCGGGCTTCAGCCGCCCGGTTCGACCTTTAAAATCATCACCGCTACGGCCGCGCTGCGTTACGGCAACGCGAAGCTCAGCAGCAGCTATCCGGCGCAGACCTCCACGACGCTCTCCGGCGTCGAGCTGCAAAACGCCGACGGCGAATCGTGTGGCGGCACGCTCGTGCAGTCGTTTGCGCACTCTTGCAATTCGGTGTTCGCGCCGCTCGGCGCGAAGGTCGGCGGGCCACACCTCGTGGCCACCGCCGAGGCGTTCGGCTTCAACAAGGAGCTCGGGATCCCCGGCGCGGCGATCAGCTCGATCCCGCGCGCCGACGATCTCGGCACCGACGATCTCGTCGTTGGGTCGACCGCGATCGGGCAAGGGCAGGTGCAGGCAACGGCGCTGCAAATGGCGCTCGTCGCGGCGACGATCGCAGAGCGCGGCGAACGTCCGGTGTTGACGCTCACCAAAGGCGCGTCCGCCAAGCGGGTCCGCGTCATCCCCCGCCAGGTTGCGAGCGCCGTGACGACGATGATGGCCGCCGTCGTCTCGGTTGGCACCGGTGCGGCCGCCAAGATCGAAGGGGTCAAGGTCGCCGGGAAGACCGGCACCGCCGAGCTGCGCAGCACGCAGGGTGCCTGCGACCCTGACAGTCCGCCGGCCGGCGGCTGCCCGGACGCCGACGACGCAAGCGATACGACCGCCTGGTTTGCGGGCTTCGCGCCAGCCGGCAGCCCGCGCGTCGCCGTCGCCGTGCAGTTGCCGGGGCAGGGCAAGGGCGGCGACACGGCCGCACCGATCTTCCGCGAGGTCACGACGGCCGCGCTCAAAGCGCGGTAACAGCGGCCGCATCCACGCGACCGCCAGACGCTCAAACATCGGACGCCGACGTACCGCGACGGCCGCGTGCCACTCGACCGATGGGCGAACGCCCGACCGACCGTTTGACCAGCCCGACCGGCCGTTTGACCAGTGGTTCCTTAGATGTCGAGGTTGATGCTGGCCGGCTCCGAGCCGTCGGCCGGCTCGATGTTCAGCAGCGTCGGGCGATCGTCGAGCATCGTCTGCGGCACTTTGAAGAGCACCAGCGCGCCGCCGATCGGCGCATCCGCAGCAGCAGAGCTTGATTCCGGTACGTGCCCGCCGGCCTTGATCGGCTGACTGCGGTACGCGAACACGTTGTAGGACGGCAGCGTCGTCGGCTTGACTTTCGCGCCGGTCGTGTCCGACATCGTGAAGGTCGTCGCCGACTGGATCGTGCGGCCCTTTGCGCCGTCGGCGTTCGAGCGGTTCTCGACGCGCAGGAACACGCCATACCACTGGTCGGTCGCCGTCTGCTGCGCTTTGGCGTCATCGACGCCGGTGAAGTACGCCTTGTCTTCGACGTCGTACGGGTTGAGCTTGCGCGACACCTGCACTTGGTATTTCAGGCCGCCGGTCGTCACGTACACACCCTCCGTTGCCGCGTGAGCGACCGGCGCCTGGCCGTCCTCACACGCGGCGAACGGCACGGTGAGGGCTACGGCAAGAAGGGCAAGAGCAGGACGAAGGCGCGACATTGCGGGCGCAACCTTAGCGAAGCGGGCTGCCGGTAGCCGGCTTGCGCGGCCCGCCGCTCAACGTCACGCGCTTCCCGTGGCCTTCGCCGCGTTCGATCACGCCTTCAAGACGCCCCAGCGCGCGCCGCCAACGGCGTTGCTCCACCCAGCGCCCGCCGAGGGCATCGCGGATCCGGTCGAACGGCGCTTGCGCATCGCGCTGCACGCTGAGCGACACGGTCGTCGTCGTGCCGGTCGCGCTCGGCGTCAGCGTCCACTCGTACACGGTACGAATCCGGTTGAAGCGACTCGACCGGCCGCGGGCGACAATCAACCGTGGCGGCTGGGCCTCGACGATCGTCATGTCACCCCAACCGAAGCGATCACGCCCCTCGATGCGGAACCGCACGCCGGCACCGACGCCGATCGTGTCTTCGCGCGTCAGGTGCCAGTCGACCAGGAAGTGGTCGCAAAACTCGGGGTAGTTCGCCACATCAACGAGATACCGGTAAATCTCGTCCGGTTGTCGCTCGATGGTGACCTCGGCACGCAGCTCGTCCATCGCTGCTGATCCTACGCGAAGCAGCAGGCGCCGGCGATGCCGACAGGCGCCGCGCGCGATCACGGCGTGCGCGAACCTACACCGGCAGGCGCCGGATCACCCGCACGCGCGAACTGGGGCCTTCCGGCGCGTGCTTGACCAGCGACTCCGAGCGCGGCGCGATGCGACAGACCGAGGCGCACAGCTCGCAGCGCATCGCGCCGTCGTCGTAGTGCGCAACCCGTTCCCCGATCAGCGGCGTGCGGTGACACCGATCGCAACGACGATGTTCACTATCCCGGCCGTCGACGCCGTGGCGCAGCAACGCGCGCTCCAAGTCGTCTTCGTCGGTGATCCTGCGGACGCTGATCGCCATGCCCCGGTGTTCGGCGCCGACCGGCGCACTCCTGCCATCTGCGGGCCGGGCGCGCGCACCCGACGCGACCTACCCATCCGTCCAATTGTGTGACACAGCGCACTCTCTGTGGGATGCTGGTGCACGCAACGCATCTCGGAGACAGCACGTTCAACGGGAACCAGGGGACAACCGTCGCTCGACAAGGCGACGGACTGGGGATCAGCCAAGCGTGACGCTGCTATGAAGAGATGACCTCTTGCCCTGAGGAGAGATTCATGGACCTTGTCCAGCTCACGACGCACATTGACGCCACCGCCGTTCAACTGGCTGTCGTCGGCCCCGATGCGTTTGTCACGCGAACGTCGCGTGACCTCGTCGATCAGCAGGTGCGAGAACGCGCGAGCGCTGCGGCGATCGTGATTCTCTTCGACGGCAGCGAGCATCAGCTGTTCGACCTTGCCGATGGCGCGACGTTGCGCATCGGCCGGTCGATCACCGCCGATATCCCGCTGGAAGATCCGATGATCTCGCGCAAGCACGCGGTGATCGAACGCCACGGCAACACCGTCCGGGTACTCGACGACCGGTCGCTCAACGGGGTATATGTCAACGGCGTTCGAATCGCCGAGCAATGCGCGCTGGCCGACGCCGACGAAATCCAGATCGCGGGCTTCGTGCTGCGGCTCGTGCGCCCGAGCTGACGCCACCTCGTCGCGTGCCCCGCCGCAGCCTCTAGACTCGGCGCCCAATGGGCGTCACAATCGCAGTCCTCTCGCAGAAGGGCGGGACCGGGAAGACCACGACGGTGCGCACGCTGGCGGATGTGTTCCGCCGCGTCGGACTGTCGGTGCTGGTGGTCGACCTCGATCCGCAAGGCAACCTGTCGGATTACTTCGACGTACCGCCGGACGCTTCACCGACGATCGCGGACGTGCTGATCGGCCGCGCCGAAGCGTCCGCTGCCGTCGTCAACGACGTATTGCCGGCAAATCTCACGCTCGCTGAGGCCGAACTGGCGCTCGCCGGCAAGATGGGCCGCGAACTGACGTTGCGCCGCGCGTTGCGGAGCGTCGCCAAGAACTACGACATCGTCCTGCTCGACTGCCCGCCGACGCTGGGGTTGTTGACCGTCAACGCGCTCGTCGCAGCCGACCACGCGCTCGTCACTGCCGAGGCCCAGTACTTCGCGCTGCAGGGCGTCGAACAAGCGGTTGCGCTGATCGAGCTTGCGAAGGACGGATTGAACCCTGATCTTGAGTGGCTCGGCGTCGTGTTGACGATCGCCGACCTGCGCACGACGCATTCCCGCGAGGCACGCGAGAATCTCAAGGAGCACATTGGCGCGAAGCTGTTCGAGACCGTCATCCGGCAATCGATCGCGTACGCCGAGTCGGCGGAACGGGGCGTTTCGATCCTCGACCATCGACCGGCTCGCGGCGCCGACTACATCTCGCTCGCCGACGAGTTGCTCGAACGGCTTGGGCTCGCAGCGGCCCGCAAGAAGGTGCGGACGCTCAGTCCGCCTCGGCGATGAGCGACGGCGGCGCCCCAACGCCGCCTGGCACGAGCCCCGGTGACCCCACCTCTGATGATCGCCACGACTACCGGGCGGTGAGTCCGCGTCTGCGCCGACTCGTGCTGTTTGGCGCGGCCGGCGCGCTGGTCGTGCTCGCCGCCGGTATTGCGACGCTGCTGCGCGGCGGCGGTCGAGATGCCGCACCTGCCGTCCGGCCGGCGCCAACGACCAGCAGTGGTGGCGCGCAGCCACGCGAACTTGATGCGAAGACGGCGGAAGATCAGCTCGGTTCGGGGCATGTCGCGCTGCGCGTGACGACGACGCAGCTGTTGCGCACCCGGCCGGATCCCAAGGGGCAGCTGGTTGCACGAGTCAACCGAAAAACGCCGTATGGCGGGCCGAACATCTTGCCGATCGTCAAGGCGTACGGCGACTGGGTTGCGGTCGTCAGCCCGTACCGCAAGAACAACAAGGTGGCGTGGACGAAGGTCAAGTCGGGGGCGAAGTACGTCGCGGTCGAGTATTCGATCGCGATTCGCGTGCATACCCGCGACATCATCGTGCGCAAGAACGGCAAGGTGATTCGGCGGTTCCGCTCCGCAGTTGGGCAGCCGACCCATCCGACGCCGCCCGGGCGGTACGCGGTGACCGACGGACTGATCTTCAACTCGAAAGTGCGCGGCCCGTACGGCTGCTGTGCGCTGGTGCTCTCTGCCCGCCAGACGAAGCTGCCGGCGCATTGGCAGGGAGGCGACCGCATCGCGATCCACGGCACCCCCAATCAGCAGTCGATCGGGCTGGCCGCGAGCCTCGGCTGCCTGCGCGTCGGCGATGCCGCCTCCCGCTGGCTGGTGCGCAAGATCCCGCCGGGCACCACGGTGCTCGTGCGCCCGTAGCGCGCGGCGCGGTTTCCGGAGCGGGACCGGGCCAGCTACAGCCGCTCGACCTGGGCTCCGCGCTCGCTGGGGTCGACGGCCAACCATCTCGGAAACTCAGGAGGCCGTTGAGAGCGGGGCGTGGCGGCGCATGAACCCGGCGAAGTGAGGAACGGTGAAGTCGACCTTGCGATGCTGCGGGCTGTAGATCAAGCCCTTTTTGATGAGCGCGTCGCGATGGACCGACTGGGCGCTCGTCGTCGTCTTCAGCAGCGCGGCGACACTGCCGCTCTCCTGTGGCCCATCGCCGAGCGCGGCCATCGCGGCCATGTACCTGCCCTCGGCCGGGGTCGCCTTCACGAAACGGGTCATGAAGAACTCGCGGTCGAGTTTCTCCGCGACGTGCGGCACGGCCGCTTCAACGTCGTCCACAGTAATCGGGCTCGTCTCAGCCGCATCCCAGACGCCTTTGCCGTACGCCTGGATAAACGCCGGATAGCAGCCGGAGAGCGATAGAAGCCGTGCCAGCGGATCTTGTTCGGGCGTCGAGGCCGTGGCGAACTCGACATCGTGCTGCTGCGCTGGGAGCACGAGCGCGGCGCGCGCCGAAGCCTCGTCAAGCCGATCGAGCTTGGGGTAGGAGAAGAGCCGTTCGGCGTAGGACTTCGCATCAACAAGCAGACCGGGCAGCTGTGGTAGTCCGGTGCCGACCAATGCGACGGGGAGACCGGTCTGCGACATGCGATGCATGGCGGCGGCTACGGCCTCCATCTCATGCTTGGCGAGGAACTGCATCTCGTCGATGAGGATGAGGAAGCCGGTGTCGTGCTCTTGCGCGACAGCTCCGACTTCGACCAGCAAGGCGGTCAGATCGCGTTCGAGATCTCCGGTTGCCGCAAGCGCCGCATCGGCCACCGCCGGATCGAACGTGAACTCGATGGAGCCGTCGGCGCCTGCCGCGAACTTGAAGCCGTTGAGGATCTTTGCGAAGCGCTTGAGCCGGTCTCCGACGGCGCGCGACCGCGAGAGCTCCTGGAGTGCCCGGAAAATCTGCTCGGCGAGTTCGGCGCGGAAGTCCGTATCCGATTTGATCTCAATCGGGTGAGCGGCCACCCAACCAAGCTCGCCAACTGCGATATCCCGGAACTCAAGCAGCAGCACCGTCTTTCCGACACCGCGCAGTCCAGAGAGGATCATGCTCGGTTCGTGATTCCCGCGAGCCAGTCGCCCGAGCAGGCGGCGGAACTGTTCCTCCTGTGCCTCACGCCCAGTCAATGCCGGGGGCGGGTTTCCGGCCCCCATGGAATATGGATTCTCGTACGGATCCACGGTGCCAGCCTATCAGGAGGTATAAGACCGTATAAGAAACAATCTTATACGGGCTCATACCTCCTGATATCACGAACATCTGCTGCTCCTACAGCCGCTCGACCTGGGCTCCGCGCTCGCTGGGGTCGACGGCGCGGGCGGTCGCCCACTCGCCCGACCACTCGGCGGCGGCGCGCTCGACGTCGCGCATGGCGTCGCGGTCGCACCACAGCAGCACGGTCGGGCCGGCACCGGAAATCGTCGCACCCAATGCGCCAAGCTCGCGGGCCGCCGCGATCAGTTCGATCGAGCGGGGATACAGGTGCGCACGGTGGGGTTGATGCAGCCGGTCGCCGAGGCCGCGTGCGATCAGCTCCAAGTCGCGACTCGCCAAACCGGCCGCCAGCGCGGTCGCCTGCCCGACGTTGAAGGCCGCATCGGCAATCGGCACCGACGGCGGCAACGCGGCGCGCGCCTGCGGCGTGTCGACCGGCTCATGCGGTGCGACGGCCACGAAGCCCAGCCGCTGCGGCACGCTGAGCGTCAGCGGGCCGTCGGGCAGTTCGGCCGTCACACCGCCGTAGATCGCCGCCGACGCATTATCGGCATGCCCTTCGAGCTCGGCGGCAATCGCGAGTGCCGGCTCCAGTGCGTCACGCGGCTCCTCGCCGCCCATCACGAGCGCCGCGAGCACGCCGGCCACGCGCGCCGCCGCGCTGCTGCCCATCCCGCCGCTGAGTGGAATCTGCGACCGCATCGTGAACGCAACGCGCGCCGGATCGCCGATCCTTCCGAACGCCTGAACGGCAATGTTCGACGGGTCGGCCGGTACCGGCAACTCCGTCTCGAAGGAGAACGCTGCTGCCGGCCGCGCCTCCAGCTCCAGCCACAGATCGAGCGCGCACGCCAGCACGTCAAACCCGGGGCCGAGGTTCGCCGTCGATGCCGGCACGCGCACTCGCACCCCGTTCATCGCTACCACTCCCCCACGCCGCGAGCTACCGGCCGACCAAGCCGCGCCGTCACGCGCCGATCACAAGCGCTTCGACGGCCTCGATCGTCGGCTTGCACGGCAGCACCGAGCCGGACTGGCGCAGCGCGTTGTCGGGGTCCTTGAGCCCGTGGCCGGTGAGCACGCAGGCGATCGTCGTCGCCTCGCCACGGCCGTACTTGAGCAGGCCCGCCACCGAAGCTGCCGACGCCGGCTCGCAGAAGATGCCCTCCTCAGCGGCGAGGAAGCGGTACGCCGCGAGGATCTCATCGTCGGTCACGGCCCGCACCACGCCGCGCGAATCTCGGAACGCGGCGACTGCCTCCTCCCAGCGAGCCGGGTTGCCGATCCGAATCGCGCTCGCGATCGTCTCCGGCTCTTGCACCACGCGACCCTCCACCAGCGGCGCTGCGCCGGCCGCCTGGAAGCCGTACAGGTACAGGTCGTGGCCGCGCTCCTGGAAGCCCTTCCAATACGCGGTCACGTTGCCGGCATTGCCGACCGGGATGCAGAGGCCATCGATCGTCGGTAGATCCTCGAGCAACTCGAAGGCCGCCGTCTTCTGCCCCTCCAGCCGCCACGGGTTGACCGAGTTCACCAGGGCAATCGGGTGACGCTCGCACAGCTCGCGGGTCAGCGCCAGCGCCTGATCGAAGTTCCCGTCGAGCGCGATCACTTTCGCGCCATGCATCAACGACTGCGCAAGCTTGCCGGTCGCGATCTTGCCCGACGGAACGATCACCGCTCCGGTCAACCCGGCCCGGGTCGCGTACGCCGCAGCGCTCGCGGCGGTATTCCCGGTCGATGCGCACATCACCGCCTTGGCACCATCCTTGAGCGCTGCCGACACCGCCGAGCACATCCCACGGTCCTTGAAGGAGCCGGTCGGATTCATGCCTTCCAACTTGAGGTGTACTTCGGCGCCGACCCGCTCAGAGAGCCGCGGGGCGTGAACGAGCGGCGTCGATCCCTCCCCCAACGTGATGATTGGGTCGCCGTCCTCGAATGGAAGGTCGGCTTTGAAACGCTCGATCAGTCCTACACGAGACACGATCACGCCTCCTCCTCGTCGAAGACACGAATGGCGCGCGGCTCGCCGCGCACGAAACCAAGGCCCGAGATCATGCCGATCGCTGCGGCCATCGCCGACTCCGGCGCGCGGTGGGTGATCATGACGAGGCTGGCGCCATCACCGATGCCCTTCTGCGCGACCGAACGGATCGATACGTTCTGCAAGCCCAGCACCTGCGCGACCTGGGCCAGCACGCCCGGCTGATCGTCGACCTCGAAGTACAGGTAGAAGGCCGACCACACCTCGTCGGCCTTCGGGAGCGGACGCCAAGCGTGACGCGGCTCATCGGCTCCGTGCAACACCGAGATCACGTCCCCGAGCACCGCACTGGCGGTCGGCACTCCGCCGGCTCCCGGACCTTGCAACGTGATCTCCTCAACGTGCGGCGATTCGATCGTCACCGCGTTGTAGGAGCCGTCGACGCTGGCCAGCGGATGGGTGTTCGGGAGGAAGATCGGGTGGACGCGCACGGAGATCCCGGCACCGATCCGCTCGGCGGTCCCGACCAGCTTGAGCGCCAGGTCGAACTCGCGGGCATGCTCGATGTCGGCCACGGCGATCTTGTCGATCCCGGAGTGCTCGACCTCCTCCCAGCTGACCCAGGTGCCGAACGCGAGCATCGCGAGCAGCGCCATCTTCGCCGCCGCGTCGCTGCCGGACACGTCCTCCGTCGGGTCAGCTTCGGCGAAGCCGGCGGCCTGCGCGTCGGCGAGCGCCTCAGCGTAGCTCTCCCCGCGTTTGGCCATCGCGGTGAGGATGTAGTTCGTCGTGCCGTTCACGATCCCGTGAACCCGGTCGACCGGGGTCGCCGAGAGCGTGTCTCCCAGCACCCGCACGATCGGGACCGCACCGCCGACGGCGGCCTCGTAGCGCAGCGCCGCACCATGCTCGGCCGCCAGCGGGAACAGCTCGTCGCCTTTGCGGCTGAGCAGCTGCTTGTTCGCGGTAACGACCGGCTTACCGGCCGTCAGCGCGCGGCGCACCAGCCGCTCGGCCGGATCGAGTCCGCCCATCACTTCGACGATCACGTCGGCGTCGTCGACGATCTGCTCGCCGTCGCCGGCGCTGCGCGTCAGCACCCCGGAAACAACCGGGCGGTAGCCGGTTTCGGCGGCGATCAGTTCGGCGCGTTCGGTGAGCAGGTCGATCAGCGCCGCGCCGACCGTCCCTCGTCCGAGCACGCCGATCTTGACGTCCTTGCTGGCCGGATCATTCGACATCGCGTGCTCCCAGTTCCTCGATGCTCTCGCGCCGCACCACCACGCGGCTCTCGCCGTCGCCAACGAAGACGACCGGCGACCGCAGCGTGCCGTTGTAGGTGTTGGCCATGCTGAAGGTGTACGCGCCGGTCGTCGGCACCGCGACGATGTCACCGGAGCGCGGCGCTGGCAGGTCGATCGCGTCGATCAGCACATCGCCCGATTCGCAGTGCAGCCCGGCCAGGCGGACCGTCTCGCGCGCACTGGCGGGTGCATCGAAGCGCTCCACGAGCGCCGCCTCGTAGCGCGCTTGGTACAGCATCGGGCGGAGGTTGTCGCTCATCCCGCCATCGACCGCAACCCAGGTGGATCGGTTGCGCTTGACGCTGGTCACCGTGTACAGCGTCACGCAGCTGCGCGCGGTCACCGACCGCCCCGGCTCGACGATCAGGTGGATCTGCTCGCCGACGCTCTCATGCACGGCACGCAACACCGTCTCGGCGTACTGCTCGACGCTCGGCGGCTGCGGCTGATCGGCACCGTACGTGACGCCGAGGCCACCGCCGATATCGAGCACGTCGCACGGCCCGGTTTGCGCGACGACGCGAATCGCGCGATCGAACGCATCAAGCTCGAATAGCTGGCTGCCAATATGCAGATGCCAGCCGCGGAACCGCAGACTGCCGGCCCGGTCGATCTGCTGGCGTGCCGCAGCGGCAGCCGGCGGCGCGAACCCGAACTTGCTGTCGGCTTGGCCGGTCGAAATCTTGTCGTGCGTGGCGCCGCGCACATCGGGCGTCACCCGCACCAGCACCTCCTGCGTGATGCCTTCGGCAGCGGCGGCGTCGGCCAATCGCGTGATCTCGTCAGGGTTGTCGACGACCACGAACGCGACCCGCTCACGCACGGCGGCGGCCAGATCGGCGAGCGACTTGCCGTTGCCGTGTACCACGATCTCGCGTGGATCGACACCGGCTTTACGCGCGAGAAACAGTTCACCGGCCGACGCAACATCGGCACCGAGGCCCTCCTCGTGCAGCGCCCGGAAGACCGCAGTACACGGGAACGCCTTGCTGGCGAAGCACACGTTGACCGGGCCGGAATGCCGCGAGAACGCCGCCACGTAGGCACGGGCGCGGGCGCGGAGCCCCGGTTCGTCGACGATGTATGCCGGCGTCCCGTACTGCGCCGCGAGGTCGCTCGCAGGAATACCGCCGAGCAGCAGCCGGCCGTCTTGCACCGAAGCGCCAGCCGGCCAGGCAGCGGGTAGCTCGAGCGCGAGATCGGACACAGCCGTGCAGTATGCCCGGGCCGGGCCTCCGTATGCTCCCCCGTCCGACGTTCGGCGCTCCCGCGCTGCACCTCGTGCTGGCCGGCAGCCCGCAGTTGTCCTTCGGACCGCCGAGCGAACTCCCCCGGGCACCTCACGCGTCAGCGGCACGGCGCAACGCACCGGGCCCGCCCGGTCAGGCGGGGCGACGACCGCCGCGATCGGTGGCCAGCGCCGCGACGCCGAGCGCGACGGAGATCAACGCGGTGATCTGCGCGATCGTCAGCGTGCCGTCGACCGTCGGGTTGCGGCGCCAGAACTCGACGACGAACCGCTCCAGCCCGGAGGCGATCAGGTAGCTGGCAACGAGCACCCGCGATGCAACGCGGTCGCGGAGCTGCCACAACACCACGGCGACCAGCCCCATCGCAACCGTCTCGTAGATCGGAGTGGGATGCACCAGCTGATCGGTCGGTACGACGCCGTTGGCGTACGACATCGCCCATGGCAGGTCGGTCGGGATGCCGTAGTCGCCATCGCCGGAGATTTGGCAGCCGATCCGTCCGAGCGCGTAGCCGAGCGCCAGTGCCGGCACGGCCGCTGCCGCATGCTGCCAGGGCGGTAGGCGGCGCCACGCCGTCCAAGCCCAGACCGCCAGCGTCCCGCCGATCGCACCGCCGTACCAGGTCAGTCCTGAGCCGCCGAAGAGCCGGCCGGCGGGGTCGTCGGTGAAGGCCGACCAGTCCGACAGGATCCACCACAGGCGCGCACCGACGATCCCGCCGACGAGTGCCGCTGCGGTCGCCTCGTACGCCCAGTCCGGATCCCATCCGAGTTCCCGGAAACGCCGCATCAGCACCGCACCAGCGCACAGAAACGCGATCGCGACGCTGAGCCCGAAGGTTTGGATCGTCAGCGGCCCCAGCTCGATCGAGGGGATCACCGCCGAATCCCTCGCCGCATCTAGAGGTAGTTCATCGGGTTGGTGACCGTGCCGTTGATCCGCACTTCGAAGTGGACGTGCGGGCCGGTCGAGTGGCCGGTGCTGCCGGAGGCGGCGATCACCTGGCCTTGGCGAACCGACTGCCCAACGCTGACGAGCAGCTTGGAATTGTGGCCGTAGCAGGTCGAGAGCGAGGCGGTGTGCTGGATGCAGATGTAGTTGCCGTACCCTCCGACCCAGCCGGCGATCGCGACGCGGCCAGCATCGGCGGCGTGGACCGGCGTACCGGTCGGCACCGCGATGTCGATGCCTGGGTGGCAGTTCTCCCACGAGCGCCGCTCACAGAACGGCGAGGTGAGTGTGCCCTGCACCGGCCAGACGAAGCGGCCGTTGCCGCGTTTGACGGGCGCGTCGGCGGCGGAGCCGGAGAGGATGCCACTGATTCGCGCCTGCTGCTCGTGCATTTCGGCGAGGTCTTCTTCGAGGTCTTTGCGCGACGCTTTGACGGAACGCAGCAGTGTGCGCCTGCCGTTGCGGGCGGTGCGCAGCGTGTTCTGCGTCGATGCAACCCGTTCGCGGACGCGCGCGACATCGTTGCGACGTGCCGTGATCGCCGCCGTGACCGACTGCTGGCGGCGTTCGAGCGTCGAGAGGCGGCGTTCGGTGCTCGTCGCGTCGGCTTTGGCGCCCGCGACGATCTCGATGATCTGGCGGTCTTTCTCGGCGAGCCGTCCGACGTATTCGCCACGTTCGAGCAGTGTCGCGAAGCCGTCGGCCTCAAGCACAACGGCCGCGAGGTCGGGGCGCCCCTCCTTGTAGAGCTGCACCAGCCGTGCCGCGAGCGTCTGGCGTACCTCGCGCAGTCGCCGCTGGAGACGCTGGAGGCGCGCCCGTTCATCACGCAACTCGTCCTGCGTCTTGAGCAGCGCGGCACGTTTGACCGACAGCTCGACGTTGAGCTTGCCTTCGCGGCTGGAGAGGCTGGAAAGACGCCCTTGGAGCGCGCTGATCTTCGTGCTGTACCGGGCGATGTCGCGCGTGAGCACCTTCTCTTTGCCCTTGCGGAACTCGACCTTGCCTTCGGTCTGCTGGATCTTCTTCGCCAGCTCCTGCGCGGAGGGGGCGGCGGTCGAGAGCAGCGGGAGGGTGCCCCACAGCAGCAGGCAGGAGCCGACGAGGCCGGCGATGATCGTCAAGCGGCGACGCATGCGATCACGGAGTGTAGGAGCCAGCAGGACTTTTGCGCGCAGGATGCCGTGCGGCGCCGGCGGCCCCGCGCGCCGGGCCGGGCCGGTCGCTAAAGACCTTCGGGGTGGCGGGCCTTGAAGCCCTTGGTCGAGCGCAGCACCGGGCGCCACCGTGGCCCCTTGTTCCCGCTCGGGTCGCCGCTCGCGGAGGTGTCCAAGCGCAGCCCGGCGATCACGACGAAGGCGTGCCCCGGGTTCGCGTACACCGTGATCCACTGCCCGGCCCCGGCCTCTTCCCACTTCATGAAGCTGGAGGAGTCCAGCGGCGTGTCCAGCAGGCCGCCGCCTTTGAGCGCGTAGGAGACGGTGCCGGAGCAGTCGTAGCCGGTGTCGTTGAAGCGCGCGTGACCGCCGCCCCACTTGTACGGCTTGCCAATCAGCTTGTTGGCCGCCCAGATCGCCTGCTTGACGGCGTCGGGAGCGAGCGCGGGCGCCGCAGCGGTGCCGTCGCTCTGCAACTGAGCCACCGTGCCGTCGACGGTCGGGAAGCGCAACGAGTCCGGCAGCGGCGCCTGAGTGATCGTGACGCCACCGGCGACATCGCGGGCCGAGGCGAAGGAGGCGCTGCCGGCCACGAGGGCGGCGGCGAGCGCGAGCAAACGCAGGGCTGTGGCAGTCCGAGTCATGTGAATGAGCGCCTCCGGAGTTAGCTGACGGGCTCGCGCTGTGCGCGTCTCGCCACGTCCAGCAGCGAGATTCGCCCCGATGGGGGTGTGGTTCCCCCGGTCGACCCGCACATCAGGTCGATTCGGCGTTCGCAGGAACCTAGCACAGCCGCTGGGCAAGATCTTGCGCTCTGTGCGGCGTCGTACCCGACCAGCGCCGACACCGCCCACCTCACCGAGACGCTCCGAGCACGAGCAAAAGACCCCAGCAAATCGGCGTTTCTCGGGCGATCGACCGGCGCGCTTGGCACGCGCTCGGCAGCGATGCCGCGCTGCACTCGGCTCGGCGCGACGGCACTCGACCCCAACCAGCCGAGCGCTCCCAGCGCGGCACGCACGGGTACCTCGATATCGTGGCCTCGATGCGCCGACCCGCCTTGCTCGCGCTGCTCGCCACCGCGCTGCTTCCCGCCGTCACCCTGCCCGCTTGCGGCGGGGACGATCCAGCGCCGACGTCGACCACGCCGACCTCCCCCACCACGCCAACGACCGACGGCTCGACCGGCGCGAACTCAACGACACTGCTCGCGCCGCGCGCGTATACGAAGAACACCACCCGCATCGATGCCGCCGACGCGACCGGCGTGGCAGCCCTCACGGCGCTGACGATGTACCCATCGACCGCGCGCGATCTGCGGCCGGATGCGATCACCTTCGCCGGCGCCGACGATTGGCGCTCAGTCCTGCTCGCCTCGTCGTTCGCCGCCAAGCCGCTCGGCTTCCCACTGCTGCTGATGGACGGCCGCAACCTTCCTCCGGTGTCCGCCGCCGCACTGGCGCAACTCCAGCCGGCCGGCGCGCCGTCGATGAATAAGGCGCAGGGGTTGCGGATCGGCGTGTCGGTACGCCCCAGCAGCGATCTGCGGACGCGCTACCTGACCTCCGCCACCCCGGCCGGGCTGGCGCGTGCCGCCGACCGCCAGCTCCAGCGGCTGCGCGGCCGGGCCTCAGACCGAGTGATCGTCGTCAACAGCGACGACCCGAAGTCGGCCGCACCGGCTGCCGCGTGGGCGGCGCGCTCCGGCGATCCGATCCTCTTCGCCGGGAGCGGCACCTTGCCGGCCGACACCAAGGCGGCGCTGCAATCACACGCGAATCCACGGATCTACGTATTCGGCGGCCCGGACACGATCAGCCGCTTCGTGATCAGCCAGCTTCAGGAGTACGGCACCGTCAAGCGCGTCGAGCCGGCCGAATCTCAGGGAGGCCCGTCCGACCTCTCGATCGCGTTCGCCCAGTACTCGGACGGCGACTTCGGCTGGAACTACCGTGATATCGGTCACGGATTCGTCTTCGCGCCGACGAGCGATCCGATCGCCGCGATGTCGGCAGCCGCCCTGTCCTCCGGCGGAAACTACGGCGCACTGCTGCTCGTCGATCGCCCCAATCACCTTGAGCAGCCGCTGCGTTCGTATCTGCTCAACGTGCAGCCGGGCTACAACGACGAGCATCCGGCGACGCAGGGTTTCTACAACCGGGGATGGATCGTCGGTGCGACAACGCAGATCTCTGCGCCAACGCAGTCGCGCATCGACAGCTTGCTTGAGATCATTCGCACCGACCAGGCCAACCAGCTTGGTGACAGCGGCAGCAGCAACGCCGCCGATACGGCCGATACGGAGACGCCATGAGTGAAGCGGAGAGCACGCAGCGCACCGGCCGCGCGCCAACGATCGACGACATCCTTGCGCTCTCTGGCCCAGCGACGCCGCACTTCGCGCTGCAACTGCGTGGCCGGATCGCGCGGTTGATCGACGGCCTTGATCCCGCCGATCCGACGCGCCGCTTCGGCGAACGCGAGCTTGAGCGGCTGCGTCAGCTGGCAGCCGCTGGGGAGCAGCGCGGCACCGGGCACGTTGAACGGCTCCCGAAGCTGGGCTCGCTCGCGCCGCCGGCCGAGCGCGAGCTGTAGCGGCGCGCCGAGCTGGAGCGGCCCGCAGTTCCCGCCGACGGCAGGCCGGCCTTGGCGGCGGTGTTGAGGGCGGCACCGCAAAGCGCGAGCCGCCCGACTAGCCTGTGGCGCCTGCCGTGACGCCTCTGCGCGCTGCGGCATCCATGTCCCGAGCGGCATCCCGGCCGCGTCCCCTCCCACCACATTCGAGGATCCCATGGCAGAGAAGCTCGGCATCGCCGGCAGCGGCACGATCGCGACCGGTTTGGCGGCCGTCGCGTCGATTTCCGGCGAGGTCGTCCTGTGGGCGCGTAGCGACGCTTCGGCGGAACGCGCGACCACCGCGATCGAGAAGGCCGCGTCGCGCCTGGAGGGTGCCGACGCGTCGCGCGTGACGGTCACGACCGATCAGTCGCAGCTTGGGTCAGCGACGTACCTCGTCGAGGCCGTCTCCGAGGATTACGAGGTCAAGACGCCGCTGCTGCAAACGCTCGCTGAGTTGGCCGGCCCGGACGCGATCCTCTCGACGACCACCTCGTCGCTGTCGATCGAGAAGCTCGCGGAGCTGTCGGGACTGGGCGAACGTTTCGTTGGCTTGCACGTCTTCAACCCGGTGCCGCTGATGAAGCTCGTCGAGGTGATCTTCCCGGCCGAGGCAACCGAGGCCACCAAGCAGCGCACCCGCGCGCTGGTCGAGGCGCTCGGCAAAACCGGTGTCGAGGTGCCCGATACCCCCGGTTTCGTCGTCAACCGCCTGCTCTTCCCGTACCTCTTTGATGCGGTGAAGCTGATGCAGGAGACCGGCCTAGATGCGAAGGCGATCGACACCTGCATGAAGCTCGGCGCCGGCCATCCGATGGGCCCGCTCGCACTGCTCGACCTCGTTGGCCTGGATGTCTCCAAGGCGATCGGCGAGATGATCAGCACCGAAATCCCGAGTCTGGTCGACGAGAAGATCGCTGCCGGCGAGCTGGGCCGCAAAACCGGCTCCGGCATGTACCCGCCGCGCGACTAACGGCCTCGCTGGCGCCGGTGTTCGCCGCCCAGGCGGGAACCGGCGCGTCCCCACAGCGCATCTGCTATCGAACAGACGTCCAGGGTGGTCAAGTGTTTCGCGCTCGGCGCCGAAACCATGAGTGCAACGATCGCCTGGACAACGATCGAAGCGGACACAAAACGGCAGTCGCCTGGACAACGATTGCCACCTCCAGATGTTGGTGACACACATTGGGAAAGGGCCCGCCATCGGCGGGCTTTTTCTTTTCCCGGACGGGTTTACGAGCGCGGGCCGCGTTGGCGGATGCGAACCGATTCGACGCGGTTCTCGCGGACCGATTCGACGCGCAACGCATACCCGTCAACGAAGACCTGCTCCCCTTGCCGCGGCAACCGGCCGAGCCTCGTGAACACGAGGCCGCCCACCGACGTGTAGTCGTCACCGCCGGGCGGCAATAGCAGGCCGTGGTCGACGAGATCGGCGACCGGCGTATACCCACGGACGACCCAGTCTCCGCCGGGCACCTGCCGTACCGAACCGGCGGCTGGATCGGTTTCGTCGACGATCTCGCCGACGATCTCCTCGACGATGTCTTCGACGGTCACGATCCCCAGAATCCGCCCGTATTCGTCGGCGACGACCGCCATCGAAGCGTGGTCGCGTTGCAGGTCGGCGAGCACGTCGTCGACCGGCCGTGTTTCCGGCACGATCGTCGCGTCGTTCGGCAGCCCTTCGAGCGTCACGTCATGCCCGCGATCGAGCAGCGCCTTCGCGAGCTGGTTGGCGTGGATGATCCCGACGACCTTGTCGGAATCGTGGTCTTCGGTGACGAGCAGCCGCGTATGCCCGGATTGCACGCAGCGGCGCATCGCCGCTTCTACCGTCTCCGAGACGTCGGCCGTCACCACCGCCGGGATCGGCGTCATTACCTCCCGCGCCTGCTGCTCGTGCAGCGTGAACACCCCGGAGAGCATCCCTGCCTCGCCGGCATCCAGCGACCCGCCGACGCGAGCGGCTTGGATCATCGCCCGCAGCTCCTGCGGGGTGGCGTCCTGCTGGTGGGCGGCGGCGACATCGATGCCGATGCCGCGCAGCATCCCGTTCGAGGCTCCGTCCAGCGCCCGGATGAACGGGCGCATCACCGTCGAGAACACTGCGAGCGGCCGGGCGACGCGCAGCGCGACCTCTTCGGCTCGCACGATCGCGAAGATCTTCGGGACTTGCTCGCCGACGGTGATGTGAACCACGGTGATCAGCACGTAGGCGATCGCGATGGCCCCGACGACGCCGGCGGCATGCCCGAGCCAGCTCCCGAGCGACGGTTCGAACAGCTCCGCGATCGCCGGCTCGCCGAGGAAGCCGATGCCAAGCGATGCCAGCGTGACGCCGAATTGGCAGGCCGAGAGGTATTCGGAGAGTTCGTCGAGTTGACCGAGGACGCGCGTCGCGCGGCGATCTCCCGCGCCGGCAAGCTCTTCCAGTTCGTGCTTGCTGGCGCGCACCAGCGCGAACTCTGCGGCGACGAAAAAGCCGTTCACGAGCACGAGCACGAGCACGCAGGCGATGAGCAGCGCAGTCATTGGCCGGCGCGGTCGGCACCGAGGGACGGGTGAAGGCGCAACGCGGAGTCCATGCGAGGAGTCCCGCTGCACCGTACCTGAGCGAGCGGTCGCCGTCTTCCCTGGCGCGCCCGCGCTCGGCTTCTGGGCCCCGTACGCCGCTGCCGGGGCAGCGCCGCATCTGCTCGCTGCCGGCACCGGCGCGTAAGCTGTGGCCGGTGCGCATCGTGAGCCTCGTTCCCCACGCCACCGAGTTGTTGTTCGCGCTGGAGCTTGATGATGAGGTCGTCGGCGTCACGCATGAATGCGACTACCCGTGGGCGGCGACCGAGTTGCCGAAGGTCACTCGTGACCGGCTGCCGAACGATGGCAGCGCACGGGAGATCGATGCGGCGGTACGTGGCCTCACGGCGAAGAGCGAGTCGATCTACGAGCTGGACCAGCAGGCGTTGCGCGACCTTCAGCCCGATCTGATCGTCACGCAGGAGCTCTGTACCGTGTGCGCGGTCTCGGCCGCTGATGTCGAGAGGTTCGCGCAAACGCTCGATCCCGTGCCGGAGGTCGTCACGCTCGATCCGCATACGCTCGGCGAAGCGCTCGGTGACATCCGCACCGTCGCCGGCCGCACCGACCGCAAAGATGAGGGGGTCGATCTCGTGGAGGAGCTGGCCGGCCGTATCGACCGGGTGCGGCTCGCGTCGCGCGGCCTGGATCGCCCGAGGGTGTTGGCCGTCGAGTGGCTCGATCCGCTCTTCATCGGCGGCCACTGGGTGCCGCAGCTGATCGACTATGCCGGTGGTGAGGATGTCCTTGGCTTGCCCGGCGAGCGCTCGGAGGTGTTCGATTGGGAGGTCGCGCGCGCCACGCAGCCGGAGGTCGTGCTGGTGATGCCGTGCGGCCGAACCGCCGACGAGGCGCGAACGGAGGCGCTTGAGCATTGGGACAAGCTCGCGTCGCTCGGTGCGAGCCGCGTGATTGCCGTCGAAGCCAATGCGTACTTCTCGCGGCCTGGACCGCGCCTCGTCGACGGCCTGGAGCTGCTGAGTGCGCTGCTGCATCCGACGACCGGGATCGAAGCGCCTGAGGGGTCTTGGCACGAGCTGGGGTCCGGGGTCGCCTCGTAAGGGGTCGTCGTTGACGCGCACTGCTCCGGCAGCTCCGTAGACGCGCCGCGTTCGCTGCGTGCGCCTACCCGCTGAACGTCGCGATGAAGGTGTCGGCTTTGGCGTGCGCCACGAAGAGCGCGACCGCGAACAGCGCGACGGTCAGGCCGGCGTAGATCGCGGTGAGTGCTTGCGGTTGGCGGCGCAGCGGGCCGTAGGCGAGGATGCCGGTGAGCAGGCCGGCGACGAAGCCGCCGAGGTGACCACCAACGGAGATGCCGCTGGCGATGAAGGTGAAGCCGAAGTTGATCGCGGCGATCGTCAGCAGGTTGCTTTCCAGTTCGGAGTGTCCGCGGAGTCGCGCCATCACGAGTGCCGCGCCGAGCAGCGAAAAGCCGGCTCCGGAGGCGCCGACGGTGAGCACGTTGGCGGAGGAGAGCGCGAGCGCGCCGATCGCGCCGCCGAGGATGCCGACGGCGTACAGCAGCGCGTATCGCACGCGCCCGAGCGCCGGTTCCAGCAGGCCACCGAAGGAGTAGACGAAGAACATGTTGAGGCCGATGTGCAGCAGGCCGGCGTGCAGGAAGCCGGAGGTGAAGACTCTCCACCATTCGCCATCGGCGACGGGCAGCGCGGCGAGTCCGCCGTTGGTGAGCAGTTCGTCGCGGCCGCTCGATCCGGTGATGCCGACGCTGACGCCGTTGCTGACTTGAATCACCACGCCGACGAGGAAGACGATCACGTTGAGCGCAACGATCACTTTGGTGACGAGCAGGTCGTCGGCGAGCACGAAGTTCGAGGTCGGCGCGCAGTCCGGGCAGCGGAATCCGACCGGGGTCGAGCGCATGCAGTCGGCGCAGATCGGCCGTTCGCAGCTGGAGCACCGCACTGCCGTCGGCCGCTTAGCGTGGCGGTAACACACGGCCGTCTGCTGCGCCTGCTGCTGATCGGGGAACGTCATCTCCATGCACGGTACCGGCCGCACGACGCGCCTGATCGCAGCACCACCAGTTCCTCTCGGCCTCGCGCCGACGCGCGGACGCAAGGTCAGCCGCGACGGGCGCGAATTTCGATCTTGCCGGTGTTGGTGATCGTCTGCCCGTGGAAGCGGCCGCGCAGGCGCACCCGGTACGTGCCGGCGGGCAGCCCGTCGACCGCGACGCGAACCTTGCGCGCATGGGGCTGCACCGTGAGCGTTCGTGTGCGCGAGCGCCCCGCACCGGAGAGCGTGACTTCGATTTCGCTCGGACGGTTCGAGAACGACACCGGGAACCCGGAGTCCTCCCAGATCGGCCACTGGTAGATGTAGGCCCACTCGCGGCTCGGCTGCGGCGTACAGCCGATCGCGCGCAGCGCGTCCGCGCGCGTGCGCTGATTGCCGGTCGCCCCCTCACCGGGCCGCGCGATCCACACGAGTTGCAGCGGGTCGGTGCCGTCGAGGTTGGCCCCCGTGGACCCGCAACGTGAGCGTTGCGTGCCAAGCAGCGACTGGTCGCGCAGGACGATCAGCTGCTGCGGGATGCCGGTCGTCCCCAAGTCGAAGCGGCGCGGCGCCCCAGCGGCCGGGTACTCGACGAGTTGCGGCGAGCCGACGTGCCCGCCGCTGCCCGCAAAGTAGCGCGCGCCTTCCCACGTCACGTTCCGCTCGTCGTCGGTAGAACCACCGGTCGTCGCCCAAAGCGTCTCCGCCTGGTCAGCCACGATGTCTTTGATCTCGCTCGATGGCGCGGGGAGCTTGAGGGAGCGACGGCTCGTGGTGTGGTCCGGCTTCATGATCACCGGCCGATCGAGGCCGAAGATCGAGTCGCCGCCGATTTTCACGAGGTTCCCGTCGGCGCCGGCGTGCAGCGAGAAGGTGCCGATGGTCGTCGCGGAGGCCCCGGCGATCGCGTCGTCGAAGCCGTAGTCGTGGGTGACGTTGCCGTCCGGGTCGATCGTGCCAACCTCGCGCTGCTCGAACGCTGAGAACCAGACGCGCCCGTCGCTGGTCTGCGCAAACGCGAAGTCGTAGCAGCCGTTCGGCTGCACGCGCACGGTGAGCTGGGTGCCGTCGGTCCTGATGATCCCGATGTCCCACTTGCTGGCGCCGTAGTAGATCGTGCCGTCGCGGCTCTCAAAGGGCCGTCCGGGACTGTCGGCCACGGGAACCTCTTGGTAGTCGCCGCCGTCCGGCCCCACGCGGATCACGCGGTGGTCGCAGCCGAGTAGCACGCCACCGTCGGCGGTTGCGCGGGGGTCGGAGGTCCAGCCTCCGCACGGGTGCCCAGGTCCGAACTCCGCCACGAGCTTCGCCTTCCGCTGGCCACGGCGCGCGAGCCACAGTTGCGGCGCGTACACCGGCGCGGTGCCACCGTCGGTCTTCTTGATCGCGCGGACGCGCCTCGCTGTGATCCAGACGCGCTGGCCGTCAACCGAGTCGATGGCGTCGACGAGCGCACCCTTCCCAAGCGTGACGCGCTGGATATCAACGCGCAGCGGCTCCGCCGACGCACTCGACGGCAGCAGCCACGCCGCTGCCAGCAGCAGCGCCAACCGCCGGCCCCACGCGGCTGCGCCTCCGCTGCAAGTCACGGCCGGCCAACGAGCGAGAGAGAGCATTTTGAGGACCATCCGCCGCAAGCAGCGGCCACACGAAACGAACACCGCAGCGCACGCGCGAACCGGCGACGCGCTACGAACAGGTGCCGCATCCTCCCAGACCACCCCCAACCGGCGCAACGAATACCAATTCACCCGGCGGGGCGCGGCCGGAGCATTCGGGGTTGACGGCATCGCCCGGTTGACACCATCGCGCCGGTCGTGCTACTTGTAATACATGAAGGCGATCGGGGTGCGTGAGCTGCGGCAGCAAGCCAGCCGCTACCTTCGGGATGTCGAGCGCGGTGAGACGATCGAAGTGACCGATCGTGGCCGCCCCGTCGCCCGGCTCGTGCCAGTCCCCGCCAGCGGCGGCGTGGCGGACCTCATCACGAGCGGCCGCATCAGCCCGCCGACCGTCGACCTCGCCACCATCGGACCGCCAAGCGCCAGCACCGCCGATGGGTCGACCGCCAGCGACGCGCTCAGGTCGCTGCGCGAACACGAGCGGTAAACCTGCGGGCCCGGTCGCACCCGCGCGCCACCCACAGTCCAGACCCGCGCCCGCCATGCTCACGTATCTCGACTCGTCCGCGATCGTCAAGCTGGTGATCCGAGAAGCTGAGACCGACGCCCTCCTCGCATACCTCGGCCCCGCACCCCGACTCGCATCCTCAAGCCTCGCTCGTACCGAGGTGCTGCGCGCCGTCACGATCGCCCGCCCAAGCGAGCGCAACCGCGCAAGCCAGGTCGTTCACGCACTCCATCTCATCGCACTCGACGATCCCCTGCTCGACGCCGCAGGCGCACTCGGCGACCAGCACCTACGCAGCCTCGACGCGATTCACCTCGCCGCCGCACAAGCACTCGGCCACGACCTCGAAGCGATCATCACCTACGACCACCGCATGGCACGAGCGGCGGCCACCCTCGGACTGCCGGTCGCAACGCCCCGCTGAACCCCACCGCCCACGCAGAGCACCGGCCCCGCCGCTGCCGAGCACCATCACCACCGTCACCGACGGCCACCGCAGCCAGAGAGCAATCCGGCGATCTGACCTGGTTCTTACTTCAGCTTGATCGGCTTGGTGATCGTGACCGGCGTGCCGTCAGCAGCGATCAGCGAGACCTTCACCGTCGCCTTCTTCTTGCCCTTCAGCTTCTTACGCGCCGACGCGGTGAGCTTGAACTTCGGCTTCGCCGCACCAGAGGCATCGGTCGTGCCCTTCGTCGACGCAACCTTCTTGGACCCGACCACCAACAACACCGTAAACACCGACTTCGGCCTCGCACCAGACAACGGCACCACCAACCCCTTCGTGAACACCGACGCCTTCACCGACTTGGCAAGCGTCACCACCGGGGCAGCGACACCCGACTGACCGGACCCACCGGACGGCTGCGGCGTCGCAGTCGGCGTCGGCGTCGGGAACACCTCCAGAACCGAAGGAAGCGGCGTCGCGGTCGGCGTCGCCGTCGGCGTGGGCGTCACGGTCGGCGTCGGCGTCGGCGTGGCGGTCGGCGTCACGGTCGGCGTCGGCGTGGCCGTCGGTGTGGGCGTGGGGCTGGGCGTCGCGGTCGGCGTCGGCGTCGCGGTCGGCGTAGGCGTGGCCGTCGGCGTCGCCGTCGGCGTGGCAGCGGGGAGCTTCACCCCCACCAACCCAACCACGCCGCTCGGAACCGCCTGCACCGGGTAATGGCCGGACGGCATCGCCCCATCGCCGAGCTCCCCAGCGTCGCCGGAGCCCCAACACACGACACTGCCACCCAACCGCACCGCACACGAATACGAGCCGCCAGCCGAGACACTCACGGCGTCCGTCAGGCCAGACACCTGCACCGGCGTCGACGCACTGAATCGGCCTGGGGTTCCCGGAGGGCATGATCTAACACGGAGGATAGATTCAT
>JASGGQ010000019.1:0-27483 GCA_047604965.1 Patulibacter sp. | reverse complement strand
GCGCCGGCATCGGCCTGGTTTGCGGCGGCGTGGTGTTTGTTGCGAGTGCTGTCGGGATGGCCCGAGAGGTGTTCGGCCCAGCCGCGATCCCGCGCTTCGCCGGCCCGATCATTGCCGCTGCGGGCGCCGCCGCCGCCGGCTGGAGCGCGGCCGCTGCGATCGACGCCGGGCCGCTGCTCGGGACGCTGCTCTCCGGCGCCGTCGGACTCGCGGCGCTCCTCCTCCTCCTCGTGCTCTTCGCGCGCCGTTCGACGCTCGATCTCTGGCGCTTCTTGGGGAAGGCGGCCGGATGAGTGGGCGCGCCGGGCGGATTGGTTTGCCGGCGAGTCGCGACGGACGACCAACCCACTGGCGAGGGCGCAGGTCGGTTGGGTGACGCAGCCGGTCGTCAGCTACGTGATCCGCAGCTTCCCGAAGCTCTCGGAGAGCTTCGTCGTGCGCGAGCTGCTGGCGTTGCAGCAGGCCGGTGTGCCGGTGGAAATCTGGAGTCTCGTGCCCGGCGGGCAAGCGCCGCTCGCGCAGGTGCCGTCCGCCGCGCCGCTGCTGCCCGCCGTGCGCCATCCGCCGCGCGGCGCCACCGGCGTGATCGCGATGACGCTCGAACTGCTCGGGATCGCAGTGCGCCGGCCGGTTCGCGCCGCGCGCGCGCTCGCCTTCGCGGCACGCTGGGCGATCCATGAACGCGATCCGCGCCAACTCGCCGCGCTGCCCTACGCCGCCCACCTGGCGACCCACGCACGCGCGCCGCACCTCCACGCGCACTTCGCCAACACGCCCGCGACGACCGCCGTGCTCGCCGCGATGCTCAGCCGCCCCGGCCGAACCGCCTCGTACACCGGCCACGCCCGCGACCTCTGGGTCGCCACCTCGCCGCAGTTTCTCGCCGCGAAAACGCGCCGCTGCGCCTTCGCCATCAGCCACTCGCAGTTCACGCTCGGCGTGATCGCCGCTGCCCTCGGCACCCGTCGCCCCGGCGACCCGCCGCTGCTGGTGGTCACCAACGGCGTTGACCGGCCGGCCGCCGTGGCGCCGACGCAGGAGCGTGACCGGCAGCTGATCGTCACCACCGCCCGGCTCGTCGAAAAGAAAGGTGTCGACACGTTGATCGCGGCCGTCGCCCGGCTCGTTGGCGATGGCCGCACCGGCGTGCGCGTGGAGATCATCGGCGACGGTCCGCTGCGCGACGAACTGCGCGCGCAGATCGTGCGGCTCGGCGTTGGGGAGCAGGTGACGCTGCGCGGCAGCCAGCCACCGGCGGCGGTGTACGCCACGCTGGCGCGCGCGTGGATCTTCGCCTTGCCGGCGCGCACCGCCCGAGATGGCGACACCGATGGGCTGCCGGTCGCGCTGCTCGAAGCGATGGCGTACGGCGCAGCGGTCGTCGCGACGCCGATCGCCGGGCTGCCCGAAGCGGTGCGCGACGGCGAAACCGGACTGCTCGTCGCGCCCGACGACCCGTCCGCGCTGGCGACCGCGCTGGCGCGCCTGCTCGACGACCGCCCGCTGCGCGAGCGACTCGCCGCCGCCGCCGCCGCGCAGGTCGCCGAGCACTACGATCCGGCGCGCTCGGCGGCCACGCTCGCCGAGCATTTCCGCGCGCAGCGGTAACGAGTGGTGAGAGGCTCCTACAGCGGGCGGTCGGCGGCGGCGATCGCTCCGGCGGGCGTCAGCGGGGCGGTGCCGAGCGGTGGTGCGACCGGCTGGCGCAGCCGCACCTGATCGGCGGCCGGTGGCGCAGCGGCAGCCGCCACCTCCGCCTCGGTCGCGCGGCGTCCCAGCGCCTCACCGAGCGCGTAGAACAAGATGAACCCGGTCAACCCGTACAGCGTTTCGGAGAACAACGACAGCGGAATGAACACGCCGATCGGCGCGAGCAACGGCAACAACGGGCGACGCGACGCGACGCTCGTCCCGCGCAGCACCACCCAGATCAGCCCCAGGATCCCGAAGCCGACCAGCAAAAAGCCGGCCGGGCCAACCTGGTAGAGCATGATCAGGTAGCCGTTGTCGACCAGTGATGCCGGCGGGTTCGGGTTGAGATCGCTGGCCGCGCCGACCGAGCCGATCCCGGCGCCGAGCGGCTTGCTGAGCGCCTGCGGGCCGAGCGTCAAAATCGCCTCCTTGCGATCGGAGCCCGATTTGTCGTTCGTGCCCTGGCTAATCGAACTGGCGCGCTGCACCACCTGCTGCCCGGCCGGCGAACTGCCGAGCGCGAGGTACATCCCGACCAGCATCAGCGCCAGCCCCGCCAGCCGTGGCAATGCGCGGCCACCGGTGAAGAAGGTGATGATCACCAGGCCGCCGACGACCGACACCCACGCGCCACGCGACTGCGTCAAGAAGATCCCGACGATCGCGACCGCGACCGTCACAATCCGCAGCAACGTCACGCGCCGCGACACGAACAGCATCGCCAAATACGTCGCCACCAGCGAGGCATAGGTGTACGGACTGTTGAGCACCGAAAAGACCCGGAAGTTATGGAGTTCCTTGGTGCCGACCGAGCCGAAGTTCGACTTCAGCAGCCACGTCTGATCCCACACCGCGAGCTTGGGGATGATCCCCTGCCAGACGCCGTACGCCGAACTGAGCAGCACCATCGGCAGCAGCAGCTGCTCCAGCGAAAAGCGGCCGTCGCGGCCGTTCGCGAAGCCGATGTACACGCCGAGGATTGCGGAGATGTACGCGAAGATCCCGAACACCAGCGCGAAGGGTGCGGTCAGGCCCATGGGGATGCCGATCGCGAAGCCGGCGACGACGACCGCCACGAAGAGGTTCACCGCCCGCGCGGGCCGGTACCGCGTCCACGCGAGCAGCGCCACGCTGACGGTCGCCATGAACGGCGTCAGCGACAGCACGTCCGGCCCGGTGGAGGTCGGATCGACGACATCGAGTACCCGCCGCAGGAAGGGCGCGAAGGTCCACAATGCAAAGAGCGCGACCGTGCCGATCGCCGGCCACTGGGCGAACAGCATCGCAAAGCCCGGCACCCACACGAAGGTCGCCAGCAGCTGCCACTGCTGCCCGACCGCCAGCACCGCGATCGCCGCCGCCCACACCAGCACGATCCCCGAAAACCACAGGTCGGTCATCCGCAGCGCACGCCAGCGCTGTGCGAGCGCCGGCCGCTGCACCAGATCGCGCACGCGCGCCGCCAGATAGAGGCGGGGCCGCCTGCCGCGCCGTGCCCCTGGTCTGCGGCCCCGTTTGCCGAACGCCGTCACGCTGCCGAACCCCCGACCCGCACGACGCCGGCCGGCTGCACGTCGGCGCGCCGCAGCACCCGCCCGAGCCGCGTGATTTGTTGGCGTGTCACCGAATCGGCGACCCACACCACCAGCACCTGATCGGCGGCACTGGCCAGCTCCAGCGCCGACGCCGACCCGACCGGCGAGGGGACATCGACGATCACCAGCTCAAACGCCGCACGCTGCCGGTCCAGCCACCGTCGCGCCGATTCGCCGCCACCAACCGGATAGCGGCCGACCGTCACCCGCTCGACCAGTTCGCCCTCCGCGAGTCGTGGATCGTTCGATGCCAGCAACGTCCGCGACCCACGCTGCGCCGCCGTCTCCGCGAGCAACCGCGCCGCAGCACCGGCGCGGCCGAGCGTGACCGCCTCGGTCACCGCTACCGCCGTGTGCGGCCGATCGGCCTGCACCACCCGCCGCACGGCATCGAGCGCCGCAAGCTCCTCCTCGTAGGGGCCGGCCGGACGCGCCCCAGGCAGCAACGCCGAGCGCGGCAAATCGGTCAGGATCGCGGCGTGCAAATCGGCCAGCACCTGGCCGGCGCGCGGCCGGCGATCCCGCCGCTCACGCCAGGCCAGCAACGCACAGCCCATCATCGCCCCGAACAATGCGGCCACGGCGCCGATCGTTGCGGCCGGCGCCCGCGTGCGCGTCGTTGGCACCTTCGCCCACCGCGCCACCGAGATCGTTGGCGGCCGGAACTGCGTCAACAAGCGCAGCCGAATCAGGTTCGCCGTCAACCGGTTCACTTCGATCTTGAGCTGCCGGCGCCGCAGTGCGTCGTGCGATGCCGCCGCCTCGCGCGCCACCTCATCGAGCCGCGACTGGGTTGCCGTCAGCGCCGCACGCATCCGCCGCCGGTCGTGCGCGCGCCGCTGATCGACGATCACTCGCGCGAAGGTGTTCGCCAGCCGTGCCGCCTCGTTGGCATCGCGGTCACGCCCCTGCACGACCGGCAGGTAGTAGGTCGTGTCCAGGCCGACGCTTGTGCTGGCCGCCAGCTCCCGAGCGTCGGTCGCGGGCTGCAACCCGAGCCGCTTGGCCAGCGCGACGACCGCCGTCATCGTGTCGAGTTGCCCCGGCTGCTCGGCCAGCGTTTGCTCGGTCGTCTTTTGCGACGGCGACAACCCAAAGAGGTCGCGATCGAGATATTGGTTCTTGAGGCCGAGCAGCGCGCCGGCTTGGTACTGCCCCGGCTGCTGGCGCACCGTCGCATATGCCGCAAAGCCGGCCGCGAGCGTGCAGAGCGCCACAATCCACCAGCGGTCGCGCAGCGCGGTAAGGAACGGGCGAGCCTGCGCAGCGGACGGGGGCACGCGGCCATTCTCGCAGCCCGTCCAGGGGCGTGCGGCAGCGCACACACCTGCCGGTACCATGCAGTCTCCGCCCTCACGCTCCCGAGGAACAGTCCCAATGGCAGAACTTACCCGCGAAGCACTCCAGGCTCGCATCGAACGCGCCTTGGCCGCCTTCGACGTGGACACCACGCAGCTCGCCCCGGACGCGGAGCTCGAAGCGCTCAACATCGACTCCCTCGACATCGTCGAACTCAGCCAGATCTTGCACGACGACTACGAGCTCGACATCAAGCCGTCGGACTTCCGTGGTGCTACCACCTACGGCGACGCGCTCGACATCGTCTTCCGGCGCGCGGGCTTGTAAGGCTTCTGGCCCGCCCGACCGCCGCGATGAGCGTCGTCCTCCTCTGCCCCGGACAGGGTCAACTCCCCCGGGAGCTCGGCGAACTGGTGCGCGCCGCCGGAGACGACCTTGCTGCCGCCTACGAAGCCCGCCTCGGCCCCGGCGCGCTCGACGACCCGCTCGCCGACTACGCCCGCCAGCAAGCCGCACTGGTCGCGATCGGCATCGGCCGCGTGCGCCGCGCGCAAACGTTGCTCGCCGAACCGGTCCACGCCGCCACCTACGGCCCGGTGATCGCCGTCGCCGGCCATTCGCTGGGCGAACTCACCGCGCTCTACGCAGCCGGTGCGCTGACCGCCGCCGCGACCATCGACCTCGCCGCCGACCGCGGGCAAGCGTTCCAGCAGGGCCGCACTCCAGCGTGGGACGACGCCGGGATGCTCGCCCTTTCCGGCCCGACCGTCCACGACCACATCGCCGACCTGCTGACCCGCCACGGCGCCGAGCTGGCCAACGACAACGCGACCGACCAGGTCGTCGCCGTCGGCCCGACCGACGCGCTCAGTGCCCTGGCTGCCGATGCGCGCACGCTGGGCCTTCGCGCCGTGAGGCTCGAAACGACCGGCCCGAGCCACTCCAGCTACATGCAGGCGGTCGTCGCACCACTGACCGACGCGATCCGCGCCGCGTCGCTATCCGCACCCAACATCCCGTACTGGAGCGGCCTGACCGCCAAACGCGCGACCGATGCCGCAGTCGAAATCGGCCAGCTGGTCGCCTGTCAGGTTCGCTGGCGCGAAACGCTGCTCGATCTCGCCGCACTGCGCCCCAGTCATTTCTTCGACATCGGTCCGGGCGGCGCGATGGCGCGTCTCGCTCGCAAAACGGTGCCCGAGATTCCTGCACACACCCTCGACGAGCTGGAGGGCACACCGTGACCACCGCTGACGACGACCTGCTCGGCATTCCCGCAGGCCTCCCGCACCGCGCGACCCTCATCGGCGTCGGCTACGCACTGCCGCGCAACAGCTACGACAACAGCTTCGTTGAAGCGATGGTCGGCGCCCCGGAGGGCTGGCTTGAACCGCGCACCGGGATCGCCCGGCGCCGCTGGGCGGCCCCCGACGAAACGGTGCTCACGCTCGGGCAAGCCGCTGCCGAACGCGCGCTCGACATGGCCGGCCTGACGACCGACGAGATCGACCATGTGATCGTCGCCACCTACACCTTCGATCGCGTTCTGCCCAATGCCGGCCCATTCCTTGCCAAAGCGATGGGGATCCCGACGACCGCCGGCACCGTCGATGTGTCGGCCGCGTGCGCCGGCTGGCTTGCGAGCGTCAAATATGCCTCCGCGATGGTCGAAACCGGCCGCGCACGCAACGTGTTGGTGGTCGCCTCCGACATCATCTCCAGCTACGGCTCCGACGGGCAACGCGGCGGCGTAGCCGTGATGGCCGACGGGGCCGGTGCCGGGATCATCTCCCGCCAAAGTGCCGAGCGTCCCGGTGCGATCGGCGAAATCCACATTCACGCCGACGGCACCTACGCCGAGATGATCGGCGGCTACCGCGCCGCTGAGCGCACCTGGATGCGCGGCCAGGAGACCTACATGGTCGCCGTCGCCGAGCTGGTCAACGTCACCAAGGAAACGCTTGCCAAAGCCGGCATCACCAAAGAAGACCCCGACCTCTACGTCTTCCATCAAGCCAACGGCCGCATCCTGCAAGCGGTCGCCGCCCGCCTCGACCTCGACCCCGCGAGGTCGCTGACCTACCTCGGCGACACCGGCAACATCTCCGCCGCGACGATTCCGATGGCGCTCACGCGCGCCCGCGAAGACGGCAAACTCCGCCAAGGCGACCTGATCTGCACCGCCGCGATCGGCGCCGGCTTCGTATGGGCCGGCGGTCTGCTGCGCTGGGGTATCCCGGATCCGGCTTGATCGGAGGTTGCACGACGCGATGCCGTCAGCTGCGTGCGGCCCAGCGGCGCGCTGGTTCGCACGGCCGCACCCACGCCGCTGGAGCCTACGACGCTCCCGGAATCTCGCCGGCCGCCCGGCGCTGCGCCGCGCTGCGCGCGAGATGCCGGTAACGCGCCAGCAGATGCTGCGCGTAGTGGGCGCCGACGGCCCGCGAACCGGCGGCATTGAAGTTCGACCCATTGGCGCCCCGCAGCGCCATCGTTTGCGGAAGCGGCGGCGGTGGGATCACCGGCACCGCAAGCTCCGCTAGCACCGGCATCGTCTCATCGATCAGCCGCTGCGCGATATCGCGCCGCCAAAAACCCTCCAGCACCGGGTCGTTCGTCTGCCAAAACTCGATCGGTACGTCCGGCCAAATCTGGCGGACCATCGCGACGAACTCGCGCAGGCCTGGCTCCGGCGGATGCCACGGTGCCGGACGCCCGAAAACTCGCAGCAGCGGGTCGATCACCCGCCAGATCGGCCGCATCAACGGCCCCAGCCGCCGGCCAAGATTTTCGCGCGCGAGAAACGACCAAATGTTGAAGCCGAAAACGTGACGCAGCGTCGGGTAGCCGCCCGTTTGAATGACGATCAGATCGGGCCGGCCGCGCCGCCGCCGGCGCCGCTTGAGCGTGGTTTGTGCATCCGGGAAATCCTCAAAATGCCAGACAAACAAGTTCTGGAACGCGAGCTGCACGCCGGCGCCCGCAAGATCCTCGGCCATGTACCGCGGCCAGCCGACCGGTGCTGCCGTCGTGTGCGCATGTGCCGTCTCGCGAAAATCGCAGGCGCCGAACCGCAGCACGTCGAGATACGGCACGTCATCCTCGTCGGGGCGCTCCAGAACCCAAAGCGCCGCCTGGTCGCGCGGCATCTCGAACAGCACCGCTTTCACCGGCTTCAAGAGGCGTTTGACCGGTGCCGGGATCGCCTGAATCCGCGCGAGCGAACGCGCCGCCCGCTCAAGCTCGTCGCTCATCGTCGGCCGCCTCGCAGCCTCCGGCGGCAGATCGGCGCCGCGCTCATCGCCAATCGGAGTTGTAGGCGCCGGCCGCCGAACGGCGGAACAACTCGTAGTCGCACGGCGTCCGCTCACCGATCTTCTTCGCCGGCACACCGGCAACGATCGACCACGGCTCCACATCCTTCGTGACCAGCGCCCCGGCGGCGATCACCGCGCCCTCACCGACGATCACGCCCGGCATGATCTTCGCGCCGAGGTTGACGAACACCTTGTCCTCCAGCCGTGTGCGCCAGACATGATCGGTGATGCCGCCCTCAAAGCCATGCGCGCCGGTAAGGATCACCGACCGCTCGGCGACCCCAACCTCGCGGCCGATCTCCAGGCCGCCGCGCGCATCGAGCACGACGTGGCGGTTGATGACCGTTCCCCGGCCGAGTTGCAGCTTCTCTGGATCGAGGATCTCGACGCCGCGCATAATCAACGTGTCGTCGACCGCTTCGAACTGCACGTCGCCGATCCGCTCGTAGAGCCGGCAACGCCACTTGCTCAGCGGAATCCGGTTGATGAGCGAACCGAGCAGCCACTCTTTGCGGTGGTTCGCGCGGACGACGGTGACATCACCCTCGGGCAACGGCATGGCCGGCTACTCCTCGGCCCCGCCGAAGCCGGTCGCGATCGACCCGGCGATCGGCACGCCGATCTGCTGTGCGAGATCGCGCAGCCGCACGAGCGACGGCCGTGCCGTCACACCGGACGCGATCACCGGCACCGCCGTATCGGCGGCGCGCAACAGCACCACGCCGCAGGCGTGGCGGTCAGGCGTCGGACTGGCGAAAACCAACCGGTCGTACCGTTGCAGCGCCCAGCTGCGCAGCGCCGCCACCCGGTCGTCGCGCAACTCCTCCTCGGAGATCGGCAGGCGATGGAGCGTGCCGTCGCCGCCGTCCTCTTGTTCCAGCGCGCCGCCGCCGTCCGGCGCTCCGTCGAGCAGCGCTTGCACCGGCTCCCAGGTCGCCTCGCTCGTCGTGGTCACGAGCAGTACCGCGAAGGGCGTGCGCGCCAGCGCCCCGGCGACCTGCAACGCCACCGCCCCGCCATTGGTCGCATCGTCGGCGGCGACGACCGCAATCGCCCGCGCATCGCGGCTGGCCGGATTGAGTCGCAGCTGCGCCGCAGCGACCCGTGCCGCCTCCGCTTCGACCGGTCGCAGCGACCCGAACGGCGTACGCGACCGGTCGGCACCCGACAACGACGCCGGGGCGCGCACCAGGATTGGTGCGCCAAGCAGTCCCTCGGCTGTCTCCTCGGCGCGCACCTTCGTGTCGCGGCCGGCGATCACGAACGCCAGCGCCGTGCCGATCACGCCACCGGCAAACAGGCCGACGATCACGAACAGCAGCGGCGGCAGGCCGGAGGGCGAGGTCGGCACGTCGGCCTGGCGGGCAAAGCTCACGCTCTGCGACTTCAGCCGCTTGAGAATCGTGAGTTGCTCAAGCTTCTGTTGCACCTGCGTCGTCTCTGCCGCCGGCTGGATCGAGAGGGTGCGCTCGGCGAGGTCGCGATCGCTGGCCGACAGACCGCTGAGCGCCTCCTCTTGTTGTTGTTTGAGCTCCGAGAGCCGGCGCCGCAGCTGCGTCTCGATCTCCGTCAGCCGGTCGTAGTCGGACTTCGCGATGATGTCGATGTACGCCTGCACGTAGGCGTTGGCGATCTTCTGCGCGTTGAACGGACTGGCATCCTTGGCCGTCACGCCGATCAGGAAGGTCTTGGTGTCGATCGACACGTCAACCTTTTTGTCGAGCTCGGTCGGCGTCAGGGGCGGGCTGCCGGCGAGCAGGCCGACGGCGGCCCGCGCGGTCCGCAGTTGATCGAGGTTGGCAACCGTCTCCGCGATCACCAGGTTGCTGTTGGCCGCGTCGTTGCTGAGGCCAAGCAACTGCTGATCGAGGTTCTGCGTGCCGAGCTTGACGAGCGCCTGCGCGGAATAGTCGCGCCCACTGGTGAGCACGTAGGCGACGATCCCGAGCACGATCGCTAGCAGCACCGGCAGCCACAGCAGCTTGCGGACGACGGCGACGGTATCGGCGGCAGCGCTGACGTTCCCAGCGGTCGGGGCGAAGGACGGTGCTGGGGCAGCGCTCATGAAGCGCCTATCGTGCCATATCGCACAGTCGGCACGTGCCGGCGCGTAGGCTGCCTGCCATGTCTGAACTCCTTGATATCGGAACCGCTGCCCCCGACTTCACGCTGCCCGATGCAGCCGATACGCCGGTCACGCTGTCGGAGAGCGCCGGCTCATGGCGGGTCGTGTACTTCTATCCCAAGGCCTCCACGCCGGGCTGCACGACGCAGGCTTGCGGGATTCGCGACCACGCCGCCGACTATGCGCAGCGGGGCGTCGTTGTGCTTGGCATCTCGCCCGATCCGGTGGCGGAGGTCAAAAAGTTCCACGACCACCAGGCGCTGAACTTCACGCTGCTCGCCGATGAAGATCACGCTGTCTGCGAGCAGTACGGCACCTGGCAGGAGAAGTCGATGTATGGGCGCACCTACTGGGGCGCGAGTCGCTCGACCTTCATCATCGACCCGGACGGACTGATCGCCTTCGTGATCCCGAACGTCAGTCCGAAGACCCACGACGAGCTGGTGCTCGCCAAGCTCGACGAACTCGCCGCGCAGTAACACCGGCAGCGCGGCAGCATGAGCTGCTCCACCGCATACCGCTCAGGGTGGAACACGCACCGAGCGGCATACGTGCCGCTCGGGGTGTCACCGGTCGCCGAGGTCGCGCAGCAGCGCTTCTAGGCCCTCCTGCCACACGTCCCGCGGATCGCGGTTCGGAGGCAGGCGGTCGTGCATCTCCAGGTCGAGCACACCATGCGCGAACGCCCAGAACGCCAGACCCAGCTCCCAGCGATCGCCGACGGCACGCCGCAAGAACCCTGCGGCGTAGCGCTCTGCCGGGGCGACATCTGGGGCGTCGCGGTCGAGCCCACGCGACATCGTCAGCGAATACAGCGCGGGGTGGGCGAGCGCGAACTCGCGGTACGCCTCGGCGACGACACGCATCGCTGGCTGCCCGGGATGCTCAGCGAGCCGCTGTGCGATGAAGTCACCCTGCTCGTACAAGCCGGCGGCGATGATCGCGTTCTCGACTGCCCGTTTGTCGGCGAAGTGCTCGTAGAGCGACGCGGCACGAATCCCGATGCGCGCCGCGATGTTGCGCATCGAGAGTGCGTCGCGGCCCCGCTCCTCCAGCAAACCCCGTGCTTCCACGGCAATCTGCTGGGCGCGCGGCGTCAGCGAGACGCGAGCTTCTCGTTGCACGGCAGACATTGCGCGCAGCATACGCACGACATTCTCAACATGGAACGAACTGCGTTGAGCGTCGAGATTTGGCCCCTCCAGGGGCCAAATCTCGACGCTCAACAGGGCATCCGACGGCCCGAGGCGTGGCACACTGCTGAGGATGAGCTCTGCGGCCGATCGCCGACTTGCGCAGGCCGACGAGCGCAGACGGCGACTGACGCGCGCCCTGTGGCTCGCAATCGGCGCGGCGATCGTCACGATCGCCCTGAAGGCGTCCGCCTACGTCCTGACCGGATCGGTCGGCTTGCTCTCCGACGCCGCCGAGTCGGTCGTCAACCTCGTTGCCGCGATCGTCGCGCTGGCCGTCGTGCAGTACGCGAGCCGGCCGCCCGACGAAGACCACCCGCACGGCCACGACAAAGCCGACTACTTCTCCGCCGGCTTCGAAGGCGGGCTGATCATTCTCGCCGCCGCGTCGATCGCCGTCGCCGCCGTGCTGCGGCTGATCGACCCCCAGCCGCTGGAGTCGGTCGGCGTGGGCCTCGGCGTCACGATCGTCGCGACCGCGCTCAACCTGGGTGTCGGTCGCGGACTGGTGCGCACCGGTCGCCGGGAAGGCTCCGTCGTGCTGACCGCCGACGGCCAGCACCTGCTGACCGACGTGTGGACCTCGCTCGGTGTCGTCGCCGGCGTCGCTGCGGTTGCGCTCACCGGCTGGGAGCGGCTGGACCCGATCATCGCGTTGATCGTCGCCGCGAACATCGTTGCGACCGGCCTGCGGCTCGTGCGCCGGTCGGCCGCCGGGCTGATGGACGCCGCGCTGCCGTACCACCAGCTCGCCGCCATCGAGCGGGTGCTCGACGAACTGCGCTGCGACGAGGTGCAGTTCCATGCGCTGCGCACTCGCCAGGCTGGCCGGCGCGCCTTTGTGTCCGTTCACGTGCTGGTGCCCGGCAGCTGGACGGTGCAGCACGGCCACGACACCGCTGAGGAGGTCGAGGCGCGGCTGCGGCGAGCCTGCGGGGAAGGGGCGAGCGTCCTCACCCACATCGAGCCACTTGACGATCCCATTTCGCTAGAAGATGTCGAGCTGGACCGCCCGCCGGACAGGGCCGCCGACAAGGCCGACCACTCAGCGAGGCGTGACACGACCATCCGATGATCGTCCGGGCGCCCGCGCGTACGATGACGGCGTGACTGCCGACGCTCTCAGCGTGGCCGGGCTCCAGCAGGCCGCCCGCCCGATCGCCCGCCGCGAACGTGGCTACTTGGCCGGCGTGCTCGCGCGGGCGTTTGAAGATGATGCGCTGAGTCGCTGGGTCTACCGCGACCATCCATCGCGGATGCGCTGGGTGCGCGCCGATTTCAGGCTGCGCATGGCTCAGCATGCCGCAGACCGGCTCTCGTACACGACCGACGAACTCGACGGCGCGGCGATCTGGGCGGCCCCCGGGCAGTGGAAAGGGCATGTCATCGGCCAGTGGCGCGCGCTTGGTGCGATCCCGCGCGTCGCCCGCAACCACCAGCGCATCAGCGCGATGCAGCGCGAACTCGATCGTCGCCACCCGGCCGACCCGCACCTGTATCTCGCGCTGCTCGGCGTCGCGGCCGGGGCGCGGCGTCGCGGACGGGCGACGGCGCTGCTGGCGCCGACGCTGGCGCTTGCCGATCGCCGTCGCCTGCCCGCCTACGTTGAGGCTGGGAGCGACGCGGCAGCGAGCGTGTACGGGACGCTGGGCTTCACCTCGATCGGGCGGGTCGAGCTGTCGACCGCACCGATCGTCCACCTGATGTGGCGCGAGCCACGGCCGGTCGCGTGATTCTCGGGTCGATCCTCGACGACTTCGCGCAGTTCGTCTCCGGCCTCGGCAGTGTCCGGCTGGGGCCGCTGCTGATCGCGATGGCCTGCTTCGTTGGCTATCTCAGCTTGCGGGCGCTGGCCTGGCGCAACATCCTGCAAGCGGCCTACCCCCACGAGGCGGTGCGCTATCAGCAGATGTGGGGGGCCTACCTCGCGGCGTACGGCTTTAACAACGTTATTCCGGCACGCGGCGGCGACGTGCTCAAGTTCTATCTCACGAAAACTTCGATCCCAACCTCGACCTACCCGACGGTCGGTGCTGCACTGCTCGTCGAAGCGATCTTCGACCTTTGCGCCGGCGCGCTGGCGGTGCTGATTGCCGTGATCGCCGGGGTCTTCCCATCGCCGCCGTCGTGGCTTTCGTTCAACGCCGTCGACCTGTCGTTCATCGTCAGCGATGGTCGCCGTGCGCTCTTCCTGCTGACCGCCGCCGCGCTCGGCCTGCTGATGCTCTTCGCGCTCGTCGCGTTGCGCGTGCGGGCGTTCTGGGCGCGCGTACGCCAGGGTTTCGCGGTGCTGCGCGACCGGCGGCTCTACCTTCGCACGGTGTGGGGTGTGCAGGGCGCCGGCTGGCTGGTGCGCGGCGCCGCCTTCTTCTTCTTCCTGCGGGCCTTCGGGATGCCGGCGACGGTGGAGAACGTCTGCCTCGTGCTCAGTGCAAACGCTGTCGCCGCGATCTTCCCGTTCACTCCCGGTGGTGCCGGCGTGGTGCAGGCGATGCTGCTAGAGCTCTTCAACGGCAAGGCGGCTGGCGCGACCGTCGCTGCGTACGGCGTTGGCCAGCAGGCGGCGGTCGCGATCCTCTCGCTCGGGGTCGGATTCTTCGCGCTGGCGTGGGTCTTTGAGGTGCGTTCCTTCCGTGAAGCGATCGAGCGTGGACGGGCAGATCGCGAGGCGGCGCGCTTCGCTGAGCAGCCGCCTGAACCTGACGAGACGATCGCGACGATCGCGACGCGGGAGCGGTGGGAGGGGCGCCGCGACGCCGGGTAGCAGACGTTGGCGCTGGCGCGACCTCTACGATCAGCCCGATGGAGGGGGATGCCGACGCAGCCGAGGCCGATGAGCTGCCCGCCGAGCCGTTTGCGCCGTGGGCACCGCCGCCGCGTCGTCATCGCTGGCTGTCGCGCATTGTCGTGCTGACCGCCGTCCTGCTGCCCGCATTCGTGGTCTTCACCGTTGTCAAACGCGCGACCGGCATCGGCGAGACGGCGCCGGTCGATCGCCGCCTGGTCGGCGCCCTGCGGTACGACGTAAATGGCGACCCACTGGTGCTGCGGCCGGTGATGCGGGTCGGGACGGTGCAGCGCCGTGTGTGGAAGGTTTGCGGCAGCGCGTGCGAACGTTCCAACGCGACCGGTCCGCGTTTTGCGCCCGGTGAGGTGCTGGCCGGCAGTCACATCGAGTTGCGGGTCGTTGGCAGCAAGGGGGAGGCGACCGTTGCCACGCCGACCTGGGATGGCCGACTCAAAGCGCTCGCGCGGCCGACGTTGACCGGCAGTCCGCGGGTCGGTGTGACCGTCAGCGCCAACGGGGGGCGATGGACCGGCGGATGGATCGGGGGGCGCCGGCTCCTCGGCATTCGCGCCTGCCCGACGCAGGCCGGGGGTGGGCGCTGCGTCGCGCTGACCGCCTCCGCGATCTCGCCCGGGCACGATCCGCAGCGCGTGATCCCAGCGAGCTTCCGTGGCTGGTGGATCGGCGCGATCGAATGGTCGGTGCCGCCGGGGCGCACCTTCGGCGAGCAGGTCAGCGATCCGGCGCGGCCGGCGGGGGCGCCACGAGCGCCATTGCGCAGCGTGGCGGTCTCCACTGGACCGCTCGACGGCCCGATCCGCTGACCCGATCTGCCGTCAGCCGCTCGGGAGTTGCCGGATCGAGCTAGCATCGAACGCATGGAAAGCTTCAATCTGTTCGGCGGCGACCCCAACGAGTTCCAGAAGCGCCTGGCGGAACTTGCCGAGCAGATGCAGGGCCAGCAGAACCTCGCGTGGGCCGACAATGCGATTCAGCTCGCGGTGCAGATGACGGTCGCGGCCGTCAACCGCGTCAACGTCCAGGGCACCGCCGATCAGCAGGCCGAGCAGATCCGCAGCGTGATCGCGCGCGTCTTCCCGGAATCGGTGACGCTGGTGCGCGAGGCCCGCCAGGGCTTGCAGTAGCCGCGCCCAGCTCATTTTGAGACAGCTCCTTATTCGCGGCCGGGCGCGTCGAGTACCGGTGGTGCGCCGAATGGGTGCAGCGCCGCCGGAATCGCGACCGTTCCATCTTGCTGCTGGTGGTTTTCGAGGATCGCGATGATCGTCCGTCCGACTGCGGTGGCGGTGCCGTTGAGCGTCGCGACCGCCTCCGGCTTGCCGGGCTGGCCATCCTCGCGCAGCGGGCGGTAACGCGCTTCGAGGCGGCGCGCCTGGAACTCGGTCGTGTTCGAGCATGAGGTCAGCTCACGGTAGGTCTGCTGGCTCGGCAGCCACGCTTCGCAGTCGTACTTCTTCGCGGCGCTCGGGCCGAGGTCGTCGACCGCGATGTTCACGACCCGATAGGGCAGTTCGAGCCCTTGCAGGATCGACTCTTCGACGGCCAGGATTCGTTCATGCTCCTCGGCGGCGAGCGACGGCTCGACGAACGCGAACATCTCGACCTTGTCGAATTGGTGGACGCGGAAGAGGCCACGGTCGGCCGAGCCGGCCGAGCCGGCCTCGCGGCGGAAGCATGGCGAGAATCCGGCGTAGCGCAGCGGCAGCTCGCTCACTTCGAGGATCTCACCGGCATGCATCGACGCCAGCGCGACCTCGCTGGTGCCGACGAGGTACAGCTCTTCGGCCGGCAGCGTGTAGATCTGCTGCTCGGTGTCGGGCAGAAAACCGGTGCCGAGCAGCGCCTCTTCGCGCACGAGCACCGGCGGGATAACCGGGGTGAAGCCCTCGGTCGCCAGGCGGCTCATGACCCACTGCACGAGCGCAAGCTCCAGCTGCACGAGCTGGCCTTTGAGCAGCGCGAAGCGCGACCCGGAGAGGCGCGCGGCGCGCTCCATGTCGATCAACGTGCCGCCAAGCTGAAGGTGATCGCGGGGCGCGAACCCGAATGCGCGGGGCGTGCCGACCTCACGCAGCACGGTGTCGTGCGGGGCGGCCGACGGGTCGGGCAGGTTCGGGAGTAGCAGCAGCGCCTCGTGGAACTCTGCTTCGACGCGCTCCAGCTCGACGCGCAACTCCTCGGCTTGGAGTGTCGGCGCTTTCGCCCACGTCGTGATCTCCTCGCGCTGGGTGGCGGCTTCGTCGGCCGGCAGCTCGCTGAGCGCCTTGATCCGTTGGCCGACCTCTTTGGCGCGCTGTTTGGCTTCGGCGCGCAACCCTTCGACCTGCGGCAGCAGTTCGCGGCGGCGTTCGTCGAGTTCCAGCACACGATCGACGCGCTCGGCGATCCCGTCGCCACGGCGTGCAAGCGCGGCGCGCGCGGCGTCGGGGTCGGCGCGGAGGGCCTTGAGATCGAGCATGGGCGTAAGCCTCGCGTATCGCGAGGACGGCGGTTACGGCGTGGTGGCCGTCGTCTCGTCGGCCGGTGCTGTTGGCTCGTCAGCCGGGGTGGTCGATGCGGCGTCGGGCGTGGCGGAGGGCACCGGAGCGGCCGGCACCTTGGCGTCGCGGCCGGCGTACTTCGCAAGGAAGTCGGCGAGCGCCTCGGCATCCTCGCCGGTCGCCAGGTTCTGCGGCATGATCGCGCCCGAGAAGCCGCCGTTGCGCAGCGCGTACAGCACGTTCTCGCGCGTTTCCTTGCGCTGGTTGAAGTTCGGTCCGTCGCTCGGCTCCTTATCGGAGGCCTTCACGGCCGAGCCGTGCGCGCCGACGACATCGAGGCTGTGGCAGCCCGAGCAGCGTTGATCGAAGAGCGCTGCGCCCTTGTAGTACGGGCTGCTCTTGGCGATGCTGATCTCCTGCGAACCACAGGCGGACAGGGCAACCAGCGAGCTGCAGCCGACGGCGAAGGCGGCGAATCGGGCGGCGTGACGCATAGCGACGGCCACTATACGGGAAGATGCCGTCCATGCCGGGTCCGACCAGCGCGCAACCGACGCGCCCCCCTCACGCGCCACAACGTCAGCGCGGCGGTCGTCCGGCCCGGCGCCGCGCGCCGCTGACGCCGCTTCAGGTGCAGGTGCTGGCGATCGGGGCAGCGATCGTTTGCGCGTTGCTGTACCTCGCGCTGCTGCGCGCCGGCCAGGACGGCAGCGTCCGGCTCGATGGTGACCGGATCGACGTGGAGTTGCGCGAATTCACGCTCAAGCCGCAGTCGGTCAGCATTCCGACCGGCAACATTGAGGTGTACGCGGCCAACCGCGGCACGCAGGTGCATAACCTCCAGATCGAGACGATCGTGCCGCGCTCCAGTGATGACAAGCCCAAGACGCTGCTGGCGATCTCCGCGATGCAGCCCGGCGAAGTCAAGAGCGGCAACGTCACGCTCGAACCGGGCAAGTACCGGTGGCGCTCGTCGATCGCCAACGACGACGATCTCGGCATGTACGGCGTGATCGAAGTGCGCCAGCAGCAGTGATGCTCTCCGCACGCGAGTTCCGGGATGCGTTCGGAGCGTTTGCCACCGGCGTTGCGGTGGTGACGGCCGAGGGGCCAGATGGCCCGGTGGGCCTGACGACCAATGCCCTGACGAGCGTGTCGCTCGATCCGCCGCTCTTTCTCATCTGCTTTGCGGCGACCTCCCGCACCTTGCCGGTGGTGCGCGACGCCGGGCGGCTCGCGGTCTCGATTTTGCGTGCGTCGCAAGCGCCGATGGCGGCACGCTTCGCCGGCAAGCACGACCCGGCCGAGAAGTTTCACGGGATCGCGCTCGATGCGCTTGCCGGGGTGCCGACGATCGCGGCTGCGGCTGCGACCGTCGCGGGGGAGATCGTCGAGGTGCTCGCCGGTGGCGACCATGAGATCGTGCTGTGCCGCTGCCTCGACATCCGTCACGACCCGACCGCCGAGCCGCTGCTCTTCCACCGGGGCGCCTTCGGCTCGCTCTCGGCGACGTAGCGGGCGCGCTGCTGCGGGCGAGCGGGCAAGGGCGGCGTTGCGCGCCGGGACGTGCCACCTGGTGCGCGCCACAACGGTGTGACCGGTCGGCAGTGCGCGGCGGTCCGATGGTCGTCAGGATGAGCGCGATGTCGGACCCATACATCGCCTGCGCCTGGATCGTCGGCGCGGTCAACGTGGTGGCGGGCGCCGTCGGCCTCGCGATGTGGGCGCTCAACCGGCCGGCCCGCCCGTTCTGGTGGCTGGCTCGCACGGGGCAGGGGGTCGCGGCGGCGTACGCCGTCTTTGCAGGGGTGTACGCCGCCGCTGCGACGCCGCCGGCCGAGGGGTTGGCGTGGGTGTATATCCTCACGCCGGTCGCGGTGACCTACTTCGCCGAGCAGCTGCGGTTGATCGCGGCGCAGACGGTGCTCGAACGCCACGGCTATGCGTCGGCTGCGGCCTTGCGGGAAGCGGTCGTCGGCGGCGATGCCGATGCCGAGCGGCGCGCGACCGGGATCGCGAACGAGGTGCTGCTGCGGGAGCTGGCGATCATCGCGACGGCGGCTGGCGTGATCGCGTTCCTTGCCTGGCGCGCGGTGTTGACCGGCTGATCGCGCGGCGGCACGGCACGGCACCAGCGGCACGGCACCAAGCTGGTGCGAATGCGCCCGCAGCGCCCGCAGTGGCGCCCCACGGGGGAGTGATGAGGGTCACGCAACGGCGGTTGCGGTGTACGTGCCAAGCGCCACGATGTAGGCGAGAACCGGCGCCGGTGGTACAACAAGGCTGTGCTGCAGTCATACCTGCCAGCGCTCGTGTTCATCGCGGTCGCCTCGCTCATTGCCATCGCGTTCGTTGGCGCCGGTGCGGTGATCGGCCCGAGGCGCCGCCCGGTGAACATGAAAGAGGACCCGTACGAGTGCGGGTTGCCGTCCGATGTCAAGCAGGGCTTCAAGTTCGGCGTGAGCTTTTACCTCGTCGCGATGCTCTTCATCCTCTTCGACATCGAAGTGATCTTCCTCTACCCGATCGCCGTGCAACTGGCGGCCTTCGGCGCCTTCGCGCTGATCGAGACGGTCGTCTTCATCGTGCTGCTGACGGTCGCGCTGGTGTACGTCTGGCGGCGAGGTGCGCTGGAATGGAAGTGACCCGCACGCCACTTGGCGTCGCCGCGACCGACGCGGCCGCCGATCTCAAGATCCGCCAGTACGACGCGCAGCGCATGCTGCGTGGCGACATGAGCGACGAGGAGCTGGAGGAGTACGTCCGCAGCCGCGTGCTGACGACGACGCTCGACGCAGCGTTGACGTGGGCCCGTTCGAACGCGATCTTCCCGGCGACCTTCGGCCTAGCCTGCTGCGCGATCGAGATGATCACGCTCGTTGGCAGCCGCCTGGATATCGCCCGAATCGGTTCGGAGGCGATGCGCGCCAGCCCGCGTCAGGCCGACCTGCTGATTCTGTCGGGCCGGGTCAGCATCAAGATGGCGCCGATTATCCGCCGGATCTACGACCAGATGCTCGAACCGAAGTGGACGATCGCGATGGGTGCCTGCTCGAGTTCGATGGGTGTGTTCAACAACTACGCGATCGTGCCGGCCGACAAGTTCTTGCCGGTCGACGTGCATGTGCCCGGCTGCCCGCCGCGCCCAGAAGCGGTGATGTACGGCGTGCTGAAGCTGCGCGACCAGATCCAGCAGAAGCCCGACCTTGGCTGGCGCGCCCGCTACGAAGCCGGCGAGACGATCGAGGTGCTCGGCACCGAAGGCGTGCCCGGTGGTGGTGGGACGATCGTCTCGCCCGGCCAGCCGTCGACGACCGCCATCCCGATCGCTGCGCTGACGGGGGAACCGGCCACCAGCGATGCCCCGGGCCTGACCTTGCCGCCGACGCGCATCGGGCCGGCCCGTGCCTGATCCGACCGGCCTGGAACTGCTCGCCGGCGGGCTTCGCGCCCGCCTCGGCGATGAGGCCGTGATCGGCACCGCTCACCACAACGGCCACGGCACGATCGAGATTCAGCCGGCGCAGGTGCAGGCGGCGCTCGGCCTGTTGCGCGACGAGGGCTACCGCTTCTTGGCGAGCGTCCACGGCGCGGACGAGTACCCGCACGAGCCGCGCCTGGCGGTGCATTACGAACTCCTCGACATGCAGCGTCCCGATCGCGTCGCGGTCAAGTTGCGTGTCCCGACCGACGACCCGCACGTCGACTCGGTGGCCCCGCAGTGGCCGACCGCCGACCATCAAGAGCGCGAGATCTACGACCTGCTCGGCGTGATCTTCGACGGCCACCCCGATTTGCGGCGGATTTTGATGCCGGAGGACTACGAAGGCCATCCGCAGCGCCGCGACTTCCCGCTCGGCGGCGAACCGGTGCTCTTCACCCACCACGAGGCCGAAGGCCGGCACTACGCCGAATGAGCGCGCCCGCGAACCCCACCATCACCACGGCCGCTCCCGGCCCAGGCCCCAGCGAGTACCGCAAGCTTGAGGAGTCGGTCACGCTCTCGCCAGTTGAGCGCGTCGGCGAATCCGAAGAGCTCCTGACGATCAACATGGGGCCGCACCACCCCGCCACGCACGGGGTGCTGCGCCTGCTCGTGACGCTCGACGGCGAGATCGTGCGCGATCTGCGCCCGTTGATCGGCTACCTCCACACAGGGATCGAAAAGACCTGCGAGGACAAGCCGTATTGGAAGGTCGTCCCGCTCGTTGAGCGGATGGACTACCTCGCCTACTACTTCAACGCGATGGCGTACGTGCATAGCGTCGAAGAGCTGCTCGGCGTCGAGGTGCCCAGGCGCGCGCAGTACCTGCGCGTGATCCACATGGAGCTCAACCGGATCATGAGCCACCTCTTCTGGTTTGGGACGAGCTGCCTGGATCTCGGAGCGATGAGCTTGCTGTGGTATTCGCTGCGCGAACGCGAAACGATTCTCGATCTCTTCGAGTCGTCTTCCGGGCAGCGCGTCCACACTCGCTACTTCCAGATCGGCGGCGTCGTCGAGGACATTCCCGGCAGCGCGTGGGCGGAGCGCTGCCGCGCATTCGTGGCGCAGCTGCCCGGCCGCGTGCAGCAGTTCCGCGACTTGATCTACGCGAACGAGATCGCGCTTCAGCGGCTGAAGGGTGTCGGCGCGGTCGATGCCGAACGGCTGCTGGCGCTCGGCGTTACCGGTCCACTGCTGCGGGCCGCCGGCGTGGAGTGGGATTTGCGCAAGGCGCAGCCGTACTCGTCGTATGAGGAGTTCGAGTTCGGCGTGCCGCTCGGCGCGGTCGGCGACAACTTCGATCGGATGGCGGTGCGCCTGGCGGAGATCGAGGAGTCGGCGAAGATCATCGAGCAGGCGCTCGATGGCTTGCCGGAAGGCCCAACGATCGTCGACGACCGCAAGATCGCGCTGCCGCCGCGCCATGAACTGGCGACCTCGATGGAGGCACTGATCCACCACTTCAAGCTCGTCACCGAAGGGTTCCGCGTGCCGCCGGGCGAGCGCTATTCGGCGATCGAAGGGCCGCGCGGCGAACTTGGCTGCTTCGTCAAGGCCGACGGCTCCGCCAAGCCGGCGCGCGTTCACATCCGCGACTCCAGCTTCGTGAACCTCCAGGCGATCGCCGACATGTGTCGCGGCAGCTACGTCGCCGATCTGATCGCGACGCTCGCGATGCTCGACCCGATCCTCGGCGGCATCGACCGCTGAGCTGAGCGGATCTCGCTTGCTTCTTCCGCCTGGGGAAGAAGCAAGCCGTGCTTCCGTGCTTGCTTGCCTCGAGTCTGCGGGGGTCGGCGTGTCGAGTCTGTGGGGGTCGGAGTGTCGAGTCTGTGGGGGTCGGCGTGTCGAGTCTGCGGGGGTCGGCGTGTCGAGTCTGCGGGGGTCGGCGTGTCGAGTCTGCCGATGATTTTGGTAGCCTTCTCCGATGTCTACGGACTCTTCGCCCATGTTTCTGCGGCTCGCCGCGGCCGAGGTGGAAGCAGCTTTGGGTGACTCGAGGGCTGTCGTACTTATGGGGGCGCGACAGGTTGGGAAGAGCACGTTGATGGCGGCGTGCGCTGGGCCCGATGAAGGGTGGTCCTGGGTGAATCTCGACGACGATGTGCTCAGGGAGGCTGCGGAACGCGACGCCGACGGGTTTCTTTCGGATCAGGGCGTCCCGCTTGCCATCGATGAGGTGCAGCGCGTGCCGGAGCTGATGCTGGCGATCAAGATGCGGGTAGATCGCGATAACCGGCCGGGGCAGTTCCTGCTGAGCGGCTCGGCGAACATCCTGACCGTGCCGCGCATTGCGGATTCATTGACTGGGCGAGCGGAATACATCCGCCTGGCTCCGTTGACTCAAGTGGAGTTGCTGGGGCGGGAATCAGAGTTCCTGCCCTCCCTGCTGCGGGGCGAGATCAGTCATCTGGCCGGCCAACAGAGCGGTCGGCGCGCATACGCAGCGGCGATCGCTACGGGTGGGTTCCCCGCCGCGGTGCGCTGGGATCGGGCGCGCCTGGCGCGTTTTTTCGACTCGTACGTTGACACCGTGATCGACCGCGACCTCCGCGATCTCGCCGATATCGAAGACCCGGAGGGGATGCGGCGGCTCTTGCGTGCGATTGCTGCGACTTCTGGAGGGACACTCAAGTTCGCCTCGCTAGGCAACGACCTTCAGATGAACGATCAGACGATCCGTCGCTATTTCCGCCTCCTTGAGATGCTGTTCCTTGTGCGGCGCGTGCCGGCGTGGAGCAGCAACCTGCTCACGCGGCTGACGAAGGCTCCGAAGGCGTATGTGGCGGACACGGGCCTGCTGCTCGCGCTGATCGGCGGCGACGAGGAGCGGGTCGTGCGCGATCTCGATCTGGGTGGTTCGCTGTTTGAGACGTTCGCCGTGATGGAGATTCTGCGGCTGCTTGAGGTGCTGCCGCACCGCCCAGCCCCATTTCACTTCCGCGACCGCGACGGCCGCGAGGTCGATCTGCTGCTGGAACGGCGTGACGGCGGCATCGTCGGCATCGAGGTCAAGGCGTCAGGCACCGTCACCGCAAAGGACTTTCGGGGGTTGCGCTACCTCAGAGACAAACTTGGTGACCGCTTCGTCATCGGCGTCATCCTGTACGCCGGCCAGACGACCGTCCCCTTCGGCGGCGGCCTCTGGGCAGTCCCGATCTCCGCGCTCTGGGGCGGCGGCGCTCCGTACGCGTCGCGGGAAGGGTGAGGCTGCGGGACGGCGGCACCTCGCAGCCGCCGCGCAAGCGCCGACTGCGAGGCTGCCGCGGGTCACGTCACGTCGGCGTGTCCGTCTGGTTTGCGGGCAAGAGGCTGCGCAGGCGCAGCCGGGCGGCCGGCGGGAGCAGCCGCTCGTCGGCCTGGAACGCGCTCGCCACCCGCTGCGTCTCCCGTTGCAGCTGGCGGGTCGGTGACGCGATCGAGGCGGGTCGCGCCGGCGTCGCGTCGAGGTGGCTGGTGGCAATGTCGCTGTCCATGTGAGGAAGACGCCGCCGGCGGGCGGAGCGTCAGGGCTCCGCCCACCGGTTGCCGGAACGTCAGCCGCAGGTCGCGTGCAGCGCTGCGCGGCGGCTGCGCACTCGCGCGCGTGCCTGGTGCAGCCTCGCCTGCGCGCGCTGGCGGACGCGCGCCGATCGCGACCTGCGTGCCAGGCGTCCGCTTCGCGTTTCGCGGTCGCGCATCCGGATCGCGCGCTGCACCGCCTGCTCCAGCGTGGCGCAGCTGGTGCTGGACGACGACGCTGAGGTGCTGTCGGTCGACGTCGTCGTGCTGCCGCCGTTCGTGCTGCTCTCCGGTCGTTGCCTGGGGCCGCTGACGGGGGCTTGCAGGAGCGGCGTGAAGGCGAAGGTCGCGGTGGCGGCGCTCGTCGCCGAGGCCCCCGGCACCACGGGGACGAAGGTCACCTGCCCGGGGCCTCGGTCGGCGTCGGAACGCGGCGCCGCTTCCAGCGTGAACTCGCACACCTCGTCGAACACGCTTGGCGCCTGCGGCGTGGCGAGGCCGGTCGCGGCGTCGTAGGTGGTGCCGCCGGTGCCGTAGAACCACGGTCGCGCGGCCGCCGGCTCGATCTGAAGTCGCACGCTGGCCGGATCGCAACCGGGGAGCCCGACCGGTCGCATCAGCGCGTAGGCACCCGCTGCGCGTGGCCGCGTGACGCGCTGCGTCGTCACGCCGTCGGGCAAGGCCGCGAAGGCGGCGAGCTCACCGGGGTAGAGCGTCCGGATGCCGGCCAGGTCGTCGCCGCCCAGCTGCTTGTGACCGGTCGCGATCGGCCACATCACCGAGTCCGGGTCGGTGGAGTGGCCGAGCCCGAGGCCGTGGCCAACCTCGTGCGCGACGACCGCTGCCAACGGGTAGTCGACGGTCGGGTCGAGCAGCACGTTGAAGGCGGAGCGGCCGCGACCGTCGGTGCAGAACGTCGCGACGCCGATCGCGCCGTTCCAACGGCCGCGGACGTCACCGAACTGGATCCACGAGTTGTCGGCCGGTTCGCAGCTGCCGAAGGCGGGGCTGTGCTGCAGCTCGTTCGCGGGGCGCAGCTCGACGTACGACTGCGGGTCGCGCTCCCACCAGTCCATCCCATCGTCGATCTGCTCGCGGGCCCAAGCGGGCAGCGCCGCCTGCACGTTCATCACGAGCGGCAGCCGGTCGATTGAGAACGGCGCGCCGAAGCTCGACCACGCCGCCTCGGTGGGGGCCTCGGAGCTGACGCCGACGACGTCGCCGCGCGCGTCGAGGGTGGCGACGACGCGGTCCCCCGCGCGCACGGCGTCGAACTCCGATGTCCACACGGCGCCGCCGGCGCGCCGCGCGCCGCTGGGGATCGTCGTGGTCACCGACCGCTGACCGTTCCACGCCCGGTCGAAGCGGAGGCGCACGCGGGTGCGCGGCGCGTGCTGATCGTCGTCGAGCGTCGCGGCGGCGGCGACGGTCGCGGTGCGGGCGGTGCCGCCCGGGGCGCCGTCGATCGCCTGCTGGGCGTAGCCGGGAGGCCGCAGCTCGGGCGTCACCGCCTGCACCGCGGCGGAAGCGGCGGGCGGCGTCGCGGCGAACGCGGCGAGCACGGAGACGGCGGCGGTGGGGAAGCTGGACACGAACGGGCTCCTGTCGTTGCGGCGCGGCGACCCGATGCCGCCGCGCTCACCACGAAGACGCCTCACGTGGCGTTCGCGTCAGGGCGCGAACCGGCCCACCGCTCCCCGCTCGGCGACCCCTCCTCCGGCGTCTCCTCCGACGGGTCGTCATCGTCGGCTCCGGCATCGACGTTGGGGTCGGCGCAGCGGAAGCCGTCGAAGTTCCCGACACGCCCGCCGTATCGCGCGACGAGCGCAAAGGCATCGGCGCGCTGCGGACCGCAGCGCATCTTACCGGCCGGCGGCCGCGCGCCGCAGCGCATCGAGTCGACGTTGGCAGACGAGGCGCGCATCACCGAGCAACCGGGGGCGTGCGGTAGCCCGAGCGCGTGCAGCAGCTCGTGGACGGTCACCTCCGCGCGCTCGGCAGCCATGCCCGGCCCGGAGCCGTCGCCCTGGTACCACGACCGGTTCAGGCGGATCTCGGCGGAGAAGATGATCCCGCGCATGCTCCAGAAGCGCGTTTCTCCAGCCCAGGCAACGTACGGGGCGGTCGTCGATCGGATCGTGACGTCGGCGTGATGCCCGCGAGCGGCCCGCTGCAACCGCACGTTGCCCGGCATCTCGTTGATCCACGCGACGGCCTGCGCGAGGCTGCCGCCCCACGGCGACGTGTCGCGGTACGTGACGGTGCGCTTCGGCCAGGTGGCGGCGCGGGCTGGCGCAGCGGGGAGCGAGGAGGCGCTCGCGACGGCGCTCAGCAGCGCGATCTGGCGGAAGGTGAAGCGGCGTTGCAACGCGCTTGTGGGTGCGAGGAAGGGGGATGGCATGGGACTCCTTGGGAGGCAGTGGGTATGCGAGAGGCGCTGCCTGCCGCGGCGCCGTCAGGGCACTCCGCGGCAGGCTGCCGGCGGCTAGCCGGCCAGCGTTTGGAGGTGCTTGGCCAGCCGCACCGCCGCGCCGCGCTCGTTGTCGGTGAGGCCGTCAAGCGCGACATCACCGTCGAGGTAGCGGCGGATCCCGTCGGTCAGCGCGCTCACAAGGGGCCTGTCGGTGGGATCGGGCTGCTCGTCGCGGTAGACGAGCAGCATGGCGCGCAGCTCGGCGATCGCCTGGCTCCGCGCCTGCTTCGCCGCCCCGACCTTGACTGGCTTGCCGGCCTGCTCGGAGAGGATCAGGGCCAGCTCTTCGTTGGGGATCGCAGCGTCCTGACGGATGACGTCGTACACCTGCGCGGCGCGCCCGGTCAGCCCTTCGGCGAGGCGGTCGAAGAGGGCGACCTCGAGGCGAGTCATGACCTGGTCGGCAACGCCAGCGCCTTCCCGGCCCGCCGCCGCGTAGGTCACGGCGTCGTTGCCGTCGAGCGCCGCGTGGCGGACTTTGAGCTGGTTGTGGGCGGTGAGGGCGCGCTTGTTCGCGTACCACCAGGCCGTCGTCGCGAAGTTGTCGCAGCTCTGCTCGGCGTGGCGGCGGATCAGCTCCCGCTTCACGTCGTTGCGCACGTCGAACGCGGCATCAGCGTCGTCGTGGACGCTCGGGTACTTCCGGATCGCACCGTTGATCGCCCGGCTGATCTCCGGGTCGTGCATCACCGCGTGCAGCATCCGCCTGCCGCGCCTGAGCGGCTCGCGTGTCGGCGAGCCGTCCGCGTTCCGCTCGTGCTTCGCGAGCTTGTCGTACCGGATCAGCGACGCGATCCAGCACTCGATCTCCGACATGCGACGGTGCGCACCGGTGTGGTCGAGGTCGATTGCACCCGGGGCCTTGCGCTCGCGGTTGCCCTGCTTCGTGGTCTTGGACACGATGCTCCTTCTGGATCTGGGGGACGAACCACCGGAGAGGTGGGCCGCGAGCGGGATTGCCGGCGGTGGGCCTTCAGGAAGACCGGCTGCGCTCAGGAGCAGAAAGGGGCGACGAGGCGAGCAGCCTCGGTCGGGTGTTCGGGCGAACCTCGGCTGCGAACGCAGCTCAAGGAACTATGTGGCGCGGGAAGTCGCACCGAGATTCAGCAAGCAGCACGACTGCATGCCAGACCTTCGATGCGGCCGATGGCGAGACGATCGAAATCGTCCCGGTCTCCGATGTCGCGTGACGAAAGAGAGGTACGCGGCGGGAGACGATCGACGTTGCGCGCGCAGCCTAGCGGGTGCGCGCGGCGCGTGTCAAGCCGGTCGGCATGGCATGCGCCGCAGCCGGGTGGCGTGGGCTAGACAGGATGGAGCTGGCCCGGTTGGTCCGGGTGGTCGGTGAAGGTGGTCGGCGACGCCGCGCATATTGCGTGGGTTGCCGGGCGGCGGCCCGGCCGAGCCACATACGGAGGTCGCCGACCGTGTCGGAGTCTATGGGTGTTGTTGTCGGTTTGAATCGGCCTGGGGTTCCCGGAGGGCTGTGTTAAGCGGCAGCAGGCTCGCTGA
>JASGGQ010000018.1:0-28268 GCA_047604965.1 Patulibacter sp. | reverse complement strand
CGCCAACCCGGCCCGCGTCGCACAGCTCGCACGCGGCCGGCAGGCCCTGCGCCGCGCCAGCCGGCGCGCCCCGGGGTGCCTGACGATCTACCCCACCGCCACGCTCGCCGCGCGCGCCGACCTGCCGCACGAGCAGTACGCCACCTTCGTCCACCGCGCACTGATGCTCGACCGGCCCGACCCCGCCGCCGGCTGGCGCGAACTTTCCACGATGCAGGCCGGCCTCTGCGAACGGCTCGCATCCGCACGGACAATCAGGATCGAAGGCGACGGCACCGACCTCACGCTGCGCGTCGACGGGCGCCACTGGCAAAACTCCGACGGCAAACGCAACCTCCCCAGCGGCGAGGTCTTCACCGGCCCGCGCGAACGCTCCGCCAGCGGCACGATCCGCTTCGACATCCCATCGCACCGCCCCGGCGGAGTCGTGCGCGGCGTCCGCCTCGTGTTCGAGCGCGGCCGGGTTGTGGAGGCAACCGCCGAGGAAGGCGAAGCGATCCTCCTTGCCGAGCTGGAAACCGACGACGGCGCCCGCTACCTCGGCGAACTCGGCATCGGAACCAGCCCCGGCATTACGCAGCCGACCGGCTCGACGTTGCTCGACGAAAAGCTCGCGGGAACCGTCCACCTCGCCGTCGGCCAGTCCTACCCCGAAACCGGCGGCCGCAATCGCTCCGCGATCCACTGGGACCTGATCTGCGACCTACGCCGCAACGGCCGCCTCACCGCCGACGGCGCGCCGATCCTCGAACACGGCCACTTCACGCCATAGCTGCATCACTCTCTAACAATGTTCGAGTAGCCGCAAGCTGAGCTTCGCACAGCGGCGCGAACTGTTCTATGACAAACGCCAGTCCTCATTCGAGTCCGAGCGCACGGAGCTGCGGGTCAGCGACGTCGACCGCGACCTTTTCGACAGCTATGCCGCTGCGCTTGAGGCGCCGGACCCGGCCCGACTGCTTGAGGCTCGGGGCCTCGCTGTCGACGACCGCCTGACGGTGGCCGGAGCGCTGCTGTTCGCGGAGCATCCTGAGCGTGCGCTGCCTTCAGCGCAACTGCGGGTGAGTCGATTCCAAGGCACGCAGCGGGAATCCGGTTCCCGCCAGAATCTCATCGCTGACGACCGACTTGAGGGACCGATCGCACGGCTCCTCGACGCCGCACGCGCGAGCATCCGCAGGTCGCAGCCAACCCGCCGAGCACTCGCCGCATCTGGACGTTTCGAGGACACCGGATTGGTGCCTGAAGATGCCTGGCTGGAGGGAGTTGTCAACGCGATCGTGCATCGCTCCTACAGCATCCAGGGCGACCACATCCACGTCGATATCTATGACGACCGCATCGTCATCGAGAGCCCCGGACGATTCCCCGGCCTGGTCGACCCTGCCAATCCGCTCGCGATCAAGCGCTTCGCTCGGAACCCGCGGATCGCACGGGTATGCACCGATCTGCGCATCACCCAGGAGTTCGGTGAGGGCATCCGGCGCATGTTCGAGGAAATGCGCTCCGCTGGGCTCAGTGATCCGCTGCACCGGCAGACGGCGGGGAGCGTGCAGCTCACTCTCTCAGGCGAGCCGACGGAGCGGAGGTTGGTGGATACCCTCCCGTCGCTTCAGCAGCAGATCCTCGCGGCACTGCGTGACGCACCGGAGCTGAGCACCGGAGAGATTGCCGAGCTAACCGGCGCGGCACGACCAACTGTGCTGCGACACCTTGAGATGCTGCGCGACTCCAACTACGTCCTGTGGGTCGGCAAGAGCCGTAAGGATCCGCGGGCGTCGTGGCGTCTCAGCCGGTGAGGGGTCGAGCAACCGGTCCCGGCGCATGAGACGGCATTCGCGACCGACGAGACCGGCGCAAACGAGGTGGCTACTCTAACGTGCTCTCACGCCCTTGTTGCAGTAGGTGTGAGAGCACGGTCGCTCGACGGCGCGCCGATCCTCGAACACGGCCACTTCACGCCATAGCGCAGCCGGCGAGGTCGCACCGCTCGCAGCACCGGAGTTCCGGCGCTCCCTCGGAGGGCAGTGACCGGTAGCCGCGCCGGTCAGCGTTATCCGAACTCGCGGTCAACTTTGAGGAGCGTCAGCACACCTTGGCGAACCTGCCTCGGGATGACCCAGGCTGCGACGACCGCGTACGTGAACGCGAGCAGCCCACCAAAAATCGCGACGTTCAACAGCGTGAGTCGCAACGCCTGCGCGCCGAGCAAGAGGCTGCCGAGCATGCCGAGGACGATGGCGAGGACACCTCCGACGGTGAGCAAGACCGACGCCGCTCGCCGACGGTACATCTGGTTGATCTCACGATCGTCGAAACCGCTGTGTTTGAGGATCGCCAGATCTTTGTGCGAGACCCGCATGAACGATGCGAAACTCAGCACAACGTAGAGGAGGCCGGCCAGCAGCGCCGCGCACACGACGAACAGCCCGAGCCGCGCGGAGCTGTTGAGCGAACCGGCAAGATCGTCGAACGCCCTGAGCGTGTAGTCAGTGGGATATCCGGCCGCTTCGAGCTTGGCGGCGACCCGCTTGACGTCGCTGAGATCCTGCACGTAGAGGTAAACGTTGCCGACCAGGCCGGAGCCGTACGGGTTGCTTTCGTCGGAGCGTTGGCGGATCGTGCTCCAACGCTCGTCGAAGGCGTGGCTGGCGAGCTTCGCGAAGGTTCGGCCGGAGACGAACATCGTGTCGTCATCGACGTGGTCGACCAGCGTGATCGGCGCCCGCTGCGGCAGCGGCGGTGCGGTGTGCAAACGCACCGCTTCGCGGCGGCTGCTCGACCAGCCGCCGGCCTCGGCTTCGATGACCGGAACGAGAAGCTTGATCTCTCCGGCGGGAAGTTTGGCGGTCGAATACCCGGTCGCGCGCTTGAGCGTGGGGACGCCGAGCAGTTCGGATGCGGCACCACCAACCCCGTAGATGAACCAGCTGTGGTTGTTCGCGTCTTGGATGCCGAAGCTGAGCTTGTACACGACCGCCGTCCGCACCGGGCTTTTCGCGCCGGCCTGCGCGGCGGCGGTCGAGATCGTGCCGATGTCGGCGAACTTCAGGCCGTCGGAGGCCCCGCGTTCGTCGGGTGGTTGCACGCGGATGAGATGGACGGCAGGGTTGGCGCTGAAGTCGCGACGGTTCTGAACCCGCTGGCGTTCGAGCATGACGAGGTAGGAGCCTGCGCCGATCAGCGCAAGCAGCACGAGCGTGATGGCGGTGCGCAGGAAGCGCCGCGCCTTGCCGGTGACGAGCCGTCCGATATCGACGTTAGGCGAGGACAAGCTGGCCGCCTTCCAAGCGCAACGCGCAGGCGCCTTGCGCCAGCGGGGTGTGTTCTGCGTGCGTGACGACGACGACCGTCACCGCACCGAACAGTTGATCGACGGCTTGCGCGACGCTGCGCTGGTTCTCAGCGTCAAGCCGGGAGGTCGGCTCATCCATCAGTACGAGTTGCGGTTCGGCAAGGAGCAGCCCGGCAAGCTCGACGCGCTGGCGCTCTCCGCCGGAGAGCATCGCGGCCACCTCGTCGGCCTTCTCAGCGAGTTGTACGCGATCGAGCGCTTCGAGCAGCCGGGGCTGCCAGGTCTCGCGTGGGGCCTTCAGCGCGGCAAGGCGGACCATCAGGTTCTCACGAGCGGTGAGGTTTCCGAACAGCAGCTCGTCTTGGAAGAGGTAGCCGATCGAGGCTGGGCGCTCGACCGACCCCGCGTCCGGTTCTAGGTAGCCGGCGAGCAGGTTCAGCAGCGTGCTTTTGCCCGAGCCGCTGCTGCCGCGCACGACGTAACGGGTGGCCGGCGCAAACTCGCAGCTGACGCCGTCGAGTACGGCTTGTCCCCCGTATCGTTTGGAGACACCTGTGAGCGTCGCGGTGCTCAACGAGCACTCAGAGGGAAGCGTTTGATGCTGCCCTCGCAGTAGACGGTGATCTGGCTATTGGCGACCTTGTAATCGATCACATCGGTGACCTTCGCGACCTGCTTGCCGGTGCGCGTATCGACCGCGCTCAGCTCTGACGTCGAGTCATCGTTGATGTACATGGAGATGAAAAGATGCGCGTCATCGTGGAAGAAGCAGCTTTCATCGGACTTGCAGGCGAAGGAACGCCCGGAACCGACGACGCGGTGATTCTCATAGTGATACAGATGACTATCATGCGCATAGAGGAACTCGCTCCCGAGGCCGCGCTTCACCAGCTTCGGGCTAGCTTGCGGTGAGGTGGACGAGGTGCGATAGAGATCGTAGGAATCAGCCGACTCTCGGTACGTCGTGTAGTACAGCACATCGCCAATGATCGCCCCGTCCATCGGCTTCTTGACATGGGGAAATACCGTGAGATGATGATCCCCATCAAATCGGGCGCCAACCAACGAGGTCAGCTCGGCGGTGCCGTTCTCTACCGGCGGATCCTGCGTGACGCTGACAAAGAGCTTGGAACCACTTGCTGCGAGTGGGAACATGCCTGCGGCGCCCTCCGGCTGCGGACGATACAGGGTGGTGATATCGTCACCCTTGACGCGCAGCAACGAGAAGTCTCGGCCCACTTGATCGCCAGATGTAAAGAAGCCATTGGCAGGGCGAAACGCGTACTGGGAGTACCCCTCGCGGTCACCCTCGCTGACTACCGCCTTCTTCGCAACATCGTAGGCAACGAGTTTGTTGTTGAACCGATGAAAGAGGATGCGGATGTTCGGTCCGGCAGCATCGGCAGCTGGGAGTGCCGAACCGTTGCTATCGATCCGGTCGGTCGCAGAGGTCGTCGACTCGCCACGGCCACATCCAGCAAGCAGGGCGAAGCCGGCGAGCGCGGCAATGGAGATCAGCCTGACGGGTCGCGTGAGACTCATACAGCCGCGTTGATCACGAATTCGCGCTTATCGCCCTTGACCTTGACCCGGGCGCGACTCTCCGTCGCGATCGAGTCTGCCTCATAGTGCTTGTGCGGCTTGACGACAATGTTTGAGCGCTCTGACGATTCGATCGCTCCGTTCGTATTCTGCCAGTATTTCCACTTCGACGAGACTTGCTGCCACTCGGAGCTCCAGCTCGCCGACACCGCATCGACGCCGCTGCTCATGCTAACCGGGATGTTGCTCGAGCACATTCACCTCGAAGGGTACGGAAGATGTCGGCTCGCAGGTCGATGGCGGCGCCCAGCCCATCTCCATCGGTTCAACGCGCAACGAACAGCGTACCGGCTTACGCTGACCGCTCCGCAGTAGCCGACGAATCTGCCACCGCGAGCAGCGACTCGGCTTCCGGCAAACCGCAGGCAGGTACGCGGTACCACGTACAACCGGGCGACTCGCTGTGGAGGATCGCGTCGGCACTGTCCTGGCGCTGCCCGAGCGCCTCGACGAAGCGGGGTAACGGAACCGTCGGCAGATCACGTCAGCAGTGCAGCCCGTCTGGCGGGACGACATCAACCCGCCAGACGGACGTTGGAAGTGCCGCCGCGCCGCGTGGGCGAAGTCGCCCACGCTGGCGACTCCGAAGGCGGCGCCGCTACGCTCCTCCCATCGAACGCCGCACGAAGATCGTCGCCACCATCGGGCCCGCCTCCAAGAACCCGGAAGTCCTCCGTCGGATGATCGACGCAGGCGTCGACGTGGCGCGCCTGAACTTCTCGCACGGCACCCCCGAAGAGCACGCCGAATCGGTCGACCTCGTGCGCGCCGCCGCCAGCGCCGTCGGCCGGCCCGTCGCCGTACTCGGCGACCTCCCCGGCCCAAAGCTGCGCGTCTCCAAACTCGAAAACGACCTCATCGAACTCGAACGCGGCCGCGAACTGACGCTCTCCACCGAAATCGAACCTGGGCGCCTCGGCACCGCCCGCCACCTCTTCCTCGAAGCGCCGCAACTCGCGGAAGCCGTCGCCCCCGGGGAAGTGCTGTACCTCGCCGACGGCAAACTCCGGCTGCGCGTCACCGCCGTGCGCCCCGAACACGGCGAAATCGACGCCGCGGTCGAAGTCGGCGGCGCGCTCGCCAGCCGCCAAGGGCTCAACGTACCCGGCGAAGCGTCGGCGCTCCCCGCAGTCGGCCGCGACGACATCGAACTGCTGCGAGCCGGCGAACGGATGCGGATCGACCTCGTCGCGCTCTCATTCGTGCGCTCCGCCGACGACATCAACGCAGTGCGCAACGAAACGCGCCTGCCGCTGATCTCGAAGATCGAAAAGCCGCAGGCCGTCGAACGCGCCGAAGAGATCATCGCCGCCTCCGATCTCATCATGGTCGCGCGCGGCGACCTCGGCGTCGAACTGCCGATCGAGCAGATGCCGATCGTGCAAAAGCGACTGCTGCGCGCCGCCGGCCGCCAAGCACGCCCCTCGATCACCGCGACGCAGATGCTCGACTCGATGGTCACCAGCTCGCGGCCAACGCGCGCCGAAGCGACCGACGTCGCCAACGCAATCCTCGACGGCACCGACGCCGTGATGCTCAGCCAGGAAACCGCAGTTGGCGCGTACCCCGTCGAAGCGGTCGCGATGCTCGACGCGATCGCCCGCGCCACCGAACCAGAGGCGCCGTATCGCGAATGGAACTCCGAACGGGTCACGCGCGCGAAGGTCGGCCCGGACTACACCGTCGCTCACGCCGCCTGCGAAGCGGTCCGCACGCTCGGCCTCGACGCGCTGATCGTGCCAACGCTCTCCGGTCGCACCGCCCGGATCCTCTCCGCGCACCGGCCGACCGTACCGATCCTCGCCCTCTCGCCCGGCCACGAAACAGTCCGCCGCTGCGGCACCTTCTGGGGCGTACGCGCCGCATCGATCGAACGTCACGCAACCACCGAAGGACTGATCGCCGAGGCGACGCGGCGCGTGATCGAACTCGGATGGTGTACGCCCGGAATGCGCGTCGGCGTGACCGCCGGCCTGCCGAGTGCCAAGCCCGGCTCTACCTCGCTCCTGCAAGTCATGGTGCTCGGCGAAGCCGGCGCCCCCTGGCAAGACTGGTCCGGCTAAACCGAGACGCAGCGGGCGGTGGTGCCGCACGGCACGCGGCCGAGCAACCTGCGGCGGCCCGGTGGCCCTGGACGCCTGTCCGGCAGCTCATACACGCGGCCACCCTGCCTTGGATCACGCACCGTAATTCGGTTCACTGAGGTCATCCCCGGCCCACCCCACGCCTTGTGGCGGGCTGCCCCCCTTCAGGAGCGTTCATGCCTCTTCGTAAATCCGGCACCGTCCTCGGCACCACGCTCACCCTCTGCGCGCCCAGCAGCTTCGCCACCTCAGCAGCTGGACGCTAACCGACGACCCGAAGCTCACCGGATCGCCCCAGGGCTCGCCGCGCCGACCGCGCAGAGTTCAAGCCTCCAACTCCGAGATCACCGGCCGTAGGCGCTCCGCCGCAACTGGCGCGGCCACACGGCCCGGCAGCCACCACGCCAGCAGCGCCGTCAACAGGCCGGCGGCCGCGCCGACGAGCGCCGTCGCCCGGTAGGCGCCGAGCGTCGGCACTGCTCCCGCGCCACCCGCGAAGAGGTGCAGCAGCGTCAACGCCAGGCCGGAGCCAAGCGCGAAGCCGACGAACCGCGACACCTGGTAGAAGCCCATCGCGCTGCCCGTCTCCTGCGGCGGCACCGCGCCGACGATCAGCCCCGGCATCGCCGCGAAGGTGTAGCCAAGGCCAACGCCGAGCAGCCCCATCGTCACGAACGCCTGCCAGAGCGCCGTACCCGTCAGCCCGAAGAAGGTAATCGCGACGCTCACGATCACCGCGCCGACCGGCAACACCGCCCGCATCCCGACGCGCCGCTGCACCGCCGGCAAGGTGCGACTGACGGCGCCCGAGCAGATCGAGAGTGGCACCAACGTCAACCCGGCAACGAAGACCGACGCCCCCATGCCGACACCGGGCAGCTGCACCAGCTGCGTGAGGATCACCATCGAGAGGTACATCGTCACGCCCAAGAGCAGCCCGGCGACGTTCGCCGTGAGCACGGCGCGATGGCGCACGAGCCGCAGATCGACGAGCGGATGCTCCGTGCGCAGCTCATGCCACGCCCACACGACGCCGAGCACGAGACCGGCCGCAATCAGGCCGAGCACGCGCGGAGAGCCCCACCCCCACTCGGCGGCTTTGTCGAGCCCAACGAGCAACGCGACGAGCGCGACGCCGATCACCGCCGCGCCGGGCAGATCGAGCCGCCGGTCATCCGGCACCGTCGCCGGCTGCGGGATCGCCCACGCGGCGAGCAGCAGCGCGACGGTGCAGAGCACTGCACCGAACCAGTAGGCCGCCGCGACGCCGCCGTGGTCGGCGATGAAGCCGGTGATCGGATAGCCGAGACCGACGCCGGCCGCGCCGACGACCGACAGCCCGGCGATCACGCGCGTCGCCCGCTCGGCCGGGAGGTGTTCGCGGGCGGCGGCCATCGTGAGCGGCATCAGCGCCAGCCCAAGCCCTTGCAGCGCCCGGCCGGCAATCAATGCCGCCAATGAGACGGTCGCGGCCGCGAGCACGCCGCCGAACACGACCAGTCCCATGCAGAGCACGATCACCCGCTTGCGATGCCGCCCGTCGCCGAGCCGGCCGACCAGCGGCGAGGCGACGGCAGCGACGACGAGCGTCGCCGTCAGCGCCCACTGCGCGTTGCTCAGCGAGGTGTGCAGCCGCTCAGCGAGGCGGGGGATCAGCGGTGCGCCGAGCGACGACACGATCGACACGACGCCGCCGAGGAACAGCAACACGGGCACAAAGGCACGGTGACGAAGCGTGGGCGAGGGGTCGGGCATACCCTCAACTCTACAGGCAAACTGAAGACATGAACAGGTTGCCTGTAGAAATGCGCGCTACGATGGCGCCATGGACGCCGCCAGCGCACACGCCACCACCCAGTCCTCCCCGCCGGCATCCGACAGTGCGGCGCTGGCGAGCGCGCTGCGCCAAGCCGTCCACTCGCTCACCCGCCGCTTTCGTGGGAACGCGATCCTGCCGATCCCGCAACTCCAAGCACTCGGCCTGATCGCACGGCTCGGCCCGCGCACGACCAGCCAGCTCGCCGCACACGAGCGGATGCGCCCGCAGTCGATGGCGCAAACGGTCGGGCAACTCGAAGCAGCGGGCCTCGTCGAGCGTCGCCCCGACCCCGCCGACGGCCGCCAGCAACTCGTGTCGCTCACCGCACAAGGCGACGCCTCGCTCGCGGAGTTTCGCCGCGCCGCCGATGCGTGGGCCGCCGACGCCCTCACCACGCAGCTGAGCGCCGCCGAACGGGCACAACTCGCCGCCGCCGTGCCGCTGCTGCTGCGCCTCGCCGACGGCGAACGCTAGGCCGACCCGAGACCAGGCGACGTTGCACCGGATCTCGGCCCGGCCGTTGGTGTTCGCACGAACACCACCTCGCCCTCCGAGATCAGGTGCAACGCGCGCGCCTTCCCGTAGCCTGCCGCACATGGCCGACTTCGCCTTCCTGCACACCTGCTATCGCATTGGCGAGATCGACCGATCGGTCGCGTTCTACGCCAAGCTCGGCCTTCGCGAGCAGCGCCGTATGCCGATCGGCGACGAAGCGATCAACATCTTCCTCGGCACCGACGCGCAACCGAACATCCTGGAGCTGACGTACAACCACGGCGTCAGCGCGTACGAACTCGGGACCGCGTACGGCCACATCGCACTTGGCGTCGCCGATCTCGACGCGACGCTCGCCGCCCTCGCCGCCGACGGCATCACCCCCGAAAAGCCGCCATATCAGGTGCGCGCGGGAGGCTCGCGGCTGTGCTTCGTGCGCGACCCCGACAACTACCGGATCGAACTGATCGAGCGACGCGCCTCGGCCGCCTCCTGACTCGCGCGCGGCCGACCCCCGCATCGATCGAAGCGGACGCCACCATGAGCGATTGCGTCGATCAAGCGACGGGTCGATGATGGCCGGAGCCTGGACACCCGTCCGCTCGACATGCAGGCAAGCGGTGCGATGCCGATTCACGTACCGTGATCCACCCGGGTTCGATCTTCGCGCACGCTACCCCGTGGCGCCTGGAAGAAGTCGCCGCGCCCAGCCGCGAACGCTCGCGCCTGGCAACGGTGCTGCTCGCCGTCGCCGCGCTTGCGCCTGCGGTGTTGATCGCCACCAGCACCGGCCAAGGCGACAGCAACCCGTCGTATCAAGCGGCGCTCGTTTCGCTGCTCGCGGTGCTGGTCGTCAGCGCCACGGTGGCCACGCTGTTCCACGTACACCGCCGACCCGATGCACGCTCGGCGTTGATGGGCGTCTCGTTCGTCGGCATGTCGGTCGTGTTGATTGCGCGCGTCGTCGCGATGGCGCCCGGCGAGCTGTATAGCCCCGGCATCACGCGGATCGCGGAGATGGCAACGCTGCCGCTCGGCGCGCTGGTGCTCGCCTTCTCAGTCGCCCCCACGATCCGCCGCCGCCACCAGGTGGAGATCGTCGTGCAGAGCGCTCCGGCGCTCGCGATCTTCCTTGTCTCGGTGCTGGTGCTGGTCTTCTCGGCACGCAGCTCAATCCCCGTCACTCCGACGCCCGGCGGCGATACCGCGATCGCACTCTTCATCGCCACCAGTGTGCTGCTGGCGATCCTCGCGCGGCGCGCTGGCCGTACCGCCGGACTCAGCGATCGTCCTGGAGACATTCTCGTGACACTCGGCGTGATCGCGTCGATCTGCGCCTACTGGGGGATCACGAACGCCGACCGCGACATGGCGCTGTGGTGGACGGCCCACACGCTGGAACTCGTCGGCGTCGCGGCGATCTGCCTGCCGGCAACGCGCGACCTGTGGCGCGTGACGGCGTCGCGACCGCTGGTCGGTGACTTCAGCGCGAAGGAGATCGTTGCCGACGAAGAAGCGTTCCTTGACCGCCGCGTTCACGCGCTGATGCTGCAACTCGCCCGCAAAGATGATGTGACCCACGACCACACCCGCCGGGTCGCAATGCTCGCCGTGAATATCGGCGAACACCTCGGCCTCGACGCGCGCAGCCTGCGCGACCTCGCTGCCGGCGGCCTGCTCCATGACATCGGCAAGCTCCAAACACCCGACCGGATCCTCAGAAAGCCCGGCAAACTGACGGATGACGAGTACGAGGTCATCAAGCGCCACCCATCCGACGGCCGGCAGATGCTTGGCGCAGTCGGGCGTTTCAACGATCGCGTGTTGCATCTCGTCGAAGCCCACCATGAGCGTCTCGATGGCGCCGGGTACCCGTATGGCGCGGTCGGCCCGGAAATCGCCCGCGAAGCGCGAATCTTGGCGGTCGCCGACGTGTACGACGCCCTGACCTCCGACCGCCCGTACCGCATGGCATGGGCGCCGGACCGTGCGCTTGGGGTGATCGAAGCCGAAACCGGCGATGCCTTCGACCCCGAAGCGGTCGCGGCGCTGCGCGCGATCGTGACCCCGTCGAAGTTCGTCCCGAAAGCAATCCAGGCGCAGGCCAACCGCGCGCGGTACCGCCGCGCCGCGTAACCGGGCTTGGGGGTCGGCCGCCAAGGCCCAGCTCACGACCGGCCGCCTCGGCCACACCATCGCAGTTTCGCTCTCCTATGGCACGATGATCGGCGCCGTGCGGTTGTCAAATCGCAGCACCGAGAAGTGACGCCGATCGAGCGTGGCGATCGTGCGCGTCCGATAACCGGTCGCCAAGACCATGTTCATCGCGTCGGTCAGGCCGAGTGGCAGATCTGCATAGGTCTCGAGATAGTCAGCGGCCGCTTGAATATGCGTCGCGGTCACCGGCGCGATCGTCCATGCGCCACCAGCCAGTTCTGCTGCGACGGCACGCGCTGCTTGGCTCCCGTGCCGAGTGAGAACGAGGTAGTCGAGCTCGGCGATGACCAGCGGTGAGATGACGAGCGGTTCGGTTGCCCGCTCAATCGCATCGGAGACGCGATGATGCGACGCCTCGTTTTCATCGAAGAAGGCGAGCAGCGCGCTGGTGTCAACAATCACGACTCGCCGAACCCAGCGCCGAGGAGTTCATCGGCGCGCTCCGCGATCTGCTCGGTGCCGCAGAAGAGCCCGCCGCGTGGGGCGGGGGGCGCGGCCGTCGCGAGCTGCGCCTCAAGCGAGCTACGAATGACCTCGGCCTCCGAGGTCCCTCGACGACGTGCCTCGCGGGAAATGGACTGCTTCAGCTCATGGGGCAGATAGATCGTCGTTTTCGTCTTCATGCCACATATGGTACCTGTGGTGGCACTCGCGGGGGTCGCGGCGAACAAGCTTTTTCGTGCACGTAGCGGGAACCGGCGCTCATGCCGTCCGCAGGCAGGCGTACGGTCAGCAGCAGTCCCGCCAATAGGCGGGGGCGTGCAAGCCAGCGAAGTCCGGTGAGATCCCGGCGCTGTCCCGCAACGGTAGTCCTCCAGCAGTTGGAGGCGAGCCCGGTCGACTGCTCCACGCCTGTCGTTACGTCCTCGGAGGAAGGGCGGGCAACCAACCGGTCACCCCACCCCCGGCGACCGCACGGCCACCGCACTTCGCTCCACCCCGCTCTCGATGGAGGAGCAAGTGCAAAAGAGCTACACGGTCGGGCCGCGAACCTTCATCCTCGACCAAGCCAAAGCCGAGGCCGCCGTCGCCGCCAAGCGCGTCATCGGCGGGCGGGAGACGATGACCTTCAACCTCCTGCCGCTGCGCTACACCTGGGCGTACGAGCTGTACCGCACGATGAAGGCCAACCACTGGGAGCCTGAGGACGTTCCCATGGGCAAGGACGTCGAGCAGTGGCGCGACGCGCGCGCCCTGACCGAGATCGACCGGTGGATCATCCGCATGGGGATCGGCTACTTCTCCGCCGCGGAGGGAATCGTCGGCGACAACATCATCCACGTCGTCCGCGAACTGGTCACCGCCAGCGAACTCAAGCTCGTGCTCGGCCGCCACGCGCACGAAGAGAACATCCACGCCGACTCGCTGCTCTACATGATCAGCTCACTCGGAATCGACCCACACGAATGCGAAGCGATGTTCGAAGACATCCCCACGATCACCGCCAAAAACCGCTTCGTGACCCGCGTCTCCCAGGAGCTGCGGCGCGACCTCGACCTCACCACGATCGCCGACCGCCAACTGCTCGCCAAGAACATCTTCGTCTTCGGGCAATGCATGGAAGGCACCCAGTTCTACGGACTGTTCGGGATGATCCTCAGCCTCTACCGCCAAGGCAAACTGCCGGGCATCGGCACGATGTTCCGCTACACCCTGCGCGACGAGTCCAACCACATCGAAGTCTTCCGCCGCCTGCTGCTGGAACTCGTCGCCGAAAACCCCGACATCTGGGCACCGGAGTTCCGCGAGGAGCTACGCAACCTGATGCGCGAAGCGGTCGAGCTGGAGCAGGCATTCATCCGCGACTGCCTGCCGGTCGAAGGCGTCGGACTCTCCAGCGACGAGTTCTCCACCTACATCGACTACATCGCCGACCGCCGGCTCGAAAGCATCGGACTCGCCCCGCTCATCGGCGGCATCGACAACCCGCTCCCGTGGCTCGCGGAACTGATGGACATCCGCAAAGAGCAGAACTTCTTCGAAGGGCGCGTCACCGAATACCAAAAAGCCAGCTCGCTCGTCGCCGTCTCCGACGACGACCTCTAAGCGCCTATCCCGCTCACCCGCCGGCCAACCCACTTTCCCCAGCCCGCCCGACCCGAGGCACCGATCCACATGCTCGACTTCTCCGACCTCCTTCGCGACCTCGATCTCAAGGCGGCAGCCGCCGTGCCCGCCGAACAGCGCCCGCCGTTCGACGTGGCGCCGGCCCTCGCCGCCGGGCCGTCGTTCCGCGCGTACCGCGAACTGGCGCTCAAGGTCACCGGCCCGGACGGCGGCGACCAGCCATTCCAGCCGGAGATCGCCGCCGAGATGGTCGCCGACGCGCTCGTCACGCTCGCGATCGCGGAAGGTGACCGCCGCGCCGACACCGCGCCGGCACGCGCGATCGTCGCGTCGATCACCAAGTGCGTCTGCGAACGGCTCATCGATGGCGGCTTGCAGGCTGGGCGCATCACCGAGCACGACGTCTCCGCGCTCGTCGAAGCGCAACTGATCGACGCCGGCCAGTTCGAGGTCGCCAAAGCCCTCGTGTTGCGCCGCGCCGCCGCGCGCGACATCGCCGACGCAACACCGACGACCGAACCAGCATCGGCGCCGGCACCGGTACCGACCAGCGGCCTGCGAGTGATCCGGCGCTCCGGCGCGGTCGTCGCCTGGGACTCCGAGAAGATCGAAGCGGCGATCCGGGGCGCGTTCCTCTCGATCTCCACCGACTCCGAGCCCGCGGCAGCGATCACCGCGCGCGTCACCGAACGTGCCGAGGCGCTCGGCGAACCGTTCGTCTCGATCGAAGCGGTGCAAGATCTTGTGCAGGAAGAGCTGATGCTCGCCGGGCACATGCGCGTCGCCGAGCGGTACATCATCTACCGCGCCGAGCGGGCGATGCTGCGCGCGCAACGTGGCGAAGAGGCCCCCGACACGCAGCTCTCGCTCGACGCCGCCGCTGCCGCAGCGCAGGCGCCGACTGCCGAAGCCGCCGACGAAGCGACCGGCCTGCCGGAGCCGGAGTTCCCGCCGATTCCCGTGACCGGAGCCGACGGCGGCGAGATCGAATGGGACGGGCGCGATCTCGTCGCACGGATCGCGTTCGCGCGCACCGGGCTCGATCTCGACGCCAGCCCGCAGGAGCTCGAACGCGAACTGCGCCGCTCCGTGCGCCCCGGCATCCCGCAGGCCGAGCTGCGCAAACTCGCGATCCTCAACGCCCGCGCGCTCGTCGAACGCGACTCCGACTACTCCGCGTTCGCCGGGCGTATCCTGCTGAGCTACTGCTACGAGGAGGCGCTCGACTGGGAGATCGTGCGCGACGGCGTCGCCGGACTCGCGGCGGCACACCGGGCCGCGCTGCGACCAAACCTCGAACATGGCGTGAGCATCAAGCGGATCGACCCGCGCCTGCTGGAGTTCGATCTCGACCGGCTCGCGGCCGAACTCGACCCGGCCGCCGACCTCGCCTTCGACTTCCTCGGCCTGCAAACGCTGTACGACCGCTACCTGCTGATCGACAAGACCGGCGCCGAGCACCGCCGCTTCGAAACGCCGCAGCTGTTCTGGATGCGCGTCGCGCTCGGCATCGGCCTCGGCGAAGCGCCCGGTACCGACCGTGAAGCGCGCGTGCTCGACCTCTACCGGATGTACCGCGAGCGGCGCTTTTGCTCCTCGACGCCGACGCTCTTCAACGCCGGCACCCCGCACTCGCAGCTCTCCTCCTGCTTCCTCTACAAAGTCGACGACACGCTCGACTCGATCATGCAGCGCGGGATCGCCGAGAACGCGGCATGCAGCAAGTACGCCGGCGGACTCGGCGGCTCGTGGACGGCGGTCCGCGGCACCGGCTCGCACATCGGCTCCACCAACGGCGAGTCGCAGGGCGTCGTGCCGTTCCTCAAGCTGCACAACGACCAGCTCGTCGCCGTCAACCAAGGCGGCAAGCGGGCCGGTGCCGGCTGCGCCTACCTGGAGGTGTGGCACAACGACATCCGCGAATTCCTGGAGCTGCGCAAGAACACCGGCGATGACCGGCGCCGCACGCACGACATGAACACCGCGAACTGGATTCCCGACCTGTTCATGCAGCGGATGGAGGCCCGCCAGCAATGGACGCTCTTCCGCTCCTCCGACGTGCCCGACCTGCACGAGCTGTACGGCAAGGCGTTCGCCGAACGGTACGAGCACTACGAGCGGCTCGTCGACGAGGGCCAGCTACACGGCGAACGGATCCCCGCGATCGAGCTGTGGAAGTCGATGCTGAAGATGTTGTTCGAGACCGGCCACCCGTGGATCACCTTCAAGGACCCATGCAACCTGCGCTCGCCGCAAGACCACGCCGGCGTCGTCCACTCCAGCAACCTCTGCACCGAGATCACGCTCAACACGGGGCCGGAGGAGACGGCCGTCTGCAACCTCGGCTCGATCGTGATCGACCAGCACCTCACCGACGGCGGCGACCTCGACCACGCGCGACTGCGGGAGACGGTGCGCGTCGCGGTGCGCGCGCTCGACAACGTGATCGACGTGAACTTCTACCCGACGAACGCGACCCGCACCGCCAACAAACGCCACCGCCCGGTCGGCCTCGGAGTGATGGGTCTTCAGTACGCGCTCTACCGCAAAGGCATCGCATTCGGATCGCCGGAGGCCGTCGCGTTCTCCGACGAGATGATGGAGGCAATCGCGCTGTACGCCTACGAGGCCAGCAGCGATCTCGCGGCCGAACGCGGCACCTACCAATCGTACGCAGGCTCCAAATGGGAGCGCGGACTGCTGCCGCAGGACACCGTCGATCTGCTCGCCGAACAGCGCGGCGAAGCGATCGAAGTGGAGCGCGGCGGCGTGCTCGACTGGGCGCCGCTGCGCGCGAAGATCGCCGCGCAGGGGATGCGCAACAGCAACGTCCTGGCCATCGCGCCGACCGCCACGATCGCGAACATCATGGGCACCTCGCCGTGCATCGAGCCGATGTACAAAAACCTCTTCGCGAAGTCGAACCTCTCCGGCGATTTCGTGATCCTCAACCCGTTCCTGGTCGCCGACCTCAAAGCGATCGGCGCGTGGTGCCGCCAGCTCGCGGAGACGATCAAGGCGCACGACGGCGATCTCACGGGGATCGACGAGATCCCCACGGAGCTGAAGGTGCGTTACCGCACCGCCTTCCAGATCGACAGCAAATGGCTGATCGACGCGGCGGCGAGGCGGCAGAAGTGGATCGACCAAAGCCAGTCGCTGAATCTCTTCCTGCCGACGCCGGACATGAAGGCGATGAGCCATATGTACCGCCATGCGTGGCGCGCCGGCCTCAAGACGACCTACTACCTGCGCACACTCGGCGCCTCCTCGATCGAGAAGGCGACGGTCGCGAAGGTGAGCACGGCGGCGCCCACGCCGGCTGCGGCCGAAGCGGCGGTCGCCGTGGCGACGCAAGCTCCGCCGGTCGCGCCGTCCGGCGACGCCGACCTCACCGCGACGGAGCTGGACGCCGCCGCAGCAGCCTGCTCGCTGGAGGCGATGATGAACGGCGGCGAGTGCGAGGCCTGCCAGTAGACGGGCGATCAGCGCGCCCCACTCAGCCCAAGCGCCCCCGGGCAAGCGAAAACTTATTTTTGCTTACCCGGTATACGCGGTGTTATACTTTCCATGTGGCCAAGGCGTCGCACGTATATTCCCGTCGCACGCTTCAAGCGGCGGCGCTGCTCGGCTTGCAGGTCAAGCAGGCGCGAGTCGCGCGTTCCTGGAGCGTGCGGGAGCTCGCAGAGCGCGTCGGCGCCTCGCCTCCGACGATCACAAAGGTCGAGCGCGGCGACCCGACGGTCGGGCTCGGCATCGCGCTGGAGGCGGCCGTCATCCTCGGCGTGCCGCTACTCACCGAAGAGCCGTCGCGGCTGGCGCCCGAACTGCAACGCCAGCGCGCACTGGTGCAGCTGCTCCCGCAGCGCGTCCATTCCGCGAAGGACGCCGTCGATGACGACTTCTGACCCGATCTACGTGTGGACCTGGCTTCCCGGCACCGAGAGGCCGGTCGTCGCCGGCCGCATCGAGCCGCACGAGCAGCTGCTCACGTTCGTCTACGCCCGGTCGTACGTCGAGCGCGACGACGCCATCGCACTCTACGAGCCGGAGCTGCCACTGCGACGCGGGCGCATCGAACCACCCGCCGGGCTAGCGGCACCGAGCTGCCTCCTCGACGCCGGCCCCGACGCATGGGGGCAGCGCGTGATCCTCAACCGGCTGCTTGGCCGCCGCTGGGAAGACACCGATCCGGCGCAGCTCGACACGCTGACCTACCTGATCGAGTCGGGATCCGATCGCGTCGGCGCCATCGACTTCCAGCGCTCGCCGACCGAGTACGTCGAGCGGGGCGGCACTCCGGCCACGCTGGAGGAGCTGGCGACCAGCGCCGAGCGCGTCGAGGCGGGCGTGCCCCTGACCCCCGCGCTCGATGCGGCGCTCCTGCACGGCAGCTCGATCGGCGGCGCGCGCCCGAAGGCGCAGCTCGACGACGACGGGCGCGCGCTGATCGCGAAGCTCTCGTCGACCACCGACACCTACCGGGTCGTGCAAGCCGAGTTCGTAGCGATGCGCCTCGCGGGCCGCGCGGGCCTGCGGGTCGCGCCGGTGCAGCTCACGCAAGCGCTCGGCAAGCACGTCCTGCTCGTCGAACGCTTCGACCGCGTGCCCGGCACAGCGCTGCGCCACCACTTCGTCTCGGCGCTCACCCTGCTGGAGCTGCGGGACCTCGACGCGCGGTACGCCAGTTACGCCGAGCTGGCCGAGATCATCCGCCACCGGTTCACCGCGCCACGGGAGACGCTGCGCGAGCTGTTCGCGCGCATCACCTTCAACATCCTCGTCGGCAACACCGACGACCACGCCCGCAACCACGGCGCGCTGTGGGACGGCGAGCAGCTGACGCTGACGCCCGCCTACGACTTGTGCCCGCAGCTGCGCCTCGGCGGCGAGGCGTCGCAGGGCATGCAGATCGGCCGCGACGGGTTCCGCCTCAGCTCGCTCTCCGGCTGCGTGACGCGCAGCGCCGAGTACGGGCTGACGCCCGCCGAGGCGCGCGAGATCGTCGACCACCAGATCGACGTGATCGAGCGCTCATTCGACGAGGTGTGCGACGAAGCGCAGCTCGCCCGCGCTGACCGCCAAACGCTGCGCGAACGCGCAATCCTGCTGCCGTACGCGCTGGAGGGCTACGCCTCCGCGCCGTCGGCGTAGCGCCGCCTCGCACGGCAGCTCACCGAGCCCACGCAACCGACCTGCCATACGCCGCTGCCAGGCGTGTCATACTTGCTCAGTATGACGCATCGGATCGGGGCGAAAGGACAGGTCGTGATTCCCAAATCGCTACGGGACCGCGCAGGGCTAGCGCCCGGTGTCCCGGTGGAATTCACGCTGGAGGACGGCCGCATCGTCCTCACCCCGCGTGCAGACCCTCGTCCGCTGCGCGGGCGCTTCGCCGGCTCAGGCATGGCTGCCGCGTTGCTCGCCGATCGCGCCGATGAACCGCGGTGACCGCCACACCCGTCGTCTTGGACTCCTGGGCCGTGCTCGCCTGGCTCGATGGGGACGATCCCGCCGCTGACGCCGTCGATACCGTGATCGACGCTCGCCCGCTGATGAGCTGGATCAATCTCGTCGAAGTGGCATACCGCCTCGAACGCCAACACGGGCGAGCGCAGTCAGAGTCAACGATCACCGAGCTGCGGCGGCTCATCGACGCCGACCTCCCCGGCACCGGACGTATGCTGGCCGCCGCCCGGATCAAAGCGACGACCCCGATCGCCCTTGGCGACTGCTTCGCACTCGCCACCGCGATCGCCGCAAATGCCGAGCTCTGGACAGGAGACCCCGAGATTCTGCGGCTCCCAAACCCCGGCTGCCCGCTCCGCGACCTGCGCTAGCCGCGCAATCCTGCTGCCGTACGCGCTGGAAGGCTACGCCTCCGCCGGGTACGCGGCGAAGGTCGTGCGGTTCTCGTCGATATCGAGCGGCCGGTCGACCGCCGGGAACGCGCGCTGCGGGCACGCCACGCGCTCGCAGCTCTTGCAACCCATCCCGATCGGCGTCGTCACCGCGTCGTCACCAAGATCAAGGCCGGTCGCATACACCAGTCGCGACGCATGGCGCAGCTCGCAGCCAAGCCCAAGCGCGAAGGTCTTCGCAGGCATGCCGTAGCCGACCGGTTTGCGCGCGACGGTCCGCGCAATCCAGAAATACGACCGACCGTCCGGCATCTGCGCGATCTGCCGCAGAATTCGGCCGGGCGTCGCGAACGCCTCGTAGACGTTCCACAGCGGGCAGGTGCCTCCGCCGCGAGAGAAGTGAAACCCAGTCGCGGACTGGCGCTTCGACATATTCCCCGCGCGGTCGACGCGCACAAACGAAAATGGCACGCCCCGCAGCTTCGGCCGCTGCAAGGTCGAAAGCCGGTGGCACACGACCTCAAAGCCGACGCGGAACGTGTCGCCGAGCCGTTCGATGTCGTACCGGTACTCCTCGGCAGCTTCGTGAAACGCCCGGTACGGCATGAGCGCGGCCCCCGCGAAGTAGTGCGCGAGACCGATCCGCGCGAGCCGCCGCGCCTGCGGTTCGGTCAGCCGCGCATCGGAGGCCGCAAGCGCGTCGAGCAGCTCCCCATGCTCAAGCAGCGCGAGCTGCGTCGCAAGCTGAAACGCTTGCTGGCCGGGGCGCAGCTGCGTCGCGAGCCGCAGCACCTTCGTCTGCGGCTCGAAGCGGCGAATCTCCGCGTGCGCGGCTCCTGGGGTCTGCTGCACAACGCGAATGTCATGCACATCTCGCAGCCGCCGCGCAAAGGCGACGCGCGCATCGCCGGGATACGCGCCAACCTCCGCCGCGAGCGCTTCCGCCGCCTCATCAAGCTCAGCGAAGTAGTTGTGGCGGTCGTAGAAGAAGTCGCGCACCAACTCGTGCGGCATCGCGACCAGCGGCGCCGCTGCCGGGGAGCCCTGCCCACCGATCAACGCGGCCGTCTGCTCGACGGTATCGCGGTAGCGGCGCCGCAGCGCGATCAATGCCCGCGCCACCTCGGGATGGTTGCCGGCGATCTCTGACACCTCACTCGGCGAGACGTGAACGCTCACGGCGTCGTCGAGCAGCGCCTCACGCAGCTCGGCGATCAGCCGCGCCGTGTCCTCCGCTGAGAAGAAGGTTGGATCGACGCCGAACGTTTCCGTCAGTCGCAGCAGGACCGGGACCGTCAGCGGACGATGGTCGCGTTCGATCTGATTGAGGTAGCTCGGCGACAACTCGAGCATCCGCGCCAACTGCGCCTGGCTGAGCCCACGGTCCTCCCGAAGATGACGGATCCGCGCCCCAACAAGCAAGCGCGTCATCGCATGCCTTCGCAATCTTCGCTTACGACGCACTTCTCGTTCACAGACGTTTTCCTCTCCAACGGCATTTGCCGAATGTTCACCTGACATTCACCGTGCCTAGTGCCTGCCGAAGCCGCCGGCGACGAGAGCTGAAAGCTTCGGCAGGTGATCTTCGCATCCTTCGCCAACGCGAGCCACCGACCCGACCCGATGCACCGGATCTCGGTTGGCACGTTGATGTTCGTACGAACACCAAGTGGCAGGCCGAGATCCGGTTCATCGGGTCGGCTCTCAAACCGGTGCGTGCCCGCCACACGGGCCGTGTCATGACGTGTAGCCTTCAGTGGCGATGAACCGGGTCAACGTGACACTCGATGACGACCACGCCGCGAAGCTGACCGCGATGGCCACGCGCATCCACGTCAACGAGGGCACGCTGGCGCGTTCCCTGCTCTCGAGCGCACTCGACGCCGCAGACCCCGACCCGACCCACATCGCGGCGCTGCTCAACGGCGTGCCGGGTATGCGTACCCGCCTCGATCACGCCCGCGCGCAGGCACAAGCCGGTGACGTGATCGCGCTCGACGACCTCTAGATGGCGCACGGCGTCATCGCGAAGGCCGCCGCCGGCGAGCTGTCCGGCCTCGTCACCAGCCATGGGCTGCCGCCCGATACGCCGGCTCGAGTGCGGCGAAGCATCCAGCCCCTCAAGCGCTTTCCGTTGATGGGCCGTACCCTCGGCCCACCGTGGGAAGGCGCACGATTCCTGCTCGGACCGTGGCCGTGGATGATCATCCTCTACGAGTTCGACGCGGCCACCGACCGCGTCGTTGTCCTCGCATTCCAGGACGGCCGCATGTCGTCTGCCGCCCGTCCAGGGTAAACGCCCCACCCGCCTCAACCCACGCGCCACGCGTCACGTAGCGCAAGCGACGGCCACGCGCTGCCGCGACCGTGACACTCAGCGCGAAGCGTCGTCGATGCCCGGCGGGCGACGGCGCTCAAACCACCACAGCTGCCGCTCCTGCACCGAAGTCCGCGCACGCAGCGAGCAGCAGGTGCAGTAGGCGGGGGCACCCGGTTCGGCGAACGCCTCGCGGAACTCGGCGAGCAGCGGATCGTGATCGTCATCCTCGACGCCCTCACCGCCGCGCGACGCATGCTGCGGTTCGGTGTAGTGCAAACAGCAGCCACCCTTCTGCATGCAGCACGCGACGCCGTGCTCGGTGTGGACCGTCCACAGCTGCGGACCGGTCTTCCACGGCGCCCCGTCGGCATCAACCAAACCGCGCAGCAGGTCGATGCGGCGCTCGGTGACCTCGATCAGCTGCTGGTCGGTGATCCAGCCGGCGTATCCATCGGCGACCTCAGCCCACAATCCCGCCCGGCCAAGGCCGCTGAGGACGCGAAGCACATCGATGATCGGAGCGACAACCGTTACCACAGCCGCATTCGCCCGCGCGAATCGCTCGCCTTCATCAGCGACGACTTCGGTGCCTGGGAGCCCGGCCCACCGGTGCGTGGGATCAACCAACGCGAGCGGCATGCCGAGATCAACGGTGCCGGGGTACAGATCATCGGGCTCGATCCGCCAGCAAACGCCAGCATCGACGACGAAGCTCGCACCCGACGCAACGACGGCGTACCCCACCGCGCGCGCCAGCAGCGCACCGAACCCATGCGCGAGATACTTCGCCGCCGCCTTCGGTGGGGTACCACCACGCACGAGGGCGGCATGCAGTTCCCCTAGCAGCGCGCCGTCCTGCGCCAGCACCTCATCGCGCGTGAGGTTGCGGCACCTACGCCCGCCGCCGGGCGGCTCAGCGCTGCCAAGCAACGACGCGCGGTGATAGGTCTCGATCCACTCGCGCGGCGTCGCGCTCGGCAAGACCATCGTCATCCCGGCAATCCGTGCGCGGCGGTCACACGAGCGCCGGTGAGGAAGCGGACATGCAGCCCTTCCTCGTCCTCGGTCACCCTCGCCGATACGCCGTACACCTCTTCGATCACCTCGCGGCGAAGAACCTGCGGCGGCCTCCCCTGCGCGACGACCCGGCCGCCGACGAGCACGACGATCGTGTCGCAGAACGCGGCGGCGAGGTTGAGGTCATGGAGCGCCATCACGGCCGTGACCGGCGTCTCTCGCACCATCCGCAGCAACTCGAGCTGGTGCCGAACATCGAGATGGTTCGTCGGCTCGTCGAGCAGCAGCACCGACGGCTCCTGCGCGAGCGCCCGCGCCAAATGAACCCGTTGGCGCTCGCCACCGGAGAGCGTGGAGTAGCTGCGATCGAGCAGTTCCGACACACGGGTGGTCTGCGCCGCACGCTCCACCGCCTCCCGGTCGGCCGCCGAGGCCGCCGCCCACGGACGCCGATGCGGGATCCTGCCGAGATCGATCACGTCGCGCACCAGCGGATCCTGATCGGTGCTCACCTCCTGCTCGACGAGCGACATCCGCAACGCAATCTGTCGTGGCGACAGCGTGGTGAGGTCATCGTCGTCGAGCAGCACCCGGCCGGAGGTGGGGCGGCGCAGCCCGGCCAGCACCCGCATCAAGGAGGACTTCCCCGACCCGTTGGGACCGAGCAGCCCCACCGTCGTCGATGGCGGAGCATCGAGATCGACCCCGCTGAGGATCTCGGTCTCGCGCACCGACCAGCAGACTTGAGCGGCCCGCAGCCTCATCGCCCGCCCCCAAGCGCGACCCGGCCACGACGCTGCCCCTGCCGCACGAGGATTACCACGAACGCTGGGACGCCGATCAGCGCCGTCATCACTCCGACCGGGATCTCCTGCGGCGCGAAGGAGACGCGGGCGACCGCATCGACCCACACCAAGAAGATTGCGCCCAGGAGCGCAGAGGCCGGCACCAGCACGCGGTGCTTGACACCGACGACCGCGCGGGCTGCATGCGGGAGCGTCAACCCGACGAAGCCGATCGCGCCGACCCGGCTCACCAAGACTGCGGTGATGAGCGCCGTGACGACGAGCAACATGCCGCGCACGCGCGCCACCCGGATGCCGAGCGCCGCCGCAGCATCCTCACCGAAGGTGAACGCGTCGAGCATCGAAGAGACGGCGACGCACACGGCGATCCCAGCGCCGACCGTCACCGCAGTGACCGGTATGTCGTCCCAACGGGCCGGGGAGAGCGACCCCATCAGCCAGAACAGCACCCCACGGGTCTCGTTGGCATCGGCGAGCGCGATGATGATGAAGGAGGTCATCGCCGAGCAGAGCTGAGCAATCGCGACCCCGGCCAAAATCAACACCGCGATCGAGCGACCGGCGAGCCTGGCGAGCAGCAGGACCAGCGCGAAGGTCAGCACCGCCCCCGCAAACGCACCGGTCGCGAGGCTGACCACCCCGGAGCCGACGCCGGCAATGAAGACGGTCATCGCGCCCAACCCTGCGCCCGATGAGATACCGAGCATGAACGGATCGGCGAGCGGGTTGCGCAGCAGCGACTGCAACACCACACCACACACCGCGAGCCCAGCACCGCACACCGCTGACAGCAGCACCCGCGGAACCCGCAGCTCCCAGATGATCGCCGTGTCGATCGGATCGATGGCGGTGTGGCCACCGGCGAGGCGAGCCCGGATGACCTCCCAAACCTCGCCCATTCCCAGTCCAGACGCCCCCACCTGGACGGCGTAGAGCGCCGAACCCAGGAAGAGGCACAGTCCGACGGCCCACAGCACGGCGGGCCGCGCTCTGCCAGAGCGGTCGGGCACGACGGCGCTCACTTGCCGAAGCCGAGCGCGCGGAGCTGCTTGGCGACCGCTTCAAGGTCGTAGAACGTCGTCACCGACGGCGTGAGCCCCTGAGCGGGAACGGCAATGATCCGCTTGTGCTTGACGGCATCGAGGGTGCTGGCGGCCGGGTCGGACTCCAGGTATTTGATGTTCTTCTCCGCCTTGCCGAGGTCGGCCATGATGATCACGTCCGGGTTCTTGGCGACGACCTTCTCCCAGCTGACCTTCGGCCACTCCTGCTTGACGTTCTCAAAGACGTTCGTCAGGCCGAGGTTGTGCGCGATGATGCCCGGCGCGCCGCAGCAGCCGCCGATGTACGGGGAGTCGGTATTGCCGAACCAGAACATCACGGAAACGCCGCTGAAATCGTCGCGGGTGGCGTTGGTGACCCGTTGCTTGAGGTCGGCCACGAGGGCGTCGGCACGACTCGGCACGCCGGCGATCTGCCCGAGCTCCTCCAGCTCGGTGTAGATGATCTCGGCCTTCAGCGGCGCGGTGCGCTTCGCGGCGTCGTAATCGGCGCTGTCTTCCTTGTCGGTGCAGGCGCTCGGCGAGATGTAGCTGACGATGACGAGGTCGTCGAAGGTCTTGCGCTTGCCCAAGCCGTAGTCGTAGAGATCCCACGAGCCGGCCACCAAATCCGGCTTGAGATCGAGCACCGACTCGGCGCCGGGCTCCTTGAGAATGTTGAGCTTGGCGGCGGCCTTGCGGTGCCCCTCCCAGATCGCGTCCGACCACTTCGCGGCACCGACGATCCGATCTTCGAGGCCGAGCGCCAACAGGTTCTCGGTCATCTCGTAGTTCCCCGAGTAGATGCGCTCAGCTGGCTGCGCAACCTTCAGCGTGCTGCCGCAGTTCTTTAGCGTGAGCGGGAACGCGACCTCGCTGGTGGGGGTCGAGGTGGCGGCGGCTTGGTCGCTACTGGACTCGTCTCCGCAGGCCACCAGGACGGTGCTAATGGAGAGAACGGCGAGCGCAGCGCGAGCGCGGCTGATGTGGCGCATAGATTGCCTTGGAGGTCAGGGGCCCGATCGCGAAGCCCGGTGTGGTTGACCTCTGGTGATGAGTCACCAAAGGGCCAGCGAGTCTTCGGACTCGGGTTCATCCACGTGGAGCGTCTTCCCAGGCCGGTGGCCCAGTGACTTCGCTGCTCCGCGTGTCACCCATACCGCTGCGCGTCAGTCCCGGCATCTCACCGGATTCCTACGCTGGCGGGGCGATGGTAGCAGGCCCCTCCGGCCACGCTTCGGGGTGGGGTTGCACGGTCGCCCGATGCACCGGATCTCGGCCTGCCACTTCGTGTTCGTACGAACACCAACACGCGGTCCGAGATCCGGTGCATCGTGGAACAGGCGCCTTCGCAACCTTCGCATCGTGTGACGGGTGACGTTGCAAATCATCGCAACGGTTGACCTTCCAAGCATCAAACGGCACGATCACCTGGCGATCTCTCGCGTTTCCTTCGCCGCGCAAACGCGAATTCGCAAGCTTCGCTCGCCGGGCATACCCGGCTCCCCGACCGAACGGCTCACCGCATGACCGACGCCCCCGCCTCCGGCACCCCCAGCGACGCCCACCAGATCAAAGACGCGGACGGCAACGTGATCCGCGACCGGCCGTGGATCATCCGCACCTACGCCGGCCACTCGACCGCGAAAGCCTCCAACGAGCTGTACCGCTCCAACCTCTCGCGCGGGCAGACCGGCCTCTCGATCGCCTTCGACCTCGCGACGCAGTGCGGCTACGACTCCGACGACGACATCGCGCGGCCCGAGGTCGGCAAGGTCGGCGTGCCGATCAACTCGCTCGACGACTTCGCGATCCTGTTCGACCAAATCCCGATCGAACAAATGAACACCTCGATGACGATCAACGGCACCGCGATGTGGCTGATGAGCCTGTACGTCGCGCTGGCGCGTGAACGCGGCGTCGATACGAAGCTACTCAACGGCACCACGCAGAACGACCTCATCAAGGAGTACCTCGCGCGCGGCACGTACATCTTCCCGCCGCACGAGAGCCTGCGGATCATCGCCGAGATGTACGAGTTCTGCCTCACGGAGATGCCGAAGTTCAACGCTTCAAACATCTGTAGCTACCACCTCCAAGAGGCCGCCGCGACACCGACCCAGGAGCTGGCGTTCGCGCTCGCCAACGCGATCGGCCTGCTCGACCTGCTCAAAGAGCGCGGCAACATTCCCGAAGACGACTTCGAGCGGATCGTCGGACGCATCTCGTTCTTTGTCAACGCCGGCATCCGCTTCGTGGAGGAGATGTGCAAGATGCGCGCCTTCTCGGAGATGTGGGAGGACATCACCAAGAACCGCTACGGCGTCAAGAACCCCAAGTACCGGCGCTTCCGCTACGGCGTGCAGGTCAACTCGCTCGGCCTGACCGAAGCTCAGCCGGAGAACAACGCCTGGCGCATCCTGATCGAAGCGCTCGGCGTCACACTCAGCCGCGACGCACGTTGCCGCGCACTCCAGCTGCCGGCGTGGAATGAGGCGCTGTCGCTGCCGCGACCGTGGGATCAGCAGTGGTCGCTGCGGCTCCAGCAGATCCTCGCGTACGAAACCGACCTGCTGGAGTACCCCGATCTCTTCAGCGGCTCGCCGGTTGTGCAGGCCAAGGTCGAAGAGATGAAGGCCGAGGCGTGGAAGGAGATCAACGCGATCCTCGACATGGGTGGCGTCGCCTCCGCGATCGAATCGGGCTACATGAAGTCGGCGCTGGTGCGCTCGATGGGTGAGCGGATGAGCGCGATCAACAACGGCGAGCAGATCGTCGTCGGCCTCAACAAGTGGACCGACGGCCTGCCGACGCCGCTGCTCGGCGGCGACGATGGCGGCATCTTCAAAGTCGAAGACTCCGCCGCCGCCGCGACCTTCGAAAACCTTGAAGCGACCCGCAAGCGCCGCGACCCCGAGCGCGTCGCCCGCGCACTCGACGCCTTGAAGGCTGCGGCCCGCTCCGGCGAGTCGATGATGGAGCCGTCGATCGAATGCGCTCACGCGCGAGTCACGACCGGCGAATGGGCGCGGGCGCTGCGCGACGTGTTCGGCGAATACCGTCCGTCGACTGGCGTCGACGGCCAGAAGCTCGGCCTCAAGGAAGACCGCGTCGATGCGCTGCGCCAGCGCATCGCCGTGCTCACCGAGGCGCTCGGCCACCGGCCACGGCTCGTCGTCGGCAAGCCGGGGCTCGACGGGCACAGCAACGGCGCCGAAGTGATCGCCGTCTCCGCGCGGCACGTCGGCTTTGATGTCGTCTACTCCGGCATCCGGCTGAGCCCCGACGACATCGTGCGCTCCGCCGTCGAGGAAGACGCCGACGTGATCGGCGCCTCGGTGCTCTCCGGTTCGCATGTCGCGCTGGCGCGGCAGATCATCGAGCGGCTCGACTACTACGGTGCGACCGGCCGCGTGAAGGTCGTGTTCGGCGGGATCATCCCGCCCGACGACTTCGACACGCTCCGCGAGATCGGCGTCAGCCAGGTGTACACGCCCAGCGACTACGAGCTGATCGACATCATGAGCGCGATCGTCGGGATGCTCGAAGCGGAGGCCGGGATCACGCCGCCGCCGGGCGACGGGGCGGCGGTCGTCGCGGCAACCGCCGGCGCCGATGCCCAGTGATGTGGTGGCGGCGCCTGCG
>JASGGQ010000017.1:0-29444 GCA_047604965.1 Patulibacter sp. | reverse complement strand
GCACGCACGATCCAGCATTCCCCGCCCTCCCATCTCATTCTGAGACAGCTCCTAAACCGGCTCCAGTCGACCCGCATCTCCTTCGCGATCTCTCGCTCAGCGAGCTGAGCGAGGTCGCTAGACTTGGAAGTCTGATGAGCGCTCCACCGCTGCAAAACAAGCCGTGCGGCGGTCGGTACTCCGACATCGTCGCCGCGATCGGCAACACGCCGCTGATCGAACTCAAACGGCTCTCGCCCAAACCCGGTGTCCGGATCTGGGCGAAAATGGAGTCGTTCAACCCCACCGGCTCCGTCAAGGACCGCGTTGCCAAAGCGCTGATCGAAGACGCCGAAGCCAAAGGCTCGATCGGCCCCGGCACCACGATCCTCGAACCGACCAGCGGCAACACCGGTATCGCCCTCGCGATGATCTGCAAACGCAAGGGCTACAAGCTCAAAGTCGTGATGCCCGACAACGTCACCCAGGAACGCACCCAACTCCTGAAGATGTACGGCGCCGACATCGTCTACTCGCCCGGCAGCCTCGGCAGCAACGGCGCCGTTGCGATGGCCGAGGAGATGGCCGCCAGCGACACGCAGTACTACATGCCGTACCAATACGGCAACCCCGCCAACCCCGGCGCCCACTACAACGGCACCGCACTGGAAATCCTCGACGAACTCGACGGCCAAGTCGATGCCTTCGTCGCCGGTCTCGGCACCGGCGGAACCCTGATGGGACACGCCCGCCGCTTCAAAGAAGAGCTCGGCGACCGCGTCACCATCGTAGCCGCCGAGCCGATGCAAGGTGAACCGGTCCAAGGACTCCGCAGTCTCGACGACGGCTACATCCCGCCGATCATCGACCTCTCCCTGCTCGACCGCAAAATCTTCGTCACCAATCGCGACGCCGTCATCTGGACCCGCAGATTGCTTGACGAAGAAGGCATCTTCGCCGGCGTTTCCTCCGGTGCAATCGCCCGTATCGCCGTCCGTATCGCCGGCGAAATGGACGAAGGCAACGTCGTCTTCATCGTCTGCGACGACGGCTGGAAATACCTCTCCAGCGGCGTGTACACGCTGCCCGTCGACGACGTCGAAAACCTCGACTCCACGGTCTGGTGGTAACACAATGCCGAACCTCGGCCCCGGCGAACTGATCGTCGTCCTGATCATCGCGCTGCTCGTGCTCGGCCCCAAACGGCTCCCCGAAGCCGGCCGCTCGGTCGGACGGGGCCTGCGCGAATTCAAAGACGCGATCTCCGGCAAAGCCGACGAAGCCGACAAGGTCGGGCAACACCCGCACGACCAACAACTGCCCCGCAGCTAAACGCCGCCAATGCGCCTCACCGCCGAGCAACTCGAGCTCGTCACCGAACACGCGATCCGCGACGCCCCCAACGAATGCTGCGGCCTGATCGCCGTCAAAGGCGGCGTGGCGACCCGCGTGCTCGCCGCTGAAAACGAAGCTCGCAGCCCGCTACGTTTCGAAATCAGCGGCAAAGCGCTGCTGGACCTGATCGACGAGATCGAAAATGCCGGAGAAGAACTCGGTGCGATCTACCACTCGCACACCCGCAGCGCCCCGTACCCGTCGCAAACCGACATCAACTTCGCCGCTGGCTGGCCAGGCATCGAATGGTTGATCGTCGGCCTCGCCGACGGCTCAGCCGACATCAAGAGCTACCTGATCGACGGCGGCACTGTCACCGACGTCCCCGTCGACATCATCGGCTGACGCGCCACATGGGCTGGCTGCGCAACCTCGTCGGCGCACCCGGGCCAACGCTCGTGCGCGTGGCCGTCGCACGCCACCAACCCGAAGCGGAACTGCTGCTCTCGCTCCTCCACGACGCGCGAATCCCAGCCCGCACACGGCGCAGCGCCGGCTTTGACGTACCCGACATGCTCGCTGCGGGCCCGCGCGACATCCTCGTGCCCGAACATCTCGAAGCCGAAGCGCGGGCCGTGATCGAACCAATCATCGACGCCGACGCGCCAGGCGCCCAAGCCGGCCCCACCGACGCCTAATCCCGCTGAGGACGCGGGCGGCGCGCCGCCCGCAACGCCGCAGCATCAAGCTCGGCGTCATCGATCTCACGCGCAGCAGCCGCTTGCGCTGCCCGCACCTCAGCCATCGCCCGTGCCACTTTCAGTTCCTCCGCGCGGCGCGCCTCGGCTTCCTCAGCGGCTTTCGCGGTCGCCTCCGCCAGCACCGCCGCCCGCATGCGGTCCAATTCATCGAGCAGCATCCGCCATCGCACCTCGCGCTCCGTCGCCCCGAGCCCCGGCAACGCTCGGCCAATCCACCCCTGCGGCGACGGCGGCAACGGATCACGCAGCAAATGCGCGAGCGCCGTCAGACCCCGCTCACGCCGCACCAACTCGACCAGCGAACCGCCAAGCACCACTGCATCGCGCATCACCGGCGGTACCGCCAAATGCCGGCGCTCCTTGCGACGCAACGCGATCACCGACGCCAACATCGGCACCTGCCCCACCAGGCTCTGACCGGCTCCCCAGGCCAGCCAAAACCAGTCTCGCCGCCGCAATGCACGCTGCAACGTCAACCCCGGATTCACATGCCCCAACGCCAAATGCGCCAAACCGCACGCCGGGGCTCGCTCCATCGCGTCGCGCAGCGACACATGCCCCCCAGCGCCGCGCGTCAGCCGGCCCGGCGCGATCAAATGCAACGTCGAGCCGCTCGCCCACGACGACAAATACCGGCGGCCATGCGTCTCCGTCAAGGCCAGCGCCGCCACATACGCCGGTTGTGCGAGCGCCAACGACAGCGCGGTGGGGTGGACCACGATCGTCGGATGCGGCGGCAACCGCAGGCCATGCGCGTCGAGGCGTGCGGCAACCGTCTCCAACACATGCACCAGTTCCTCGACCTCGGTGCGCGCGTCGTCATCGAATCGCACGCGGAACAAATGAGAAGTCGATTCAGTCCAAGTGCCCATTGAGCAAACGGTCAGAGAACGCGGCCGGGGCCGCCCCGCGCCATGCGGAACGGCCCCGGCCAAGCAACGTGATGCGGGAAACTACGCGAGCGCTGGAACGGCCGCGCCCCGACAGAGCGCTTCGACTTCGCTCGCCGCACGCTCGAACTCGTCGTCGCACAGTACCGGAGTGCCTTCGAACGGCAAGTCGCGCTGGATCTCCAGCCACGAGCGCGTGCCGAACTCGTCCTTGACGCGGACCGTCACCGGGCGCGGGATGCGGTACGCGCGCAGCAACAGCACGTGCAGCGGCTCGCGCGGCTTCCACTGGAGGCGACGGACGGCATACGCTGGCGTCCACACGTAGAACGGCGACAGGGCATCGACGATCCGCGGATCGGAAATCGTGAAGCTTGCGGTGACCTCAGCCCACGCGCGAATACGCACGCGCTCCGGCTGGACGATGCCGCCATGCAGCACATGCTGGTCGGACGGCTCGCCATCGGGCCACACGCCCTCTTCAAGTGCACGCCGCAGTTCCGGCTGATGCGACTCGCGCACCAAATCGGCGCGCTGATGGTCAAAGCTGGGATACAGGAAAAACTTGGAATGGTCGAGCTTGAAGCGGTCGTCGTCGCTAGCGGTCGGTCCACCCTTGCGGAGAGTGAGCAACTGCTCGCCCTCGGCGAGCGCGCGGACGGTGACCGCCCATTCCTTGAAAGCAATCGGCATAGAAAGAGCGGGGGATTCTGAGGTGCGGAAACCGTGCGCAGAGAGCAGGCACAGCAGGGCATCGACACTAACGATTTCGTTGCGAATCATCAAGTCAAAACCAGGCGACGAAGCGCACACAAGGGACGATCGGTGGACGCTCGTCCGAGTCGCGCCGTGGCGTCCGCAGACCGATGCGACAAACGGGGGACGGGCTACGTGAAGTCGTCCGATCGTGCCGGTCAACGACGGCTGGCCGGGGCACTCCCACCCAAGGGTGCCCCGGCCGTTCTGCCGTGTCGTCTCGCGTCCCGGAGTCCCATCCCAGGAGCGACCGCTGCGGAGTGTCTACGCGGCGATCGCGGCGAGTTCGTCGGTCTCCGCGAGGTGCTGGTGCGATGGGCAGTACCCATTGCGCGGAAGACCAGGTCGTTGGCACGGAGCCCCACGGCGAGTGAAGGCCCTGCACTGCACGTGCCGGCCGGCCGTTGCCGCCTCGGGATGCTCGTCGATCCAGCGGATAATGGCGCGCAGATAGGCGCGGATCGTCTGCCACGCCTGAGCCTGGTGATCGATCGGAAAGTACGCGCGAACCTCTTGGAACAGCCAGCGTGAGGGGTTCTTGAAGTAGTACCGGTCGCTGACGAGTCGATCGGTGGCGGCTTCGCACGCACGAAGTACGACCTCGCGCGCCTCTGCGGCACGGTGCGGGTCGTCTTCGCGGATGAGCGGGGCGAGTTCTCGATAAATGGCGCGGCTGAGTTGGTGCATGGTGTCCTCTCGGGCACGGCCCATGCTCTGCCTCGGGTGTAGTCGCAGCGTGGCGGCCACGTTAAGGCCACGTTAAGAGGCCACCGGCCCCGGCCAACGTCGCGGATTCCTAATCCCAGCGTTCGAACCGTGCGGTGCCGGTTGTCGGATCGACGACGGTGTGCTGACGGTCGAAGTGCGGATCTTGTTCGGGAACGTCCCGGCGCTGATGTGCGCCGCGACTTTCGGCTCGCGCCAATCCGCACGCTGCGATCCATCGCGCCATTGGCAAGGGGCTCTGCTGCAACTCGGCGAGGAGCTGGGGGGTACGCAGCACGCCAGCGCAGCGCCAGATCTCATCGCGGATCTCCCGCGTTGCGACCGGCAGCGAGCGTGCGGGGCCGGGGCGCCGCGCCGGATCGCCGGTGATCGGCGGCAGGTCGAGTGCGGCATCGGCGGCCCGCGAGCCCCACACCAAACATTCGCTCAGCGAGTTTGATGCCAAGCGGTTGGCGCCGTGGAGCCCGGTACAAGAGGTTTCGCCGATTGCGAACAGGCCGTCAACCGTCGAACGACCGCAGAGATCGACGACGACGCCGCCCATCATGTAGTGCGCAGCCGGCGCGACCGGAACAAGATCGCGCGTCGGCTCCAGGCCGGCGTCGCGCAGCGCAGAGACGACATTCGGGAACTGCGTCGGTTCGACCATCCGCATATCGAGGGAGACGCTCGCCGCGCCGGTTTGCTCCAGCAGCAGCGTGATCGCGCGGGCGACTTCGTCGCGCGGCGCAAGTTCCTCAACGAACCGCTCGCCGTCGGGGCCGTAGAGCTTGGCTCCCTCGCCGCGGATTGCCTCCGTCACCAGAAAGCCTTCGCGCCCCGGCACGCCGATCAGCGCCGTTGGATGGAACTGCAAGAACTCCAGGTCGGCCAGTTCGGCGCCGGCTTGCGCGGCGAGCATCATGCCGATCCCCTGGGAGCCCGGCGGGTTGGTTGTGCGGCGCCACAGTGCCGCAGCGCCACCGGTCGCGAGCACCGTCGCGCGTGCCAACACCGCACCGCCATCTTCAAGGACAACCCCGATCGCTCGGCCATCCTCGGTCCAGATCGACGCGGCGCGAAAGCCTTCAAGCACCGTGATCCGTTCATGTTCGGCCGCCAGCGCCGAGAGCTGGCGGACGATCCGGCGGCCGGTTGCGCTCCCACCGGCATGCACCACGCGGCGCTGCCCATGCCCGCCTTCGAGGCCAAGCGCCATCCGTCCTTGGCGGTCGGCATCGAAGCGCACGCCGAGCGCCTGGAGGCGCGCGACGTGGGTCGGTGCTTCGGCGACGAGCACTTCGGCGGCCGAGCGGCGTACCAGGTCGCGACCGGCGCGTTCGGTGTCGGCGAGGTGCGCGTCAGCTGAGTCATCGAGCGCGAGTGCTGCCGCTACGCCGCCCTGCGCCCAGTAGCTCGCGGTTTGCGCAAGCGGCGTCGCTGAGATCAGTGCCACGCGCGCACCGCGGCCAGCGGCCTGGAGCGCACAGTACAGCCCGGCCGCGCCGGCGCCGACGACCGCGACGTCGGCCTGCGCGACAGGTGCGGGACTCACGCGGTGCGGGCCTGCGCGTGCGCGACATCAGCGTCGCTCGGGCGCGGTCCGCCGCACTGCACGCAAAAGCGGTCGCGTGGACCGAGCAGCGCGCGACAGCTCAAGCAGTGCGTCACGCCGAGCTGCGCGACGGTTTCGGCCGGTCCGTCGTCATCGAGCACCTCTTCGATCGCGGCCAGTTCGCTGTCGATGTCGGCGAGTTCGTCGGTGCGTCGGCGCGCGAGCGAACCGCCGGTCGGGTCGCCGAACCGCCGCTGGTCGAGCACAATTGCGCCGAGTTCCAGGAGGCCGGCATCACGGCGAGCGCGCAGCGCTTTGGCTCGGCGGCGCAGCGCGGCGCGCTCGGCGAACGACGGCTTGGCGGTTGGTTCGATCGCCGCTGCGGCAAAGGCCGGTTGCGGCGGAGTTGGAGCGGCCGGTTCGCTCGGAGCTGCCGACGGCGTGCCTGGAACCTTTCGCGGTGCGGGAACGACCGGCGGCGACTGGAGTCGCAGCGGGGTCGGTGGCTGAGGATCGGCTGGCGCGCCGTGCGCATGGGTGGTCATCGGCGCATGCGGCGCGGCTTGCGGCGGCAGCGCGTCATGCGTGGCGGTCGGCTGATCGAAGAGCGAGGTGCTGGCCGGCTGGGTGGGCGTTGGCTGGCCCGCCGGCTCTGTCGCAGCCGTCGGCGGCACTACCGGTGTAGCAGGAGACGCCGGAGCGACTGGTCGGACCGGCGGGACCGGCGCGGCGGGCGTGGACTCTGCCGGCGCGGGGGGTGCGTCGCCCCGCGCGCCGGGGCGCTGCGCCAACGATTTCAGGCGTTGAGGGATGGAACGTGGGGCGCGGGCCATGGTCTTGCGTGGGCGCTTGATGTGCCCGGCGCGGAGTCTACCCCCGGCTCTGGCGGCGAGCGTCAGTCGGGTGTTGCCAGGCGTGCACGAGCCGTTGCGCCATGGCATCCGACGACCACTGCATCACGTGTGCGTAGCCGTCTGCATGTTGCGTGTCGCTGGCAAGCGCGGCGTCGACGGCCGCGCTCCAGCGGTCGAGATCGAACGGTTCGCAGATACACCACGGCAGCGGATCGAGGAGCTCGCCGTGTGCGCCGGTCGGAGTTGCGATCACGGCAGTGCCACACGCCGCTGCCTCTGCGGCCGACATCCCGAACGTCTCCCAGGTCGACGGGCACAGCACAACGCTCGCCGCGGCCAGCCACAAGTGCATGCGTTCGCGCGGTTCATGCCCGAGTGCAACGAGATCATGCCCACGGCTCGCGGCCACAGCGAGATCGTGGCGCTTGTTGGAGCGAGTGGGGTCGTAGGGGAAGAGCGCGAACGGCGCGGACGGATCGAGACCGAGCGCACGCCGCGCCTCGCCGCGTTCGATCTGCGTGAAGCGGTGCATGTCGATCCCACACGGCAGCACGTGGGCGCGGTGGCGCTCGGATCCCGGCAGGAGGCCGAGTGCGTGTGCCGACGGCACGCCGACCACGTCGTAGCGGGGGAGCACGGCGGTCGTCACCCGGCGGGAGCGCGGCGCGATCAGGTCGGTGCCGTGCAGCGTCACGCCGCGTCGCTCGGTGCGGACGGCAAGTGCGGGCAGCGCCGTCAGACCGAAGTGCGCATGCACCACATCGAAGCTGCCCAGTCGCCGAAGCCGCCCCGCAGCGCGCAGGTAGTTGGCGCCGCCGGGGGGGAAGGTCACGACCGTGAGGTCGATGTCGTCGCGCCGCCGGAGCGCCTCCACCTGGTCGCGCACGAAGGTGCCGAGTGCCGGCCGCGCATCGGTCGGCCACATATTGCTGACGATCAGTGCCCGCACGGAGTCGCAGTATCGCCGCTGCTGCGGCGCCCACGCGCCGTTGCAGATCGGTCGCAGATTCGCGCGTGAATTGATGCAAAGTCGTGGTCCGCTTCCGCGATTCGATCGCCAACGTTCGCCGCGTTCATTCGACCCCGGAGCAGGACATGCCCACCACCGACATCACCACCCCGATCACGTCCACCACGCTGCCGACCGGCGAGCTGTGTACCAACATCGCCGCAGTCGATCGCCCGAATGCCACTGCCACAGCGCCGGGCGCTGTGCAGCGCAGGTCATCGGCGCGACGTGGCATCGCGCGGTCGCTGGCCGGCGAACTGGGACAGGGAACCGTCGAATACGTCGGCCTGCTGCTCTTGATGGCGACGCTGCTGGCAGCGATCGTCGGTGCCGCGAGCCAGCTTGGCGGCCGAGACGAAATTGGCAAGAAGGTCGTCGAGAAAATCGGTCAGTCGATCGACCGTGCCGGCGGGGATTCGCGGTAACTCGCTGGCTCCCGACCGGTCGGCGGCGCCCGGCAGCGGCGGACGCTGGGCCGCGCGTTGTGCGACGGCGTGTGCGATGCGATGCGGTGGGAGCTCTGCGAGCATGGCGCGCGATGGAGTTCGTTCTCGCCACGCGCAACGCCCACAAGGTCAGTGAACTCGGCGCGTTGCTGCCGGCGCACACCTTGCGGGCACTCCCGGACGACGTGACGCTGCCGCCGGAGACGGCCGATGACTTCGCGGGCAACGCGCTCATCAAGGCGCGAGCGGCAGCGCAGGCGCTCGGAGGTGCCGCGATCGCGGACGACTCTGGGCTCTGCGCGGCCGCGCTCGGCGGCGGTCCCGGTGTGCGCTCGGCACGGTACGCCGGCGAAGCGGCGACCGACGAACAGAACCTTGTCAGGCTGATCGACGAGGTACCGGCCGGGACGGTGCTGGCGTATGTGTGTGTGATCGCCGTCGTGCTGCCGGATGGCCGGGAGCTGACGGTGGAAGGGCGCTGTACCGGCACGATGGCCAGCCGGCGGCGGGGCGACGGCGGGTTCGGTTACGACCCGATCTTCGTCGCCGACGACGACGCTGAGCGCCGCACGATGGCGCAGCTCACCGCCGATGAAAAAGCTGCAATCAGCCATCGCGGCCGGGCGGCCCGGGCGCTGGCCCAACTGCTGGGCTGAGCCCCGACAACCGCGCGCAGCGCATCGACGAGTGGATCGCTACCCCTCGGTGGGTGGCCCGGTGAAGAGGTTGACTGAGGCGGCAAGTGCGAGCAATGCCGACAGCAGGCCATACCCGTTGAAGCCGTTGTGGATGAAGATCGCCGCAGTGACGAGGAACACGGCAATGACGACAGACCAGGCGAGACGTTCGAGGTTCATGGGCGTGAGGCGCGGTGCGCTCGACCATCGTCGCCGATCTTGCGGCGGCGATGTCGCGCGCCCAGTCGCGTAGCATCGCCGGTCGATGCCAGCCCCCGCAGCAGCGACCCCGTTCGGCGACCGCCTCGCCGAGGCGACGGCGCGGCGAAACAGCCCACTCGTGCTCGGGCTCGATCCCGATCCGGCACGCCTGTGGCCCGGTGCTGCTGCGACCGTTCCCATCGGCGGCGACCCCGCCGCGCAAGCGGCCGCCGCTGTGGTCGAGCACTGTCGCCGCGTGATCGCCGCGACCGCTGAATATTGCGTCGCGGTGAAGCTTCAGCTCGCCTGCTTCGAGCGGCTTGGTCCCGCCGGATGGCGTGCGATGCATGACGTTACGGTGCTCGCCCGCGACCACCAACTGCTGGTGATCGCCGACGGCAAGCGCGGCGACATCGACGTCACCGCTGAGGCGTATGCGGCAGCGTTGTTCGATGGCCATCCGACTCCCTGGGGTCACATTCCGGGGCTGGGAGCCGACGCGATCACCGTCAACCCGCTCATGGGTGCCGATGCGATCGCCCCGTTTTTGGAACGCGCCCGAACCGTCGGTGGTGGGATCTTCGTGCTCGTGCGCACCTCGAACCCCGGCGCCGCCGATTACGAAGAGCAGCCATTGGCGACCGGTGAGCCGCTGTGGCGACGGGTCGCCGGCGATGTCGCTGCGCTCGATGACCGACGTGGCGCGCTCGCTGACGTCGGCGCCGTCTGCGGCGCGACGGCACCGGAGCGGCTCCAAGCGCTGCGCGACGCGATGCCGCGTGCGCCATTCCTGTTGCCGGGTGTCGGAGCCCAAGGCGGCACGATCGACGCGCTCGCCGCCGCCTTTGCACCGGGCCTTGCGGCCGGTCTTGTGACCGTCTCTCGTGCGCTCGTGCGCGCCCAAGAACAGCGCGGCGGCACTCCCGAAGCGGCGGCCGCAGCCGCCGCGCGCGAACTCCGCGACGCCTGCCGGCGAGCGGCAGCATGAGCAACTCCCAGCGCCCGGCCGGTGCGCGTGGTCGTCACACGCGGTCGGCGCAGTGGTTGGTGCCCGTGATCGCAGGCGCTCTCACGATCACCGCCGCGACCGCCGCGACCGCCACCGCCGCGCAGCCGGCAATCATCGCCCCGTCTGCGGCGGTGATCGAAACGAGCACCGGGACGGTGCTCTATGCCAAGCACGCCCGCCAAGAACGCGGCATGGCATCGACCACCAAGCTGATGACGGCGCTCGTGGCGCTCGACCGCAAGCCGCTGACATCGATCCTGACGGCGGTCAACTACCAGCCGGGCGCGGCCGAGACCCGCCTTGGTTTGCACACCGCAGAGCGGATGACCTTGGCTGATCTCGTGCGCGCCATGATGTTGCCGTCAGCCAACGACGCCGCGCAGACCGTCGCGCAACGGACCGGTGGCAGCGTCTCCCGCTTCGTCGCGCTGATGAATGCCCGGGCCCGCGCGGAGGGACTCACCGGCACGCATTTCACGAATCCCGTCGGTTTGGATGCCGCCAATCACCATACGACCGCCCTCGACCTGGCGCGGATCGGCGTGCTCGCGCATGACAACCCGTTTTTGCGGGCGACCGTCAAGCGTCGCTCGATCACGCTCACCAGCGGTGCGGTGACCCGGACGATCACCAACCGCAACATGGCGCTCGGAACGAAGCTCGGCGGCGGCGCGGTGATCGACGGCATGAAGACCGGGCACACCAACAGTTCCGGGTACTCGCTCGTCGGCTCGGCGACACGCGGCGCCGTCAGCGTCGTCTCGGTCGTCCTCGGCGACTCCAGCGAATCGGCGCGCGATGCCGACACGATCAAGCTGCTGCGGTGGGGGATCTCCCAAATGCAGCGCAAGCAACTCGTCGGCCGGGGCGATCGCGTCGCGAGCGTGTCGGTCGAGCGCGGCAAGGCCGATCGCGTCGCCGCCGTCGCCGCTGAGGATCTGTCGGCGATCGTCCGGCGTGGCGCTACTGCGACGCTCAAACCGGTTGGCGTCCCGCAATCGCTCCAGGCGCCGGTTGCGGCTGGGGCCGATGTCGGTTCGGCGCGTGTGCTCGTTGGCGGCACGCTCGTCGGAACCGTACCGTTGGTCACCCGAAGCGCCGTCGAGCGCGAAAGCCTGCCGGCCGCTGTCGTCGGCGGCATCGGCGAGCACTGGACCGGCGCGCTGGTGGCGCTGCTGCTGATCGCGGGCGGTACGCTCACCCTTGTACGCGCCCGCGCAACCGGGCGTCGCCGAACCGGCGCTCACGTCGCACCATCACCGGTCGCGAGCTCCGAATCGACCGAACGTTCTTCTGCACCATGATCATCACGGTCACCCTCAACGCCGCGATCGACAAGACGCTGATCGTTCCGAACTTCCAACCTGGCCGCCGCCACCGCACTGTCGAACAGGGCACGCTGCCGGGTGGTAAGGGCGTCAACGTGGCGCGCACGCTCAAGCGGCTCGGGATTCCGGTGATCGCGACCGGCTTTCAAGGCGGGCCGACCGGGACTCGCATCGTCGAAGCGTTGACCGCCGAGCAGGTGCTCTCCGACTTCGTGCGGATCCGCGAAGAGTCGCGTACGAACACCGCGCTACTCGACCCGACCAACGGGATCCAAACCGAGATCAACGAGCGTGGTCCGCAGGTCACCGAACAGGAGGCCGAGCTGTTCCGTGAGAAACTGCTGTACCTCGCATCTGGTGCTGCGATGGTCCTCTTTGCAGGGTCGCTGCCGCGCGGCGTCGATGCGACGCTGTACGCCGACCTGATCCGCGACCTTCGCCCGACCGGCATCGCGGTTGCGGTCGATGCTGACGGCGAAGTCCTGCAAAACGCGGCCCGGTCCGCGCCGACGCTGGTGTCGCCGAACCGTCGCGAGGCGGAGGAACTCGTCGGCTACGAATTCTCCGGTGACGCCGACGACGAGCTGCTCGATGCGCTGGCGGCAGTGCGCGGCCTCGGCCCGCAAGAGGCGTTGATCACGCTGCCCGATGGCTGTGCCGCAGCGCTGCGCGACGGCAACGGCGTCAGCGTGACGCGCGCGCGCATCCCGCAACGCGAAGCGCTTGCTCCGATCGGCTCCGGCGACGCGTTCCTGGCCGGCTTCCTCGCCGCGCGCTATCAAGGGCGTGGTGATGCCGAAGCGCTGCGGTATGCCGTCGCGTGCGGCGCTGACTCCACGCAGCGGCTCGGTGCGGGCGTGGTCGATCCCGACGAAGTCGCGCGGCTCTCCGGCATGGTTGAACTGACCGCCCTGGAGCCGGACGCCGCCGCAGCGTAGCCGGACGCCGTTTGGCGGCTCGCGCGGCCAAGTCCGATGACCGGTTCTTCCTGCACGTCGCGGCCCCGCGCGCACGGTGAATACGCCGCCCGGAACCGTTGCTACAGTGCTTGCTCCGCTTCGGGCCCGGCCGCTCTCACACGGCGGCTCGCAGCGCGGCGTTCGTTCATTTGCCGCCCCACCCGTGGGGCGTTCGACCACCCAGAGGCTGCACCACGATGGAGATTGAGATCGGTCGAGGCAAGAAGGCCCGTCGCGCATACGGGTTCGACGACATCGCGATCGTCCCTTCCCGCCGTACGCGCGACCCCGACGACGTCGACATTTCGTGGAAGCTCGGCGACTACCGCTTCGAGTTGCCGCTGCTGGCCTCGGCGATGGATGGTGTTGTCTCGCCGACGACCGCCGGCATCATCGGCAAGCTCGGTGGCCTCGCGGTACTCAATCTCGAAGGCGTGTTCACGCGCTATGAGGACGCCGACGCCCAGCTGGAGCGCATCTCGAAGCTGCCGAAAGACGAGGCGACCCGGGAGATGCAGCGCATCTACCAGGAGCCGATCAAGCCGCACCTGATCCCGCAGCGGATCAAGGAGATCAAGGACCAGGGCGTCGTCGTGGCCGCGTCGCTGACGCCGCAGCGCGTGACCGAGCATTACGAAGCGGCGCTGGAAGCCGGTCTCGACATCCTCGTCATCCAGGGCACGGTCGTTTCCGCCGAACACGTTTCCGAAGACGAACAGCGTCCGCCATTGAACCTCAAGCAGTTCATCCGCGAGGTCGGCATTCCGGTCGTCGTCGGTGGCTGCGCCAGCTACCATGCCGGCCTGCACCTGATGCGTACCGGTGCTGCCGGCGTGCTCGTCGGCGTCGGCCCGGGTGCCGCATGTACGACGCGCGGTGTGCTCGGGCTCGGCGTGCCGCAGGCGACCGCGATCGCCGATGTGGCCGCCGCCCGCCTGCAACACATGTTGGAGACCGGCGACTACGTGCAGGTCGTCGCCGACGGCGGCATGCGCACCGGTGGCGACATCGCCAAGGCCTTCGCGTGCGGCGCGGACGCGGTGATGATTGGCTCGCCGCTGGCCCGCGCGCATGAGGCGCCCGGTCGCGGCTTCCACTGGGGCATGGCGACCTTCCACCCCGATCTGCCGCGCGGCGCGCGCGTGCAGACCGTCCAGAACGGGACGCTTGCTGAGATCCTGACCGGTCCCGCCCACGAAAACGACGGCACGTTCAACCTGATGGGTGCCCTGCGGACCTCGATGGCGACCACCGGGTATAAGGACATCCCCGAGTTCCACCGTGCCGAGGTGATGGTTGCCCCATCGCTTCAGACCGAAGGCAAGCTCCTTCAGTCCACGCAGGGCATCGGCATGGGCGCCCGGGGCGGCAAGTAGCTCAATGGCACAGCTCGAAGGCATCGCGCCTGTTCCCAGCACCGGGAGCCAGGAGCGGGTCGTCGTCCTGGACTTCGGTGGGCAGTACTCGCAGCTGATCGCGCGGCGCGTCCGCGAGCTCGGCGTGTACAGCGAACTGATCCCCGCGCACGTTGGCATCGAGCAGATCCGCGCCAACCCGCCGCAGGCGATCATCCTCTCTGGCGGCCCGGCGTCGGTCTACGAGCCGGGGGCGCCCGAACTCGATCAGCGCCTGCTCGACCTCGGAGTTCCGGTGCTCGGGATCTGCTACGGCATGCAGCTGTTGGCACACGCGCTCGGCGGACGGGTCGAATCGGCTGACGTTGGCGAATATGGGCGCAGCGAGCTAACGGTACAAACGGCGGGACGTCTGCTGGCCGGCCTGCCGGAGCAGCAACCCGTATGGATGAGCCACCGCGACACCGTCTTCGAGGCGCCACCGGGCTTCATCGCGCTGGCCGCATCGACCCAGTCGCCGGTCGCCGCGCTCGAACATCCCGAGCGTGGCATCTACGGCATCCAATATCACCCGGAGGTCGTGCACACCCCGCATGGCCAGGAGGTACTGCGCCGCTTTCTCCAGGATATCTGTCAGCTTTCGCTGACTTGGTCGGCCGCGAACATCGTCGATGAGCAGGTTCGCCGGATCCGCGAGCAGGTCGGCGACAAACAGGTCATCTGCGGTCTCTCCGGCGGTGTCGACTCGTCGGTTGCGGCGGTGCTCGTCCACAAGGCGGTCGGCGACCAACTGACCTGTGTGTTCGTCGACCACGGCCTGATGCGCAAAGGCGAAGGCGAACAGGTCATCAACGCGTTTCGCGATCAGTTCCACATTCCGCTGGTCGCTGTCGATGCCGAAGCGCGCTTCCTCGCGCGACTGGCGGGACAGACCGAGCCAGAGACCAAACGCAAGATCATCGGCGGCGAATTCATCCGCGTCTTCGAAGAGCAGGCACGCAAGCTCGGCGATGTCGACTATCTCGTGCAAGGAACGCTGTATTCCGACGTGATCGAATCCGGCGGCGGCCCCGGTTCCCACACGATCAAGAGCCATCACAATGTTGGCGGCCTGCCGGACGACCTCAAGTTTGAACTGGTCGAGCCGCTGCGCGAACTGTTCAAAGATGAGGTTCGCGCCGTCGGTCTGGAACTCGGCTTGCCCGAGCGTCTCGTGTGGCGCCAGCCGTTCCCCGGTCCCGGCCTGGGCATTCGCATCGTCGGGCAGGAGGTCACGAAAGAACGCCTCCAAGTGCTGCGTGACGCCGACGCGATCCTTCAGGAGGAGATTCGCGCCGCCGACCTGTACCGCGAGCTGTGGCAATCGTTCTGCGTGCTGCCTGGGATTCGGACGGTCGGCGTGCAAGGCGACGGCCGGACGTACGGCTACGTCGTCGGTATCCGTGCGGTGACCAGCGACGACGCGATGACTGCGGACTGGGCGCGGCTGCCGTACGACCTGCTGGAGCGCGTTGCGGCTCGCATGATGGGCGAACTGCGCGATGTGAACCGCGTCGTGCTCGACATCACGAGCAAACCGCCGGGCACGATCGAGTGGGAGTAGCTGCCGCCGGTGTGTGCCAGTGCAGGCGCGATCGGGATAGGCCCTTATCCCCCCCAATGCTCGGGGCGGCGCAACGTGGGGGAGATGCGAGTCGTCACATCTCCGTTGGCCGCTTGGAGTTGAGACTCGGTGAGAAAGAGCGCGCCGGTTAGGTCGGTCGCTCTGAGATCCGCGTCGCGCAGATCGGCGCCGATCATGTCGGCGTGACGCAGATCGGCGCCTCGCAGGTCGGCGGCGATCAAGCGTGCCCCGCGAAGCGCCGCACCGCGCAAGTTGTGCTGGCGTAGCGACGCGCCGATCAGGTCGGGGCCGGGTGTGCGCGCCGCCGCCCGTGCGCCGACCGCGTCGATACGCGCCAGCTCGCTGGCCTGGCGCAGCAGCTGCGCCGCCGGTTCGCGGAGCAGGTCGACGTCGACCTGCACGAGCTGTGCTGCGGGCAGTGCCGCCGCCTCGTTGACGTGCTGAAACGCTGCCTTCAACTTGGGGCGCAGGATGTGCGCCGCCGGCCAGTTCGCGGCCTCGCGCAAGTAGGCGAGCAGTTCGTGGAGCGGGCGCATCACCGCGAAAGCCTCGAACATCAGCGTTCGCGTCGGCGGCGCCTCGTGCCACGACACGCCGGCAAAGGTCTCCTGGGAGACCCGCTGTCCGGCTCCAAAGCATTCGAACACGACGCAGCCACGGCATCCGGCGTCACGTAGGCGCGTGTGAATCCGGCAGCGAAAGCTGCGGTCGAGGTTGCGGCACGGCTCGCCGTGTCCCTTGTCGAACGCGAAATCGCTGCTCTTGGCGAAGGCCGGCGCGACGCAGCAGAGGCCGAAGCAGCGCGAGCAGTCGGACCGCAGTTGCAGGTCGGGTGCTACTGGGCTGCCTTGGCTGCGAGCTGCGCCCATTGCTTCAGCGTTGGCAATGGATCAATCACCTGGCCAGTGCCGCCAACGTTCTGCCAGTGCCCGAGCCACAGTTCGAAGTGTAGGTGACAACCGTCGGCGCGCCCGGTCTGCCCGACCTCACCGATCGGCGTGCCGGCCGGGATCGTGGCGCCCTGCTCGACCGCGGCCGGTTCGCGCAAGTGCATATACGCCTCGGCGCGGTCGGCCCCCGCGACCTCGATCACGACGTAGTTCCCGGCCCGCGACTGGAAGGTGTTCTGTATCACCTGGCCCCCTTCTGCGGCCACCAGCGGCGTACCGCATTCGGCGAAGACATCTTGGCCTTCGTGGCCGCGCGCCCCTCCGAATGCGGCCGTTCCGGTGCCGAACTTGTAGGCGCCGCGCACCGGGAAGAACGGCCCGTTGCCGGCGATCGCGGCGACTGCTGTGGCTGCTGCTGGCAACGTGATCGATGCTGCGCTTGCTGCGGACCGGATGCTGGCGGCGACCTCGATCGCGACCGGCCCGCTGGTTGCGCGCTTCGGCACGACGGCGGTCGCGGTGCGGGCGCGACCCCGGCCGGTGACCGTCAACTTCGCCAGCACGTCATCATCGGTGCCGCGCCCGCCGAGGTAGACGACGCGCTTGCCGCGGGTGATCCTGGGTCCCTGAAATCGGAGCGTCGCACCGGGCTGTGCAGCGGTGATCGACGAGCACCCCTTTGCGCATGTGATCTTGCGCACAATAATTGCGTTGGCTTCGGCTTGTGGTGTGGCGACGATCGTCGCCCCTCCGCTGTCGGATGCGTGGGCCGCGCCGGGGGCAAGCGGAACGTACGTGGCGGCCATCGCCGCGATCAACCGGAAACCGGCGATGCGGGCGGAAGGTGAAGCGGATCGAATCAGTGCCATGGCGCGGGGGAAACCAGGGCTGCCGGCGGCGTGCCGACGGCCACCATATCGTGGAATAAGGCAGAACGCGGGGCGCGCGAGAATCTCGTACACTGCTCGCTTCAGCGCGCGCCGCTCAGCTTTCGGCTGCGCCAATTCCAACTGCTCTCTTTATGAAGACGTACGTCGCAAACACCAACGATCGCAATCGTGATTGGGTGCTGATCGACGCGACGGGACTCACCCTCGGTCGCCTCGCCACCCAGATCGCGGACCTCCTGCGCGGCAAGGCCAAGCCTGAGTTCACGCCCCATGTTGACACCGGCGATTTCGTCGTGGTCATCAACGCCGAGAAGATTGCCGTCACCGGCAACAAACGCGCGGAAAAGAAGTACTACCGCCATTCCGGCTACCCGGGCGGCCTGAAGGAGCGCACGCTTGACGAGATGCTTGAGCGGCGTCCGGAAGAGGTCATCCGGATCGCGGTGAAGGGCATGCTTCCGAAGAACCGCTTGGCTCGCAAGCAGCTGACCAAGCTCAAGGTGTACACCGGCGCCGACCATCCGCACGCTGCCCAGCAGCCGAAGGTCCTGGAGATCCACACGTGACCGACGAAACGACGACTGACGGCACTCCCGAAGAGGAGCCGATCACCGCCGAAGTGACCGAGGCCGCCACCGACGCGCCGGAGCAGCCGGTCGCCGAAGCCGAGACGGCTGAGGCTGCCGCCGACGCCCCGGGCGAGCCGGTCGCTGAAGCCGACGATGCCGAGGAAGAGGAGGAGCCCGCCCCGCGCGTGAAGCCCTCGATCCCCGGCGCCGATCTTGAGGTCGACATCGTTGAAGAAGGCGCTGACCCGTTCGCGCTTTCCGACGAAGAAGACGGAGAGACGAGCGAAGAGGGCGACGAGGAGGAGGACCACGGTCCGATCACCACGACGATCGAGCTCGCCGCTGACGCGCGGTATCGCGCGACCGGCAAGCGCAAGACCTCGGTTGCTCGCGTCACGCTGAAGCCCGGCACCGGTCAGTACCTCATCAACGGCCGTTCGCTCGACGTGTACTTCCCCCGGCAGACGTTGCAGCGCGTGGTTCGCCAGCCGCTCGAAGTGGTCGCGCTGGAGGAGAAGGTCGACGTGATCGCCGCGATCCATGGTGGCGGCGTTGCCGCGCAGGCCGGCGCACTGCGGCACGGCATCTCGCGCGCGCTCAACGAGGCCGATCCGAGCCTGCGTTCCGAGCTCAAGCGCCGCGGCTTTTTGACCCGCGACTCGCGCGTCAAGGAACGCAAGAAGGCAGGCCTCAAGAAGGCCCGCAAGCGCCCGCAGTTCAGCAAGCGCTAGCACGCTCCCGCATGGCCGAACGTCACCTGTTCGGAACCGACGGAGTTCGCGGTGTCGCGGGCGAGGTGCTCACCGCCTCGCTCGCGCTCCAGCTTGGTCGCGCCGCTGTGGCTGAGCTCGGAGCCCGGCGCCTGCTGATCCTACGCGATACGCGCCGCTCCGGCCCGATGCTGGAGGCGGCGCTTGCTGCCGGAGCGAGCAGCAGCGGCGCCAGCGTACTCTCCGGAGGCGTCCTGCCGACACCGGCCGCGCCCCTGCTTGCCGGCCGGCTCGGTTTTGATCTGGCCGCCGTCATCTCGGCCAGTCATAACCCCTTCCACGACAACGGGATCAAATTCTTCGGTTCCGATGGCTTCAAACTCTCCGACGAGACCGAAGCGCGCATCGAAGCGCGGATCGCAAGCGATGACGGGCAGGGTGCTGACCATGGCGACATCGGCCGTCTCATCGGGGCGCACGAGGACTATCTGCGGCTCCTCGAAGAACGGTTCGCTGGACTCGACCTGACCGGCCTGCGTGTCGCGTTGGACTGCGCGAACGGCGCCACCTTCCATGTCGGCCCGGAGATCTTCCGGCGGCTCGGAGCGACGGTGACTGCCACCCATATCGCGCCCGATGGCGAAAACATCAATGCAGACTGCGGCTCCACGCACCTCGGTGCTCTCCAGGCGCTGATGCGAGAAGGCAGACACGACATCGGTTTCGCTTTCGATGGCGACGGCGACCGCGTCTTGGCCATCGACCGTGACGGCACGATCGTTGACGGCGACGAGCTGATCGCGCTCGCGGCCCGCCACCTGGCGCATCGTGGTGAACTCGGCGGAGGGGTCGCGGTCACGGTGATGACGAACTTCGGCTTCCATACTGCGATGCAGCAGCACGGGATCGATGTCGCGATCACCGGCGTCGGCGATCGTTACGTGCTCGAAGCGCTGCGCGAACGGCAATGGCGACTCGGTGGCGAGCAGTCGGGCCACATCATCGACCTTGGCTTCAGTTCCTCAGGCGACGGGATCGCCAGCGCGCTGCTGACGCTCGAAGCGCTCGCTGGCACCGACCTCGTGGCTCGCGATGGCATGCGCAAAATGCCCCAGTTGCTCGTCAACGTGCCGGTGCCCGACCGTGACGCGGCGCTGCAACACGCCGACGTGCTTGCGGCACGCGACGCCGCTGAGCAGGAACTCGGCGATCAAGGGCGGATTCTGCTACGCGCCAGCGGAACCGAGCAGTTGGTGCGAGTGATGGTCGAAGCGCCGACCGAGGAGCTGGCGCACGCGCTGTGTGAGCGCGTCGCGTCGCAGGTGCGCGCGCTCGGTAGCTTCGCGTAACCCTCCCCGACGCCGCCGCGCCACGAGCACCGGCCTGCGGCAACCGTCGACGCGGTTGGTAGTGTCGGAGGCCGGCCGCGGGATTCATGCAACCCTCCCGTGCCCCCTGAGCAATATGTGCGGAATCGTCGGATACCTCGGCCCTCGTGATCTCGACGAAGTCCTGCTCCAGGGTTTGCGTCGCCTCGAGTACCGCGGCTACGACTCGGCGGGCCTCGCCGGCCTCTCGCAAGCCGGGCGCGTGGCGTCGGTCCGGGCGGTCGGCAACCTCGACAACCTCGAACGCTCGCTAGAGCAGGCGGGCGGACTAGCGGCGTCGGTGAACGGCAGTGGCGCACACGTCGGCATCGGGCACACGCGCTGGGCGACGCATGGCAAGGTCACCGAAGCGAACGCCCACCCGCACTTCGATAGCGCCGACCAGGTCCACGTCGTTGTCAACGGCATCGTCGAAAACTTCGCGGAGCTGCGCGCCGGGCTGACTGCGAACGGTGCGGTCTTTACCTCCGAGACCGATGTGGAGGTGATTGCGCACCTGATCGCCTCCTACGGCGAGATCGACCTGCTCAACGCGGTGCGGCGTGCCGTCACCGAACTCCAAGGCCACTTCGCCTTCGTCGCGATGTCGGCCCGCGAACCCGGCCGGCTGATCGCGTACCGCAAGGAATGCCCGCTCGTGATCGGTCAGGGCGACGGGGAATTGTTCCTCGGTTCGGCGATTCCCGCATTCCTGCGCTACACCCGCCAAGCGATCGCCGTCGAGAACGGCGAAGTCGTGGAACTCACGACCGATGGCGTGCGGATCTTCGACGATCAAGGTGTACCGGTCGAGCGCGCCCCGCACGAGGTTGAGTGGGACGACGAAACCGCCGAGAAGGGCGGTTACGACACCTTCATGCTGAAGGAGATCCACGAGCAGGCAGACGCCGTCGCCGAGACGATCGCCGACCGTACCTGGCAGGAGGAGAGCGTCGACTTCGGAGCCGAATTCGATCTCGGCATCCTGCGTCAGGCAACACGGATCGTGATTGTCGCGTGCGGCACCAGCTACCACGCCGGCCTGCTCGGCCGATACGTGATCGAGACGTACGCCCGCGTACCGGTCGACGTGGAGGTCGCCTCCGAATACCGTTACCGCGAACCGGTGCTCGCCGCAACCGATGTGGTGATTGGGATCACGCAATCCGGTGAGACGGCCGACACGCTCGCCGCGATGCGCGTCGCCCGCGAACAGGGGGCGAAGGTACTGGCCATCACGAACGTCATGGGGTCGCAGGCCACACGCGACGCTGACGGCGTGATCTTCACCCGCGCCGGCCTGGAGATCGGCGTCGCCGCGACGAAGACCTTCGTCTGCCAGCTGGCGGTGATGTACCTGCTCGGTCTCAAGCTTGCGGAGCTGCACGGGACGCTGCCGGCCGGTCGCCGCCGGGAGCTGATCGCCGGCCTCAAGGCGGTACCGAGCGCGATCACCGAACTGCTCGAACAGTCAGCAGATGCGATCGCGCGCGCCGCCGACGAGCATCACCGTGCCGACTTCTTCTTGTACCTTGGCCGCCACGTTGGGTTGCCGGTCGCATTGGAAGGTGCACTCAAACTCAAAGAGGTCAGCTACATCGCGACCGATGCCTACGCTGCCGGCGAGATGAAGCACGGTCCGATTGCGCTGCTCGACGAGCACACGCCGGTCGTCGTCGTGGCGACGAACTCTCCGGTTCGAGAGAAAGTCATCTCGAACATCCAAGAGGTTCGCGCGCGCGGTGCCCACGTCCTCGCCGTGGTCACCGCCGGAGACGAGACGGCGATGCGCGAACACGCAGATGAAGTCTTCCCGGTGCCCCTCACCGACTGGACGTTGCAGCCGCTGCTGGCGGTAATCCCGCTGCAACTGCTCGCCTACGAGATCGCGGTGCGTCGTGGACTCAATGTCGATCAGCCGCGCAACCTGGCGAAAACGGTCACGGTGGAGTAGGCGGCCCAATGGGCGCCACCGCCGGTTGGCCGTTCTGGTTGGCGCCGCTCTTGTTGCCGCAGGAGCTTGATGCCAGCGACCGTTACGCGATCGAGCAGTGCGGCATCCTCGGCATCGACTTGATGGAGCGGGCCGGTGCCGCATTGGCCGACGCTGCGCGTGCCGAGCTGCCGGCCGGTCCGATCGCGGTGCTCTGTGGTGCCGGGAACAACGGCGGTGACGGCTTCATCGCCGCCCGGCTGCTGCGTGACGCCGGGCGAGAGGTGCGCGTGCTCGCCAGCCGGGCACCGCACGAGTATGAGGGGGACGCTGCGATCGCGCTGTCTCGGCTCGGCGACCAGCAAGCGATCGAGCGTCCTGAACAGGTCGGGGCGGTGCTAGGCGGTGCGACCGGTGTGATCGATGCGCTGCTCGGCACTGGGACAGTCGGAGTGCCGCGCGGGATCGTCGCCGCGCTGATCTCGGCGGTACGTGCTTCCAACCTGCCGGTCGTCGCCTGCGACCTGCCGAGCGGGATCGACGCGGCCAGCGGCACGGTGGCGGGGGAGGTGATCGCTGCGCGTTGCACGGTCACCTTTCACCGCCCGTCCCCCGGCCACCTCGTGCAACCGGCGAAGACCCATGTCGGCCGGCTGATCGTCGCCGACATCGGCATTCCACCCGGCGCGCCGATGACCCCGCGTTGTGGTGCGATTCGCAGCGCCGTGACGCGGGCTCTTCCGCAGCGTGGCGCCGCATCGCACAAGTACAACGCCGGTGCCGTGACCGTTGTTGCCGGCGCTCCTGCGTACCCGGGCGCCGCGATGCTTGCCGTTCGTGGTGCGCAGCGTGCCGGCGCCGGCTATGTCACTGCTGTCGTGTCCGACCCGGCGGTGGTGCTCGTGCGCGGCGCTAGCCCCGAAGCAATCGTCCGCGCTTGGTCGCGCGACATCGGCGACGCCGCGTTCGCCGAACTGCTGGAGCGACGCACCGACGCGGTCGTGCTCGGCCCGGGACTGATCGGCACCGATCCCGGCGAACAGCGGCTGATCGACGCGACGCTGGCGGCCGAGCGCCCGACCGTGCTTGACGCCGGTGCGCTTGCGCTGTACAGCGGGCGGGCGGAGGAATTGCGCCGTGGCGCGCCGCTGATTCTTACGCCGCATGCCGGTGAACTTGGGCGGCTGCTCGGGATCGGCGCAGCCGCTGTCGGCGCTCAGCGGCTCGCAAGCGCGCACACCGCCGCGCAGCGGACCGGCGCGGTCGTCGTGCTCAAGGGCGACGACACGATCATCGCCGCCCCGGACGGGCGCGTCGCGATCAACGAACTGGCCGCGTCAGCGCTCGCGACTGCCGGCACCGGCGATGTCCTCGCCGGGGCCATCGGCGCGCTGCTGGCCGGCGGCGCCGACCCGTTCCTCGCTGCGGCAGGCGGCGTATACCTGCACGCACACGCTGGCCGGATCGCTGCGGCAGCGCTCGGGACGAGCGACGGCGTCGTTGCCTGGGATGTTGCCGAGCGCCTCCCGGCAGCGCGCGGCCGAACGCCAGCAGGCCGTTCAACCTGACCTGCATGGTGCTGAGCGCCGTGCCGCACGCACGCTGAAGCGCCGCCGATACGATGCCGCTATGCCTGACGCGTCCGCGAGCTTCGACGTGCCCGTGCGGAGCCGGCAGCGCGTATGGGCCGAGATCGACGCGGCGGCGATCAGCGCGAACACGCGCCGGCTCGCGGCGGCGGCGCCGCGCAGCGCCTGCTGCGCAGTCGTCAAAGCAGACGGGTACGGGCACGGTGCAGTGACGGCCGCCCGCGCAGCGCTCGCCGGTGGCGCGACGTGGCTGGCCGTCGTGACGGCCGACGAGGCGCAGCAGCTCCGCGCTGCCGGCATCGACGCGCGCCTGCTCGTTCTCGGTCCGCTCACGCCGGCGGAGCTCGACCGCGTGTTGGCCGCCGACGCCGACCTGGTCGCGTGGACCGACGAACTGCTCGACGCGGCCATCGCGCGCGGCGGCGCCCGGGTCCACGTCAAACTCGATACCGGCATGGGCCGGCTCGGCGCCCGCGACGCGGAGACGGCCACCGCGCTGGCACGGCGCTGCATCGACGAACCGTCGCTGACCCTTGCCGGCGCGATGACGCATTTCGCGACCGCCGACGAACTTGGCGACCGCTACTTCGCGGTACAGCTCGAACGGTTCGCGGCGTGGACGGCCACGATGCGAGACCTCGCGCCGGGCGCGGTGATCCACGCCGCCAACAGCGCCGCGATCCTGCGGGCCTCGGCCGCACACTTTGACCTGATCCGGCCGGGCGTAGGCCTGTACGGCCTGGATCCATTCGGGGCTGGGCCCGACGGACGCGAACTGCGGCCGGCGCTCTCGCTGCGCGCCACACTCGCTGCCGTGCAGCCGATCCGCGCCGGGCAAAGCACCGGCTACGGACGCCGCTGGATCGCCGAACGCGACGGCTGGCTGGGGATCGTGCCGATCGGCTACGGCGACGGTTGGCGACGCGGCCTGACGAACCGCGCCGACGCGCTGATCGGCGGACGCCGCTACCCGCTGGTCGGCACCGTCAGCATGGACAGCGTCGCCGTTGACCTCGGCAGCGAGCAGCTGGCGCCAGGGCTACCGGTGACGCTGATCGGCAGCGACGGCGAGCAGCGAATCGTCGTCGAAGAACTCGCGCGGGCGCTCGGCACGATCAACTACGAAATCACCTGCGGTCTCGGCCCACGGATTCCACGCCGGTGAGCGACGGTTCCAGCGCAGTGTTGGCGCGCCGCGCGCTCGCCGCCGCCGACGACGCCGCCACCGAGGGCTGCTGGCTGGTCGGGGGCGCAGTGCGTGACGCGCTGCTTGGCGTGGCCGAGCCGCTCGACCTCGACCTTGCGGTTGCCGGGAACTGCGCGAACGTTGCGGCGGCGGTCTCTCGAACGCTCGATGCGCCACGCTTCCCGCTCTCAGAGCGCTACGGCGGCTTTCGCGTCACAGCGCGCGGAGGACTGCAAGTCGACGTGATGCCGCTCGCCCCCGGCGGGCTCTGCGAGGATGTGCGTCGCCGCGATACGACGGTCAACGCGATGGCGGTCACCGCCGCCGATGCGGCCACCAGCTGGCCGCAGATTGACGTGCGCGATCTGATCGACGAGCTGGGCGGCCTGCGGGATCTGCGTGGCCGCGTGCAACGAGCCTGTAGCGACCGGGCGATGCGCGACGACCCGCTGCGGGTGCTGCGACTCGCGCGCGCTATCGCGAACCGCAGGTGGACGATCGACGGCGAGACGGTGCGCCTGGCGCGCGCGGCTGCTCCACGGCTCGCTGAGGTTGCTGCCGAGCGGATCGGCGCTGAACTCCGGGGCATCGTCGGCGGGACGCACCCGCTCGCAGGGGTTGAGACGATGCAGCGCGTCGGCTCTACCGCCGTTGTGTTGCCGGAACTCGCAGCGCTCGACGGCGTGGCGCAGAGCCCGTACCACCACCTCGATGTCGGCGGTCACACGCGCGAGGTGTTGCAGTGGACGGTCGCGCTGGAGTCGCAACTGGCTGCGTTTGTTGATGACGACGACGCGCGTGCCGCAACCGCCATGCTCAACGATCAGCTGGCCGGAGGCTGGACGGTGCGCGAAGCGGCGCGGTTCGGGGCGCTGCTGCACGACATTGCCAAACCGCAGACGCAACGCTTCGACGAACGCCGTGGCTGGTACGGATTTCCCGATCACGATCGCCTGGGCGAGCAGCTTGCCGGCGCGATCATGGAGCGGTTGCGCGCGCCACGCCGCGTGGTGCGGGTCGTGCGCGCGCTGACACGGCACCACTTGCGCCTCGGCTACCTCGTGCATGCCGGCCCACTCGGCGCGGCCGGACACTACGACTATCTGGCGCAGTGCAGCCCGGTCGAGGTGGAGGTGACGGTGTTGTCGCTCGCCGATCGGCTCGCGACGCGAGGCCGGCGCGCGGAGGCGGCGATCGAAGCGCATGCACGGCTGACGCGCGAGTTGCTGCCGGTTGCGTTGGCGTGGCGCGAAGCCGGCGGTGCGCCGGCCCCATTGCTTGATGGCGATGCGCTACTCGCACGCACCGGGCGAGCGCCGGGGCCGTGGCTCGCCGGCGCGTTGGAGCGCCAGCGCCGTGCGCGATACATCGACCCGCATCTCAGCGAGGCTGCGGCACTCGATGTCGCACTCGACGACCCCGCTGACGGGTAGGCTCGGGGCGTGCCTGACGACTGCATTTTCTGCGCCATCGTGGCCGGTGATATCCCGGCGACCAAGATTGACGAGGACGACCGCGTCGTCGCGTTCATGGATATCAACCCGGCGACGCGCGGTCACGCGCTCGTGATCCCGCGCGTACACGCCGCGAACGTCCTGGAGATCGAGGAAGAGGATCTGGCCGCAGCGGTGAAAATGGGTCAAAAGGTCGCTCGGCGTGCGGTGCGGGGCTTGGGCGCCGATGGCGTGAACCTGCTCAATTCGTGCGGCGAACATGCGTGGCAGACGGTCTTCCACTTCCACCTGCACGTGATCCCCCGCTACGAGCACGATCCACTTCAGTTGCCGTGGTCACCGCATCCCGGCGATCAGGAAGACATCGCTGCTGCCGCCGCTGTGCTGCGTTCGACCTCGTACGCGGGGTGACGGCGTTGGCTGCGCGCCAGCGTTAGTTGCTTGAGCTGGACTTCGTCGTCTTGGAGGTCGACGTCGCGACGGCCGGCGTCGGGACGAACGTGGCGCTGTAGGCCAGGCGCGCGCGCTGGTAAAGCGCAGCAAAGGAGGCCTGCGTGTTGCTACCAAGCAGGGCGCGTTGGGTCGAGAAGTTCGCCTTCATCGCCTCTTGGAGCGGGCGCGTCGATCGCCAGCTGGTGTCGGCGCCGAGGCCGAGCTGGATGACCGGTGCCCAGGTCGGCACGGTGATACCGACGACCTGTCCCTTCTTGATCGGCAACGCCGTCGGGAGCGCGAACGTGGGGGAGGTGCCGAGGTAGTTGGTGACATCGACCAGCGGCCCCTTCTGCACGACCTTGAAGTTCGACTTGCCGAGCGGATCGAGTACGACGAGCGCGACACTCGGAGCACCGCCGTACAGCGCATTGACTTTGGAGACCTGCGACGAGGAGACCGACGCGAGCGGCAGCGTCCACGCGACCAGCGAACCGCTCGACGGTGCCGTCGTGAAGCTCTTCGTCGTTCCGACCTTTGCTTGGAAGCCGGTTTGGCGCACGAGCACGATGCGGCAATTGTCGGCGTCAAACCCTGGGCAGCCGGGCTTGTTGTCGCCCAACGCCGCGATTTCGGTCAACGCCGCCTGCGCGGGCGTCACGAGGGCCATCGCGGCGGACAAGATGAGGAGGGGGAGGAGAGACTTTTTGAGGGTCACGCTGGGTACAACACGTCAAACGGCGGAAAGCTGCTGTCTTCGGTCAGCAGACGCCTGGGTTGAGATCGCAGAAACTGGTGCTGGCGCCGCCTGCTGTTGAGTCCGACGAATCGGAAGACCCGGAAGTTTGGGACGAATCTCCCGAGCTGGTGCTCCCAGAGCTACCGCCGATCGTGGCACCGCCCGAGCCGGAGCTGGTGGAGCCACTGCTGCTGGAGGTACCGGAGCTGCTCGTCGATGCACCGCCGCTCGACGACGAGCCGCTCCCGGACGAGCTGCTGCTCGATCCGGCGCTCGAAGCGCCGGAGCTTTCGTCTGTGGGAGTCGTCGTGCTGTCGGCCGTGGTGGCGGTGGTCGCGTCAGCGCCATCGCTGGAGCTTGCGTCGGCGGAGGTGGCCGCGACTCCGGTCGGCGGGACGAGGTCCGGCTGCGAGCTGGGGTTCGGCGCGACCTCGACCCCGCCACCACAGCCAGCAACGGTGAGCGAGACCAGCAGGAGTGGGATGGAGACGCGCGGCCGCATCGGAGATCTCGGCGTCGTCTCAGTACGAGACACGTCTTAGTCGGCGAGCGCCGGCAGGCGACGGCGGCAGGTCGGGCATTCGTTCAGGTCGCGCTGAGCCATCTCGCCGCAATGCGGGCAGATGCGCAGCGTCGCAACCGACCAAGGCAGATTCGAGGAGGAGGGCGCGGTCGGCAAGACTTTGCCAATGACTTGGAGCTTCTCGCCGGTCACATGGTCGTGGTAGACCAGGTCGGGATCGGCCTCGAGGATGAGCTCGCGGCCGCTCGAAGGCGTGCGGAACCGGTAACGCTGCTTCACGCCCCAGACCCTACCAAGCCGAGCCTGCGCCGCGACCGCCGCAGGCGTGGGCTCCAGGCGACCCGACCGATGCTGCAACGCGACGTCGGTGCGTCGCGTTGCTACGCCAGCAGGAATGAGTGGCCGTCGTCGCTTTGCGGCTGGTCGAGGCCGAAGCGGCGGCGTACGCGGAACTCCGACGGGGAGAGTCCGTGGTGGCGGCGGAACGCTTTGGCAAACTGCGCCGGCTGGCGGTATCCGACCTGGAAGGCGATGCTGCGCACCGAATACCGAGGGTCGGTGAGCAGTTCGGCGGCGCGTTCCATGCGGACTGCGGTCAGCACGTCTCGGAAGGTGGTTTCGCCCACTTCGGCAAAAGCACGCTGAAGCTGGCGTCGCGACGACGCGATCTTCATCGCGATGTCGTCCAGCGTGAGCGCCGAGGCGAAGTCGGCTTCGATCACCGATACGGCCTCCCGGTAGAGGGCGGTTCGGCTGGCGATGGTGGAAGCACGATGCTCGGTCATGAGGTACCTCGACTGGGGGTCTCGGTTGGGGTCGCGGCGCGGCGTTCTCGGGGAATCGCCGCGCCGAACGGAGTGAAGGCATACCGACCCGATTGCGTCAGGGTCTGGGCGCGTGGCCGTCACGTTCTTCTCTCACCATAGCGGGCACTCCTGCCGGTCGCCATGAAGTGGTCGAAACAGTTGGGCTCGATGTTCGCGCCGACCGGGCGCCGCATGACACGGGGCTCCCTAGACATTGTGACGATTGCTGCGATAAGGTTGGGTTGGTTGCCCCGTCACCGGGCAGCTGGGGCGTGACGGTGGGAGCCGCTGCTGCCTCAAGCAACGGACAGGGGTCCGGATGGGAGAGCACAGCAACATGGTGAGCGAGGCGATGTCGGCGGTCGTTCTGACCGTCGGACCGGGCCACACACTGCGGGACGCGGCAACGAAGATGGCCGAGCGGGGCGTTGGCTCGGCGGTGGTTGTCGACCCCGACGGCTACGGTCCGGGGCTGATCGCAGAGCGTGACATCGTGCGGGCGATTGCCGCCGGATTGGATGTTGGCACCGAACGGGTGGGCAACCATATGGCGCGCGACACGGTCGTTGCGACGCCGAACTGGCCGCTTGAACAGGCTGCGAAGGTGATGTTGCGCGGCCGTTGCCGGCACCTTGTCGTCGTTGAAGGGCGCGAGGTCGTTGGGGTGGTGTCGGTGCGCGACATCGTCGCCGCGTGGGAGCCGCTGGCGGCAGCGGTCCACGGCGGGGAGCATCTCGCGGCCGCCGGATAACGCTTGCAGGAACGATCTGCTCGCATCAGCACGAGCGGTGGCGGGGGCGGCCGGAATCTCGCGGCGCTGGCGCCGCCCACCGACCGCAGCCCTACACGGATCGGGCGTTAGGAGCTGTCTCAGAATGAGATGGGAGGGCGGGGAATGCTGGATCGTGCGTGC
>JASGGQ010000016.1:0-29794 GCA_047604965.1 Patulibacter sp. | reverse complement strand
ACTCGGCCAGCTCGATGTCGACGGGGCTTGCGAACTGGTCGTGCAACTGGAACTCGCGGGTGATCGCCAGCGCACCTGGTGCGATGACGAACAGGCCCGCCGCAATCACCAGCGCCAGGAAGGCACGGTGGCGCTGCACCAGCGTCACGGCGAGATACGAGATGTAGAAGCCGGCGACGAGGTAGGTCCAGCCGATCAGCTTCATGTTGTCGTACTCGAATGGCTGAAAGGCGTAGAGGTGTGCGATGACGAACAGCGCGAGCATCGGCAGCAGCCACAGCAGCTGGCGGTGGCGGCGCATGATGATCGGCGTTGCGATCAGCAGCAGCCCGAACAGCCCGAAGTTCGCCCACCAGTACCCGAGCAGCGAGTGGCCGTGCTCCCACATCCAGCCGAAGCGGAAGCGCCCGCCGGTCCCGCGGCCGTTCGCCGTCTGTTGCCAGATCAGCTGCGGTAGTGCGAGCACGACCGCGAGGATCATCGGCCGCAGGTACGCCCACGGGATCGTGCGCGTCCGCCACGCCGCTTCGATCGCGAGCGCCGTCAGCCACGCCATCCCGACCAGGAAGGTGTGGGCGTGCGCCATCGGCAGCAGGCCGATCATCACGGCGGCTGGCCACAGCGGTTTGGTTTGCTCGCGTTCGCGGGCGGCATGCAGGACGATCAGGACGATCAAGCCAACGCTGAGGCCGAAGAGGATCCCGCGCTGGGGGAGCAGCGCGTCGGCGAAGAGGTTGGTGACGTGCGCGTTGTCGTCGAGGACCTGCGAATAGTCGGAGGGGAGCTTGCCGAGGAAGGCGAAGAGGCCCTTGCCGCTCTCGCGCCAGTCGCTCCACGCCGTCCACGCGCCGGCCGCTGAACCCATCGTCAGCGCCAGCACCATCCCGCCGACCCCGACGGAGATCCGGCCAAAGAGCCGCAGGCCGACCGAGAGCAGGAGTTGGCAGACGGCGAGCGCGAGCAGCACGCCAGGCCAGAACAATGCGGCGTGCAGCGACATTCCGCCCTGCACGTACAGCGCCGAAAGCAGGTCGATCAGGAACGGGTAGGTGATCTTTTCGCCGCTGGCGATCGACAGGTCGGTCGGCAGGGTCGTCGCGGCCGCCATGTGGCTGATGAAGCTTGCGTGAGCGCCGTAGTCTCCCCACGTCGCGCCACCGGTCCAGATGCCTTGCGCGTCGCGCAGCAGGTTGTGCGTCCAGAACAGCCGGACGACGATCGCGGAGATCGCCGCGGTCGCGACACCCCAGATCGCCCATGCACTGCGGCCGCCCTCCAGCGGACGCGCCGCCGGCCACGCCCCGCCGCGCCACAACGCCACGCTTGCCAGTGCCGCGACGGTGACGACGAGCGGCAGCGCCACGTCGTACGGCATCACCAGCGCTGCGAGGAATGCCAGCCAGGTCCAGGAGAACAGCCCGAGCACGATGCCGAACGCGATCGCTTCGAAGCGGTACAGCGCCAGCGGGACGCGGCGCACGAGGCCGGCGCCGAGCATCAGCGCCGAAAGGAGATACATCAGGCCCATCGTGTTACCGCCAGGATTTGAGCCACATGCGGTCCTGGAGACCGTCGGGCGTCAAGGGAATGCCGTACGTCAAAGGTGCGAAGTAGAGGAATGCCAGCAGAGCGCCGGCGAGCAGCCCCCAGTACACGAGCGTTGAGCGCCGCGTTTCGAAGGTAAACGGCCGGTGATCCTCGGTGCTCCAGCCGGTCAGGGCGCCGAGTCCGACGGTGACGAACGCGACGCTGAAGACCAGTCCGAACAGGTAGTGGTAGAGGAACATCGGGCGGTGGATGAGGGCGAACGGCAGGTAGTTTGCGACCCAGCCGATCGCCAGGAAGATCAGGCTCCACTTGTACGGCGCAAAACGCTGCCGGCGCAGCGCCCAGCCGCCGAGCACAATGGCGGCGCCGAGCAGCGTCCCCCACCACACGAACGGGTTGCCGAGCGTGTACAGGTACCGTGCCTTGTTGTTGGCGACGCCCTCGACGTACAGGTACACGTCGCGCTTCATGATCGGCCAGCTGGTCCACTTCGAGGCGTACGGGTGCGTTTGGCCGTCGAGTGAGAGTTGCGAACGTTGCATCACGCCGTTGAGATCGGCGAACTTTTGCAGGAAGGAGCGGTGCGCGTCGGCGCTGTAGTTCGGGTTGCCTTTGAGCGTCGCTTGGAACGGCTGGCCCATGTAGGCGTCGTAGTTCGCGCCGGTTTTGGTGAGCAACGCGAAGTGGACCGCGAAGGCGGCCATGTACACCAGGAGCGGCGCGAGGCCGAGCAGGACGAGTTGGCCGACGGCTGGCTTCCAGTGGCGGCGTTCGCGGATCACGTCGACAATCCAGATCAGCCCGACGAGGCCGAGCGCCGTGAGGCCGCTGACCTTCGTCGCGGCGGTCGCGCCGCCGAGCGCGGCGGCCAGCCCAAGCAACACCCAATACTTGCGCCCGGTGTACCGGCGAGCGACGAGCGCGAGCGTCACGGCGCTGATGCCGAACAGCACCAGCATCGAGTCGACCAGGATCAGTCGCGATTCGACCAGCAGCGCGTTGTCGAGCAGCAGCATCGCGGCGCCGAAGGTCGCGATCCGGCGGCTGCGCGAGAGCTCGCGGAGCATCACGTAGAACACCGGGATCAGCAGCGTTCCGGCGAGTGCGGGCAGCATCCGCAGTGCGACTGCCGGGTCGGTTTTGTCGAGCGCTGTGGCGTGGACGCCGGCGATCGCGCCCCAGAGGCCGAGGAGCAGCTTGCCGAGCGGCGGATGCACGTCGAAGTAGTAGGTGTGCTCCTTGTAGTGCAGCGCGAACTCGCGGAAGTACACCTCGTCGAAGACGATCGCGTGCGGGCTCGAAAGGGCGACGAAGCGGGTGAGTGCCGCGAGCGCCGTCAGGATCACCAGCTCGGTTGGGACTGCGCGCAGGCGCTGCTTCCAGGTGCGGCGTGGTGGCGCAGGCGGTGCGTCAGCGCTCGGCATGCTGCGTCCTTCGTAGAGTGAGCTTCATCAAACTAGCCATGTGGCGGGCGCCGACTATACCGGCCAGCGGCCTCATGCTGAGGCAGCTCTCAGTGCTCCCTTGGACGGCTCTCGCACCGGTTCGGTACCGTCGAGCGCGATGAGCAGGCGTGAGCACCGCATTCGTGAGGCGTGGCGGATGCTCCGCTTCGGAGTGGTCGGCGTCGCGAACACGGCGATCTACACGGGGATGTACGCGGCACTGCTGGCGGGCGGGATGCCGTATGGCAGTGCGTCGGTCCTGGCCTATGCGGTGGCGATCTCGATCGCGTACTTCCTCAATCATCGCTTCACCTTCCGCGTCGCAGAGCATTCCTCGGCGCTGGTGGCCCGCTTCTTTGCCGTGCAGATCGCCGCAGCGGTCGCGAACATCGCGATCCTCGCGCTGCTGGTGGAGGGAGCTGGGATCGACCCGCTGCTCGCACAGTTCGTGACGCTGCCGCCAGTGGTGCTCTCGACCTTCGTGCTCAACCGGCTGGTCGTCTTTCGCCAGCACGTCGACACGCGACTCGGCTGACCGGCGCGCGGGCATGACGCGCGCCGGGCGGCTGGTCACGCGCCGGAGCGGACCGGCAGCGGCTGGCTCGTCGCAGCGGTTGGCGCCACCGCCGTTTCGTCGAAGTTGACCCGTTCGTCGATCACGAATAGGGGCCGCTGCTTGACCTCCTCATAGATTTTCGCGAGGTATTCGCCGAGGAGCCCGAGGAAGATCAACTGCACGCCGCCGAGCATCAGGATCAGAATGTTCGTGGTGGAGAGGCCGGGAATGTAGGGGCCGAAGAAGCGCCGGACGAAGAAGAACCCGGCGATCAGGAAGGCCGAGATCGAGAGCAGGAAGCCGAGGAAGGTCGCCGCTTTGAGCGGTACGTACGAGTAGGAGGCGATCGCGTCGAAGGCGAGACGCAACAGTTTGCGTTTGGAGTAGCTGGTGGTGCCGAGCGTGCGCGGGTCGCGGTCGTAGTACACCTTGTCCTGCCGAAAGCCGATCCAGGTGGTCATGCCGCGCACGAAGCGCGTGCGTTCGGGCATCGCGAGGAAGCTCTCGAGCGCCGGGCGGCCCAGCAGCCTGAAATCCCCGGCGTTTTCGGCGAGGAAGACGCCGGTAACGCGGCTGAAGCTGCGGTAGAACAGGCGCGCGGTGACGAGCTTGAAGCGGGTTTCTCCGGTGCGTTTGCGGCGCACGGCGAGCACGACCTCGGCGCCGGTGCGCCAGGCATCGATCATCTCGTGGATGACTTCCGGCGGGTCTTGCAGGTCGGAGTCGATCATCACCGTCACGTCGCCGGAGCTGTGCGCAAGCCCGGCGGAGGTCGCGACCGCCTGGCCGAAGTTGCGGGCGAGGCCGATCACCCGGATGCGCGGGTCGGTGGCGGCGAGCCGGCGCAGTTCGTCGCGGCTGCCGTCGCGGCTGCCGTCGTCGACGAGGATCAGTTCCCAGTCGGCGTACCGTTCGAGCACCTGCGAGGTGCGGCGCACGAACTCGGCGACGCCTTCTCGCTCGTTGTAGACCGGCGAAACAACGGTGACGCGCGCCGGATCGCGCTCGGTCGGGACGGAGACCATGCGCGCAAGTGTAATGACGCGCACGTAGTGGTGGAGCGGTTGGCGCTGCGTGGTGTGCGCGATTGGCTGTCGCACCCCCGGCATGTCGCGCGGGCGGTGTTTACGCAGCGGTGCGGATCTCGACGATCTCTGCGGCGCCGCGCGCCAGCCGTGCGTCGCGCGTGATGAGCGTCGCGTCAAGGCCCTGCGCCAGCGCGACGTACATCCCGTCATAGGTGGTGCAGCGGTCTCGCAGGCGCCAGGCACCTTCCAGCAAGCTCGCATCGGCATGACGCCGGAGCGTCAGTTCGCGGAGTTCCGCTCTCGCGATCTGCGCTCGCTCGCCGTCGACCTGGCCCGCGTGAGTGAGGCTGCGGAGCACCTGGGTCACTTCGATGTCGAGAAACGCGGGGGCGTGAGGGTCGCCGAGCAGTGCCTCGCGTTCGATGGGGACTGCCTCACCGAGCAGATAGGCGACGACCGTCGACGCATCGACGACGGTGCGTATCACCGGCGACCGCTGTCGCGCGCCTCAAGGATCGCGTCGGTAGAGATCCCGGCGGCACCGCGCGCTTGGATGCGCGCGTCGAGCTCCTCGGGCGTCGGCGTTGAGGCGACGCGCGTGACCTCTCGCAGGAGGTAGTCGCTCAGCGATGAGCCTGCGAGCGCCGCGCGCGCCTTGAGTGTGCGGTGGATCTCGTCGGGCACATTCCGGATTTGTAGCAGTGCCATGCAACGATGATGGCTTCATCGTCCATGCATGTCAAGCTGCGAGGCGTTCCACGGTGTGATCTTGGTCGGCGGGGACGGCTGCACGTGACGTATGGCCAAGCGGTGCCGCGCCGCGATGCGCGGGCTGAGCGCCTCTTAGATGCCGAGCTGGTCGCGGATCCAGTCGAGCGCTTCGTCGAGGCGGGTGACGACGAGGTCGGGGGCGTCGGGGCGTTGCTCGTCGTAGCTGCGGTCGATGAACACGGTGCGAGTGCCGGCGCGCCGTCCGGCCTCGATGTCACGCCAACGATCGCCGACCGTCACGCTGCGGGCCAAGTCGATCTGGTGGCGTTCGGCGAGTTCCAGCAGTAGGCCAGGATTGGGTTTGCGGCGCGGGTCGTCGTCATCGTCCGCCCAGCAGACCGCCAGATCGGTGATCCGCAGCGCCTGCACGACCGCCGAGTCGATCTGCTCGACGACGTACTGCGATGTCAGCCCGCGTGCGACATCCGGCTGATTGGTGACGACGAACAGCGGCACGCCGAGCTCCTCGAGCTCGCCGCAGACCTCGCGTGCGCCGGCCGCCAGCTGCATCTGACCGACCGATCGCACGGCGCGTGGGCGGCCGTCGACGACCGGGGCATCGATCAGCGTGCCGTCGCGGTCGAAGAACACCGCCGCACGGATTGAGCCAGCACTCACGTGGTCCAACATAAGCGCTTCAGCGGGGCACCGGGCCAACCTGTGACGAACGTCCACCGTGCGAGGGCCGTTGTGACGGCCGGCCGCTTCAGTCGAAGCGGAACTTCAGCAGTGCGCGCAACGCTTTGATGCCGTCGCGCCAGGTGATCTTCTTGCCTTCGTCGAAGGAGCGGCCGAAGTAGCTGATCGGCACTTCGTAGAGCCGCACCTCTGGCCGGCGCAGCACGCGGGCCGTCATCTCCGGTTCGATGCGGAAGTCGTTGCTCGTCAGCGGCAGGCTGCGGATCAGTTCGCCGCGGAACGCTTTGTAGCCGACCTCCATGTCGCTGAGCGTCGTGTTGAAGAGCGCACGGGTGATCAGCGTCAGGAACTTGTTGCCGACGTAATGCAGGAAGAGGTGGGCGCGCTGCGGCTGGCCGCCGGAGAAGCGCGAGCCGTACACCACGTCGGCGTGGCCGGTCATCAGCGGCTCCAGCAGCGCCGGGAGGTCGCCCGGGTCGTATTCCAGGTCGGCATCCTGGATCAGCACGATGTCGCCCTCGCTCGCGTTGATCCCGGCGCGCACGGCGGCGCCCTTGCCGAGATTCTGCGGCTGCGGCAGCGAGCGGACGATCGTGCGCCCGGCATCAAACTCGCTCGCGAGTCGCTCGGCGATCTCGATCGAAGCGTCCTGGCTGCCGTCGTCGACGATCAGGATTTCCTTTGCGACATCGAGCTGCGCGACGCGCCGCACCACCTGCTCCAGCGTCTCCTCCTCGTTGTACACGGGGATCAGCACGCTCACGAGCGGGTCTTCGAGGGGAGTAGGGCCGGGGACGTGGCTCGCGTGCAAAGGCGGAATCGCGGTCATGAGGGTTCGGGGAGATTAGCGGCTTCGACATCGGCTGATGGCCGTGATTGGGAGGCGTGTCTGCCCTCCCAGGCGGCATACAGCAGCGGCAGCACAACGAGCGCCGTGAAGTGCAGCGCGATGAGATAGCGGAATTGAGCGACTGGAGCGCCGGCAACAACAACCGGGAAGCGGGCAAGCGCGAACGCAGCGGCGACTGCGGCGATCAGGAGGGCAGGGTTGCTGCGGCGGTCGCGGTCGCGCATGAGCCACAGCGGCGCGAGCAGGATCAGGAGGATGACGCCGCCGTTGTAGTGTAGAAACGCGCCACGCGGGAACGGGCCTGTGAATGTGTTGGTTCGATGTAGCAGCGAGCTGACGCGGTGGTACAACGCGACCGACGGCGGGCGTCCGCGCGTTGCGGCGATAACGTTCGGCGGGTACTTCACAACGGTCGACCGTTCGCGCCAGTCTTCAAGAATAAAGGCCGTCGCCCCGTTTTCTGACCCGGCACTCCAGTTCAGTGCGGGGAGCGTGCGCCGTAGTTGGCTGCCCACGTAAAGCCCAGGATTAGTTAGCAGAATGCGGAGCGTGACCCGTCGGAAACCATTCCAGGTCGATTGACTGACGCCGGCATCGTACGCACCGTTCCAATACGCTGGAACGACATCGACCGAGAAGGCTGGCGTGAGCTTGTCGAGTTTGACGACTTTGCCGAGTGTCGCGAGGTCCTGCTCGCGGTGCGGCGACCACCAGGGCCCGTTGAGCACGTCGGACAGCGGGTTGAGGAAGTTGATGAGGAAGTATTGCCGTCCGAAGTCCACGCGCTCGGTGGTCTGCGGCAGTATCTTGAACGGGATCAATGCGGCAACCAGCAGCACCGTGACCGTGGCGGTGCGCCGCAGGTGTGGGGCCGGCGCAGGGAAACGCCAGAGTGCCCAGAGCAGAAATGGGATCAACACCATCGCGTCTTTTCGCATCGACACCGCGATCGTGAAGAGCAATGCGAGCGCCGGAAGTTCGAAAAAAGACGGGCCGCGACGGCGGGCGACGAGCTGTCCGACGCGCACCGCGGCAACGGAAATTGCGACCCCGAAGATGGTGTCGCGGGTCTGCTGTACCGAGTAGGCGAAGAGTGGTGCGGACAACAGGCCGATTGCGAACAGTACAAACACCGGACGCTTGGTTTTGCTGTGGTTCCAAACAATCACGGTGAAATATGTCATTGCGGCTGCGACGCACGCGCTCTGAAACACTGCCACGACCCAGATATGTGGATGCAAATCAAACAGGCCCGAGAACACGACGGCGTACGTCGTTGACCACCAGCTGTTCATCGTGCCGTTCAGCGTTTGGAAGACCAGATTCAGCGAATCGGGCTCGACCGTCCCGGGCCACAGCGCGACGAGCGCAAAGCCCAACCACGTCGACCAGACGGCGCCCGCGATGATGCCGATCCGGCCCATCTTGCGTGCGAGTGCCGGGCCATACAACACCGCGAGTCCGGCAAACAGCGCGATCAGCCAGCGACCGACGACACGGTTGGGGTGGTCAGGGTCGACAGCGGGCGCCCACACCCCGCCGGATTCGCGGGGGATCAGCACCACCGCGAGGAACGCGGCCAGGACCGCCGTGCCGTGTAGTGCCGTGCGTCGGCTCAACGGTGGCATCACAAATGCTCCTGTATCGTGAACGTCAAAACTTCCGTGGGCGTGCCCAGCGGCACAACCGCGTCGACGGGGATGTCGCTGATCGTTACGGCTGCGCCGTCGGCGATCAGCCGGTTGTACATCGGCGCGATGTACCGCTCGCCCGCTTCCTCACCGCCGGCCTCGAAGTGGCGCGCGTATAGGTCGGCGTACCGTTCGAAAGAGTCAAACCAGTAGAGGCCGAGCGTCGCGAAGGGCGAGATCCGTACCTTCTCGCGCACTTCGGTGACGCGGCCGTCGTCACCGACTGCCGCGAACGACCAATGGTCGCCGCCGGCACGGAAACATGGAATCCAGCCGGCGCCGGATGCCGCAGCGGGAGTCATCGCGCGTGGCGTGACATGCGTGTCGATGTTGTAGATCGTCAGCGGCGCGGCGTGGTCGCGGATCGCCTCTTGCGCGAGCATCGCCGTCGTGGCCTGGCCGTCGGTGGTATGCGAAAGCTCGACCAGCGTCGGTTCAGGCCAGCCGGCGGCGCGAGTTTGACGGCGGGCGAAGTCACCGGCGTGATCCTCCTCTCGGGCGACGAGGACGAGGTCGCAGGGTCCGTCGAACCATGCTGCGAGGCTCTCCAGCGACCAGCGAAAGAGCGTGCGGCCGTGGACTTCGATCTCGTACTTCGGGCGGTCGTGACCGGCGTCGCGAAAGCGTTGGCCGCGCCCGGCCATCGTGATCAGCACCGTGTTCATCGCGGCCGCTCCTCTGCCGCCTGGTCCTGCTCGCCAGCGAACCTGGTCGGTGGCGCATCGGCATCGGCGACGGCGTCGCGATCCAGGAGTGCGCTGATTTGCTCGGCGGTCAACGCGAGGAACTCCGCCGGGCGGACGGTACGGTCATCCACGTAAAACCCGTCGCGCCCCGGCCACGGCTTGCCGACGTGAATCTCGTCGTACGGCACGCCATGCCGGTCCAGCCACGCGGTCAAGACCGGCAGCATATGGGCGTTGAGTTCACCGACGTTCCCGTCATAGGTGCGCATCTGGCGGGCCGTGTGCAGTACCACGCGATAGCCATCGGCGCGGTACTCCAGCAGGCGCTTGAGCATCGCCGCGTCGGGGATCAGGTCGGCGTAGGACTGGTCGGGTCGTCGCGTCGGACACAACGTGCCGTCGATATCGAGGACGAGTACGCGCTCTTGGCCGATCATCGAAGCTCCTTCGCCTCAAGGCTGTCGAGAATCTGTGCGCCCCGTAGTGCCAGCGCGAGCACCCGGCGGGGCGCGTCGATGTGCAGCGGCAACATGCTCAGAAAGAGCGACGCCTCATACAGCCGCACGAGGCGCAGCGAAAAGCCACGCGCGGCAAGCGCATCGGCAAAGCGATTCGCGATCGATGGATCGTCGGCGCGCTCGGCCGCAAGTCCGAGGTGCAGATCCGGCGCGAAACTCGGTGTGACGCGCTCAGCGACGATCAGGTCGTAGCCGCCGAGGATCGAATGGGAGAGCTTCGCGAGGTCGTAGTACGGATCGCTGTAGAGGTCGTCCTCGTCTGCCGCGCCGCGCGGATCGAGGAGATGCACGCTTCGGGTTGCCGGGTTGTAGAGGATGTTCGAGAAGCAGTAGTCGCCGTGAGTGACCGACAGCTCGTTGAAGGTGCGGTGCGGCTCGAAGGCGTCGAGCAGCCGTTCGTAGCGATCCAGCAGTGCGCCGACACCATCACCGACGCCGCCCGCCGCCAGGAGTGCGTCGAGGCGCTTGCCGACCTGCGAGCCCGCGAGCTGCGCGTAGCGGGCGCGGGGCTTCTCGCGGTAGAGCACGTTGGCGATCTGGCGGCCCCGTGCGTCGTCGACGGCGCGGCGGGTGCGTTCGTCGATGAACCGCATGAGTTGTTCGAGCAGCCGCTCGAACTGATCGTCCACGAACGCGCGGTGAACCCATTGCACCGCGAGATCGGGCACGAGCAGCCGGTGCATCCGGTAGCTGGCGGTGCCGTCGGCGTGCTGCTCGTAGCCGAACGGCTGCACGAAGTACGGCTGAAGGTGCGGCGGCAGCAGCGCGTAGAAGTCATGTTCGCGCCGCATCTTCTCGGCGTCGGTCGAGCGTTTGACGACGAGGTGACGTTCCTGTGCGACCTCGTTGAAGTGGCGTGCGGCGAAGCTGCCGGAGAGCAGTTCCAGGAACGCCGCCGGTTCGTGCAGGTCGGCCAGTTCGAAGCCGTCGCGCACGACGGGGAGGGCAGCGACGCGGCCCGCACGCCACGCGCCGGCCTCGGCGACCGGCAACTCCGCCAGTTCGCGCAGCCCAGCTTCATCGACGACCAGCGCGCCGGTCCACGCCGACTGCGACCACAGCGCCGTCGGCTGCGTGAGCTGCGCAAGCTTGCGCAGGAAGGTGGTGGCGTCCGCGTCGCTCGCGGTGATTGCCAGCGACGCGGGCAGCACGAGCCACAGCGTCTCGCCGGGATGGTGGCCCGCGCCAAGCTCGCGTTCCAGCGCGGCGGCGCTGACCGGCATCACGAGCGGCTCGGGCAGCCCGGCGTCCACGCTGATCTGCGCGAGATGCTCAAGGACGGTTTGGCGTCCGCGGCGCAGCTCGCCGAACCGCTCAACATCGGCGAATTCGCTTGCGAAGCGTGCGAGCGGTTCGCGATCGTCGACGGCGATGCGAAGCGTTGGCAGCATCAACTCGCTCCCGGCCGCAGGCGCGCGGCGATCGGGGTGGCAAGCAGACCGCCCGCGAGCGGAATCGCGACGAGCAGCAGGCGGTACTCGGAGAGCCGGACTGGTTCGAGATGCGGCAGCAGGTCGCTCATGAACTGCGTCGCCGACGGTGCGATCGGAACGGCTTCCAGCGCAACGCCGGTGAGGGCGCGAAGCATCGTACCGGCGAGCTGCTGAAAGCCGGTATCAAGCGCGTCGAGCGCCAGCCCGAGCGCCGCGAACTCCAGGCTCCAGATCAGCACGGTCATCACCAGCAGCGCCGAGAGGCGCCGATGCACCAGTCGCGGGACGCGATCGATCGTGTCCAGGATCGCGCGCAGCAGGCGCAGCGCGTGAACGCTCGCCGGGCCGTAGTCGCGCCGCACGAGATGCAACATCAGCTCGCGGATGTTGGTCGGCAACACGGTGGAGGCCAGCACGGTGAGCGTGACGAAGGTCGCGGTGACGAGCAGGACGGGACGCAGCCCTTCGGTGGACGCACCGGTGACGGCGATCAGCGTGATCGCCGCGACGATCGCGGCGGCATCAAGGCTGCGTTCGAGCCAGACGACGGCGACGGCGTCGCGGGCGTCGCCGCGCAGCCGCGCGACGCGCTCAACCCGAACGACATCGCCGAGTTTGAACGGCAGCAACACGGAAAGGCCGGCGCAGTACCAGTGTATGGCGGCCGTGCTGCGCACCGACGCGGCCGGGCCGCTGGCGAGGTAGGCGAGCCGGATCGCGCGGGTCATATGGCTGCCGAAGTAGGCCAGTGCAGCGGCGGCCCAGGCGCCGCCGCTGCCGAGCGCGAGTTCCAGCTCACCGGAGGCCAGCACCACGCCGGCCGCAGCGACCGCGATCGCGAACCCGCCGAGCAGCAGGCCGCCGCGTTCCAGGCGCGCCAGCGAGCGGCCGAGCTGTTCACCGGTCGGCATCCGGCCCTTGCGCGACGACTTGGGCGGTGTAGGCAGGCTCGCCGGATCGGTGCTCGGCGGCGAGAAATGCCTCGGGGTTGCGGGCGTAGGCACCGAGGAAGCGGAGGGTGCGAAGGCCCTGGTCGACGAGTTTGACGTTCGAGCGTTGATCTTCCTCACGCCACAGGATCGGGAAGAACTCGATGTTCCAGCGGCGCCGGGCCATCAGCAGGCAGAGGAAGTAGTTGAAGGTCAGGTCGTCGGCGAAGCGGCGGTGCGGCTGGCCGGCGAAGGCGCCGACGCGGAAGAGATTGAGTCCCGAGCCGAGATCGTGGAAGCGGCGGCGTCCGGCAGCGGAGAACAGCAGGTTGTACAGGTGGTTGCCGAGCGTTCGCACGCGCGAGTATCCCTGGAGCGTCGCGCCGCGCTGGAAGCGCGCGCCGAGCAGCGCGTCGAGTCCGTCGAGTTTGGCCGGTTCCAGGTACGGCAGCAGATCGGAGAGCGTTGCCTGATCGTCGCCGTGCAGTACCGCGAGGTGGGTGTAGTGCTCGCGCAAGGCGAGGTCGATCGCGACCTTGTGCGAGCCGCCGAGCCCGTAGTTGTCGTCGTTGCGCAGTACCCGCCACGGCACCGCGGTAACCCGCCGTTGCAGCGCGTCGCTCGCCCGCTGGATCGTCGCGTCTGGGCTTTGGTTGTCGATTACCACGATGCCCGCCAGTTTGGCTTGGGCGGCGTCGTCGAGCTGATCGATCACGCGGACGATTTGATCTTCGCAGCGGTACGCCGGGATGAACAGCAGGGTGCGGAGCGTGTCGGTCATGGGCGTTGAGGTGCGGGTTGCGGGGTGGCGGTCGAAGCGGGAAGCGGTACCGGCGCTGCTTGGAGCAGCCAGCGCATGAAGAGGAAGTTGGCGCCGAACGAGCACGGTACGACCAGCGTCTTGGCGAGCAGGAAGCGGCCGTCGAGCGCCGATTCGACGAGCCCCACGGCGAGCGATGCGGCCGGCACCGCTGCCGCTTGGTAGGCGACGTACTTCGCGAACGGCCGGCGGCGAGCGACTATATCGGCGTGGAAGACGTGACGCAGCGCGGCAACGTACACGAAGCTGACGGCGCATGACGCGGAGATCGCGTTGGCGAACGTGACCGGTAGCCCGGCGAGGTGAAGTGCCGTGTAGATCGCGTAGTCGAGCAGCAGGCCGATGCCGGACACCCAGCCGAAGCGCAGCAGTTGCATCGCCAGACGCCTGATGCGATGGGTGGTCATGCAGGTGAGGTGTCGGCTGAGAGTTCAGGCGCGGAGACCGGTGCCGGCTGCGCGCGGCGGTCAGCGCGCCAAGTGGCGAATGCGGCCAGCATCAGCCCAAGCGCCACGATGCCCCCGAGGTAGACCGAGTAGTAGTACTTGAACTGCGCGGCCGGCGCGGCGACGAAGACGAGCGGCACCCGCGCAAGGATCACGCCGGCCAGCAGCGCTTCGGGCCACCAGCGGCGCCGGATGATGAGGACTGCGAGCAGGAGCACCAGGGCGGGGACCAGGTTCCACCACAGCGCCGAGCCGGCGGGGCGCAGCCCTTGGTATGTCGCGCTGCGGCCCAGTTGGCGCGCCAGCCAGTTGGTGCCCGATGGCCACGGCGCGCTCGCGGCGAGATGGTCGCGCTGCGCCGGCGCGATCCCACCGAACGGGTTGGCGCCACGCTCAAACGGGATGCCGGTGAAGCCGTGGTTCATCAGTCCGCTCGACGCCGAAAAGGTCTCGACCTTGGAGGCCAGCACGACCGGCAGGTTGTCGCGGATCAGCCGATCGGCCGTTTGCTGGAAGCGCGCGATCTGCGCCGGCGTGGCATCGAGGCGGTAGGCCCCGAACCAGAACGCCGGGATTTCAAAGGGCGACTGGAGCCCTTCGACGCGGCGCAGGTCGATGACGCCCGCAAGCGCCTCAAGGTCGGCCTCTGGCGTTTTCGACCAAAAAGGCCGGTTGACGGAACCCTCGAAGTTCTTGCGGTCGCTTGCGGGAAGGTCGTCGCGGCGATCGGCCGTGTCGTTGGCGTCCGCCAGGATCGCGGCAATCGCTGGCAGCCGTAGCGTCAGGCTGTACCGGAACGGGTCGTCGTCGAGCTTCAGTGGTGTGGGAAGCACGACGCGGATCGCGACGATCAGCGCGACCGTCACCAGGCCACCGCGCAACGCTGCTTGGCGGCTGGGGCGCAACGCCAGGAGCAGGAGCGGCGTCCACAACAGCAACACGCCGTCGCCGCGCAGGACCGAGAGCACCCCGGCCAGCACGGCAACGGCGAGCACGATCAGCGGCGTCGCACGTTTGCGGACGGCGACAGCATCGACGATCAGCAGCGCCAGCAGCAGGTGCAGGACGCCAAATGGGGCGTCGCGCGAGATCAGGATGGTGGTCGCGATGACCGGGGCCGCGCCGGCCAGCAGCAGCGTCGTCAGCACGAGCGGCCAGCGCGCGCCGCGCCCACGGCGGTAAATCACGTCCCCGGCGTAGGCGAAGACGGCGGCACTGCCGAGGACTTGGACGACGAGCAGGAACCACATGCGCGGGATCAGATCCAGCAGCGCGAGATGCGCGAGGCCGTAGATCCAGCCAAACCAGGTGGTGATGACGAGTCCGCGTGAGATCGTGAACTCCTGAATCGAGTCGCTCATCAGCGTGCCGGGCCAGGCGAGCACGATCGCGAGTGCGGCATACAGCAGCCAGAAGCCGGCGAGCGTCCAGCGCAGCGGCGTCATCCGCGGGAGCACGGCGATCACGCCGCGCAGCCCGAGCGTCAGCGTAACCAGCAAAACGGCGCGCGCCGTCCACAGGTTGATCTTCAGCGACGGATCGGTGATCTGCCACCATTCGCCGGTACGCCACGCGACGGCGGTGATCGCGAGCGCGATGGCGGCACTGACGGCCCACCAGCGTGCCGGGTGTGATCGCAAACGGCTCACGTGTCGAGCGGTGTTGGGCGTGGGACGCGAGCAGATGTTGCCGCGTCATGCGTCGTGATGCGCGGCGCGTCGTCGCGGAGAAATCTGCCCAATGTGGAGTCCCTCAGCGTTCGCTGGCTGAGTCTGGCGCGGCTGGTGCGTTGACAGGTCTGCCGCCGATCGGCCGCAACGCGATCGGTCGCATCGCGACCATCGTCACGGTGAGCACAATTGCCACGAGCACCGACGGGAACATAAACCGGTAATCCGCTCCGCTATTGAGCAAGAACATGCTGACCTGGTATGCCAAGCTTCCGACGCCGAGCAGTGCGAGCACCTGGCCGGTTACGTCTCGGCGGCGCCAGAGCAGTGGAATGCACCCGATCGTCAGCGCCACGTAGATCCAGCCGTCGAAGAGGAACGTGCCGGCGTTCGCGCCGGTCGCGAAGAATGCCATGTAGTCGTTGCCCGCTTCGTTGAGTTCGACATCCGCCGGCGAGAATCCGAAGGCGTTCGGGTCGACCACGGGATGGTAAATCCACGAACTCGGGCTGGTCATCGCGGTGATCTGCGTCCACATGCGGGCGCGGACCCGGAGCCAGCGCAGGGGGTTGTGTACGATCGCTTGCCGCCACGCGGTTGCGAGTTCCTTGCGCTGTTCCGCCGTGCCAGGGAGCGTCACCGCCGAGCTGTCGCCCGCCCAAATCAACGCCGCCACGTCGCGCGGATAGGCCTCGACGGTTGCGGCGACCCGTGACATCGGAACCGTTCTCAGGCTGGGCGGCAAGGTCGCGTTCCCGCCATATGACGCGATCGCTGATATGTCGTAGATTTGAAGAATTGTTTGTGGGTAACGACGCTCGACCCCGCCCGCATACATCACCGCCAGCGTCCCGAACAGCAGCGCGGCGGAGGCCAAGCCGCCGAGCAGGACCGGCTTGATCAAGTTGCGAAGCCGATCCACGCCGACTCCGCGCCGGGCAATGACGAGCGCGGTAATCGCAAACGGCGCGGCAAACAAGCCGTTCTGGCGCGAAAATATGACGACCGCCAGGCCGAGCACCGCAAGCGCTGTCCACCAGTTGCGCCGGCGCGGGTGGCGGTGTAGAGCGATGGTCGCGCCAAATGCCAGCAACAGTCTCTCGGCAAACCACACGTCTCGACCGAGCGAACCGGCCATTCCGAATGCCATCGGCGACAGCAGCAGCACACTGGTCGCGATGGCGGACCAACCGACGGTAAGTTGTGCGCGAAACAGCAAATATGCGCCGAGTGCGAGGCCCGTGACCTGGGCAAACAACACCCAGCCGGGCCCTGCGCCCAGCGGATGCAGTGCTTCGAGTGCAAGTTCGAACATCGGCGAGTGAAAATCGGTTGGGCGATGCGCGAGGGCGTCGCCGTACATCGAGAGAAAATCGGCGCCCATGTGACCTGGCCACCAGATCAGCAAGGTTCCGACTATTGCGATGCCGAGGATGGCGAAAGCGGCGAAGCGACGAGCGACGGACACTGGCCGCAGTGTTTCAGATCGTGGCATTTTGACGGGGCAGCGCCCTGCGATGGGCGGCGGCGTCGTCATTATGCACGGCGGTGCGCCGATCATCGCCGCACCGCGCCGCGCATCAAGAAGCGCTCGTATCGCATGGTTGAGCCGGTCGATGTGCGTGGCCGCACCAAGCGACATTTTCCGCAGCTGCGTAGCGGGGATGTCGGCGTTCGCCTGGCCGAACGCGACGGGCGATCGTTGGGACTGGGGACTCTGTACGCTGCCTCGCGTGGATATCGACAACACGCCGGGGACCATCGACGCTGGGCTGATATCGATCTACGAGCTTCCCAGGTGGCAGATGGCGTTTGGTGAGCGCGCGGCGTTTGAGGGACTGCTGACGCAGGTCAAGCCGACGCTGGCAATCGAAATCGGTACCGCGCGGGGTGGAAGCCTGGATCGTATCGCCGCGCATGCTGCCGAGGTACATAGCTTTGATCTGATTGCGCCGGATCCTGCGGCTCGCGCACTGGAGAACGTGACGTTTCACACCGGCGACAGCCATGTGTGGCTGCCGAGGAAGCTCCAAGAGTTTGCCGACCAGGGACGCAACGTTGATTTTGTGTTGGTTGATGGTGACCACTCAACGGACGGCGTTCGCCAAGACATTGAGGATCTCCTTGCATCGCAAGCGTGCGCACACACCGTCATTGTGCTCCACGACACGACGAATGAGGTAGTGCGTGCTGGCATCGAGCAGGCTGAAGCGGCCTCCTGGCCGCATGTGGCCTATGTTGAGTACGATCTCGTGCCTGGGTATTGCTTTGCCACGCCTGGCCTTCGCTACGAGCTCTGGGGTGGACTTGGGGTGATCATTACCAATGCGGGGCGCCTCAGTCTTGGGAAGAGTGTGGTTCAGGATCGTTACTACCCGGCGGCGGATGTTTTGCGTCGGGGTCGTGATCTCATGCTGGCGGCTGGTCAGCGCGAAAATGGGGCTCCTCTGCCAGAACGCTTGCGCTCTGCTTGGGAAGCCGCGGACTACGCGCGGCTGGCCGTTGAGGCTGAACACTTGCGTGACGATCTCGAACGCACGCGCGCCGCGCTTGACGCCGAGCGCGCCGCACACGAGCGGCTGCGTAGCGTCTACGGCGACGTGATGAGTTCGATCAGCTGGAAGCTCACCCGGCCGCTGCGCGGCCTCAAAGGTCGCGTTCGAGGCGGCTGATCGGTCGTGTCGCGCGGGCGAATTGTCCTCGTGTCCCGGGAGCTTGCGCCTTTCGGAGGGGGGATTGGGACGTACGTCTCATCGTTGGCTGCATTCTTGGCACGGGAATGGCCTGTCACGGTGATGACGACGGAGGCGCACCGGGCCGCCCTTGAACAGGTGCCCCCTGTGGAGGGAGTGATCTTCGATCCCGAGCAGGTTGAGATGCTCTACGTCGCTGAGCCAAGCGAGCGTGAGATAGATGGCCACTACGGGTATATGCACACGTGGTCGGCGCGTGTCTGTCAGGCGCTCAAGGAGCGCTTCTCGGACGATCCACCGGCCCTGATTGAGTTCCAGGACTATCTCGGTGAAGCTGCGGTGGTCCTTCAGGCACGCCGCGCTGGGCACCCGACGTTCAAAAACACCCGCATTGTCGTTCGCCTCGACACCACAGCCGAGATGTGCGCGGTCCTCAACGGTGCGCTCCGTTACGACTTCGATACGGACGTCGTTCATGGACTAGAACGGCTCTGTCTTCGCGAGGCCGATGCGTTGCTCTATGGCGGGGGTGACATTTACGGAACCTACCAGCGGTTCTACGGCGCCAAGGCGCTGGCGCCGGGGATCTTGCTGCGCCAGCCGATCTCAACGGCTACCGAGCCGGCTCCAGCACCCAGTGTCGGCGACGCGCTCCGGCTCCTCTACACCGGGCGCCTCGAGCGCCGCAAAGGCGTGGAGGCGCTCGTTGAAGGCATGTCTCTCGTCGGACGGGATGATGTGCAACTCACACTGGTCGGCGGTGATACCGACACTGCGCCACTTGGTCAGTCGATGCTGGAACTCTTGCGATTGGCGTCGGATGGCGACGAGCGCATCGCCTTCATGCCAAACGTTCCGCGCACGACGCTTGCCCGTGTTGTTGCTCAACATGACCTCTGCGTCTTCCCATCGCGTTGGGAATGCTGGCCAGCTGTCGTTCTGGAGGCATTCGCCCGGAACCGGCCGATACTGACGACGCCGGTCGGCGGGATGCTCGAGATGTCGTCGGACTCCACCGCAGCTTGGCGAATCGCTGAGCCCGACTCTCCGCATGCCATTGCCGACGCGATCGAGCAGCTGGCGACCAGTCGAGACGAGATCGTGCAACGGATCGAAGAGCAGGCCCCGCGTCGTCGCTTCAACGAACTCACTCGGCAGGACGACGTGCGCGCCTGGTATGCCGGGTTTGCTGAGGCGGCGCCCCGAGCGACCCGACGTCGCCGCGCGGCTGAGGGCCGTCCGATGGTCTCGGTGGTCGTTCCCTACTTCGGCATGTCAGCCTATATCGAGGACGCGATCGCATCGCTCGCCGCGCAGACCTACCGCCCGCTGGAAGTGATCGTGGTCGTCGACGGCTCGTTCAGTTATGACGATCGCGTTGTTCAAAGCCTCGCGAACCGCTTTCCGATCAAGGTCGCCTCGCAACCGAACGGCGGCTTGGGTGCCGCGAGAAACTACGGGGTGAGCGTCAGCTGCGGGAAGTACGTCGGGTTCCTGGACGCAGACAACGAGTTCTGCTCTGAGTTCGTCGAGCGGGCCGTTGACTGCCTTGAAGCCGACCTCGAGGTCGCATACTTCACGAGCTGGACTCGCTACATCAACGAGGCCGGCGTTCCGCTTGAAGCTGATGCCGGCTACCGGCCGCTCGGCAATAACACAGCCCTTCTTGATCGCGGGAATGTGGCGGGTGATGCTGCGGCCCTAGTGCGTCGTTCGGTGTTTGACCGAGGTTTTCATTACTCGACGGGTCTGTCTAGTTTTGAAGACTGGGATTTTTACCGCCAGTTGCGCGACGCTCAGCTATATGGCGTCGTCTACCCGGAGGCGCTGGTGCGCTACCGAGTGCGGAGCGACTCGATGCTTCGAACCGTCGGCGAAGCGCACCTGGCCCGATTCGATGCTGAGCTTGCGGCTCGGCGCTGCGAAGGAGCGATGTCGTGGGTGCCCTAGAGCGACTTGGCCTGGAGGCCGTGCATGAGGCGACCGGCATCGCCGTTGAACATGTTCACCGCTACGAGCTTGCTGCCGCGCTGGCTACGGGGCTCCGCGTCGTTGATCTCGCTTGCGGTGTCGGGTACGGGTCGGAGATCCTCAGCCGCCACGCAGCGACGGTTCTGGGAATCGACATCGACCTCGCGAGTGTCGACCTGGCAACACATACGTTCCAAGACCGCGAAAACCTGGATTTCGCCGCCAGTGACGCGCTCACGTGGCTGCGTCGAGCCGATGCTTCCGAGTTTGATCTCTTGGTCTGCTTTGAAGGCATCGAGCATTTCCCGGAGATCGCCGCGATCCGTGAACAGCTCGCGCGTCTCGCTGCGGATGGTGTTCGGATGATCCTTTCGGTACCGAACGGCGAGGCGTTCGCCGAGGAGAACGAGTTTCACGAAACGCAGTTCTCCTATGAGCGCGCACGCGAGTTCTTCGGGGCGATCGACGAGGAATATGTGCTGATCCTCCAGTCAAACCTCGAAGGCTCACTTTTTGTCGGTCCAGATGGCCCGTTGAGTGAGAACTCGCGTTTGCGCTGGCCGGAGCGTGCAGAGGAAGAGTATGCAAACCACTATGTGGCGCTCATCGGGGAATTGGTTCCTCCGGTCGAGGACGCAAGTGCTGTCGTGTCGTTCGCTCCCGTGTACAACCGGTATATGCTGAATCTCGAGCGGGCCAACCTGTCGCTGTGGCGGACGAATGGGCGACTGGCACGGAACGCTTTCGCCCGCAGCGGATCTGGCGGCGCATCGTACCTACGCTCGCAGGCGCAGAAGATCGAGCGCTACGAAGCGAGGATCCGCGAGCTCGAAGATCAGCTGCGGGCGCTCCACTGCCAGATTGATGCGTAGCCTTCGTCGCGGTCGAACGTCTGGCTGAGCAGATTGTTCCCGGCCGCGCGGCTCGTCGGGGCTCGTCCGTCGCTACGATTCCCAGCTCGGTGACCGACAAGGCTTTGATCGTCAACGACGTCGCGAAGACGTTCCATGTGCCGCGCCAGCACGTCAGCACGCTTAAGGAGCGGGCACTGCATCCGTTCCGGCGCACCGAGACGATCGACTACGAGGTGCTCAAGGGCATCAGCTTCGACGTCGCCCAAGGCGAGTTCTTCGGGATCGTCGGCCGCAACGGCTCCGGCAAGAGCACGCTGCTGAAGTGCATGGCCGGGATCTACAAGACGGATCGTGGCACGATCGCGACCGCTGGCCGGGTCGCCCCATTCATTGAGCTTGGCGTCGGCTTCAACATGGACCTGACGGCGTACGAGAACGTCACGATCAACGGCGTGATGATGGGCCTCTCGCGCAAAGAGGCACAGCGCCGCTTCGACGAGATCATGGCCTTCGCCGAGCTCGAGGAGTTCCTCGATCTCAAGCTCAAGAACTACTCCTCCGGCATGCAGGTGCGGCTCGCCTTCGCGGTGATGGTGCAATCCGACGCCGACGTCTTCCTGATCGACGAGGTGCTCGCCGTCGGCGACGCCGCCTTCCAGCAGAAGTGCCTCGACGTGTTCTACCGGCTGCGCGACGCCGGCAAGACGATCGTGCTGGTGACGCACGACATGTCGGCCGTCGAGCGGTTCTGTCACCGCGCAATGTTCATCCGCGACGGCGTGATCGAACGGATCGGCGACCCGATCGAAATCGGCGGCGCGTACATCGACGCGAACTTCGAACACGGCACCAGCCCGGAAGACACCCGCCCCGACGCATCGATGCAGGCGTGGCACGCGACGGCGGTTGCGGTCGATGCGCACGGCAACCGCGTGCTGACGCAGCGCTCCGGCGAGCCGATCCGCCTGCGCGTGCGCTTCACCCCGCCGGTGCAGGTCGACTACCCCGAACTGTTCCTCGTGATCCGCGACGCGATCCACCGGCAGGTGACCGGCACCTTCATTGACTTCGATGGCGCCTCGCTGCGCGCCGGTGAACCGGTCGAAGCGGACGTGATCTTCGAAGCTGAGCTGGCCGAATCGCCGTACCACGTCGGCTTTCACCTACATCGCGCCGGCGGCCCCGAGCCGCTGGTGGAGGACCTGACGGCCAGCGAGTTCATCATCCACGGCGCGCGCCAGATCGTCGGCGCGCTGAAGGTGCCGACGCAGGTCGAATTGCGCCGTGGCGGCGAGACGACCGTCATCACCTCCGGCATGCCGGCCACGATCGAGAATGCCGATGTCTGACGCGAACCTGCTGATTACCTCCAGCGCTGAGCTTGGCGCGCCGACGGAGATTCGCGGGCCGTCGGCGTTCGGCGGCGGCCTGCGGCGTTTCTGGTCGCTGACCTGGATGATCGCGGTGACCGACTTCAAGCTCACCTACTTCGGGTCGGCGCTTGGCTACCTGTGGTCGCTGTTCCGGCCGCTGATGCTGTTCGGGGTGTACTTCGTCGTCTTCACGAAGATCGCGCCGGTCGGCGACGCGATCAAGAACTACGGCGCGATGCTGCTCCTGAACATCATGCTCTACCAGTTCTTCGTCGAAGCGACGACCGCCTCGATCCAGTCGGTGGTCAACCGCGAAGGGATGGTGCGCAAAATGCAGTTCCCACGGCTCGTGATCCCGCTCGCGACGGTCACCACCTCGCTGCTGAACCTCAGCGTCAACCTGATCGCCGTGCTGCTGCTGATCGTCGCGCAGGGCGTTCCCGTCACCTGGACGTGGCTGCTGCTGCCGCTCGGCCTGCTGCCGCTGATCGTCTTCACGATTTCGATCGCGACGCTGCTCTCGGCACTGTACGTCCGCTTCCGCGACGTGCTGCCGATCTGGCAGGTGTTCTCCACCGCCCTGTTCTACGGATCGCCACTGCTGTACGCCGTCGAAAAAGTCCCGCCGGATCTGCGCGGCATCATCCAATTCAACCCGCTGACGCCGATCCTCGCGCAGCTGCGCCACTGGATCATCGACCCGACCGCCGCACCAGGATGGGTTGTCGTCGGCGGCTTCCCGCGCGGCCTCGTACCGGTTGGGATTCTCGTGCTGCTGCCGCTCTTCTCGCTGTGGTACTTCGAGCGCGAAGCACCAAAGGTCGCCGAGCGGCTGTAAGAGCCTCTAAGGGTTGGGGGCGTTCAGGCCCCGGACCGTCGTCGGGGTCGCTGATCCGGTGAGCAGGAAGCTTCCCGGGGTCTGCACGCGCGCCTGCGAGCTGCGCGGGGTCATCGAGCTGGTGGATCGTCGCCGCGCGCTGGGCGGCGGTGCGCGTTTTGCCGACGCCTTTCGCGCCATCCAAGGCGATCGCCGGCAACGCTGGCAACAGCTCGTCGAGTTCGTCGTCGATGACGCGGCGCGCATACTGACCGAGTTCGGCTCCCACACCTCAAAACTCCCAACGTCACGCGGTGAACAGGCAACTTCGTCATCCCGAAAGATGCAAGTTCGGGATCTTCAATCAGTCAGATTCGGCATCTTATGCGATGCAATTTCGGCATCGCGTCGCTCAGCCCGTTGGTTGCGCGCGGCCCTCTTGGGCGAGTGCGGCGCGCGGCTCCAGGCGGCCGGCTTCAAAGACGGCGAACAGCATCAGCACCCACACGATGGTCGAGAGCGCGATGTGGACCCACACCAGCTCGGCCGGCAGGCCGTTGTAGTACTGGTACAGCCCGACGGCGCCCTGCACGAGATACACGCCGATCAGCGCCGCGACGCGGCGCAGCAGCGGCGCCGGTGCGTCGCGGCGCCACAGCACCACCAGCAGCAGACCGGTCAGGAGCAGTGTCGCGGTGCCGACGTGCCCGTGCCGCAAGATCAGGAGGTGCAGCGTCTCGCCGCCAAACCAGTCGATCCGGTCGACCACCTCGCCGGTCGCCGCCGCCCCCGGATGTGGCCCGGCACCGGAGGCCAAGCTGCCAAGTACGACCAGCAACGTCACCAGCGGCAGCAACATCCGCACCCCACACACCGCGATGCGATCGGTTGCCAGCGGCCGGCTCCCCGATGGATGGCTGGAGCGCCATACGAGTGCCACGCAACCGACCAGGATCAGGAACGCCAGCAAAAAGTGGGCGATCACCAGCGCGGGGGTCAGGCCGGCGTACACCGTCATCACGCCGAGCACACCCTCTGACGCCATCCCAATCGGCGGCAGCGCGGCAATCCGCAGCAGCGAGCGATCGCGCGGCGTGCGGCGCACCATCACGAAGAACACCGCGACCGACACCAACCCGATCGCCCCCGACACCAGCCGGTTGCCGAACTCGATCCACTGCGGCGTATTGGCCGTAATCACCTGGTCGTTGCATTGCGGCCACTGCGGGCACGCCAACCCGGATCCGGTCAGTCGCACCGCTGCACCGCTGAATACGGTCACCACCAGCAGCACCAGCAACGCCTGTGCGGCACGGTGCGCGGTCGCGGGGGAGAACCGGGGCAGGCGCATGCGGCCAAGGGTACGCCTGCGGTGGCGTACCGCGCCGCGCCGCACGCGGCGCGGTACGCTCGGCTCCGTGCCGGAGCCAGCAGCCGACCTCACCACGGAGAATGCCGCGTTGCGCGAACGCATCGCGCAGCTGGAAGCAGAGCTGGCGATGGTGCGCGCCAGCACCGCCCACACCGTCGCGCAAGCGCAGGAAACGCTCTACTGGTTTGAACGCTGGGGTGTCGACTTCAACCGGCTCTTCGCGCGGCCACAGATGGAGTACCTGCGCAAAGCCGTTCGCGGCGTGCGGCAGATCTACCGCAGCGCCGTGAAAGCCAAGCGGCGCCTGCTCGGGTGAGGCGCGTGCCGCTGACGACCTCCGTCATCCTGCCGGTCAAAAACGGCGGGGCGCTGCTCGACGAAGTGCTTGCCGCAGTCGCCGCGCAGCAGCCGCACGAACTGCTGGTGATCGACTCCGGCTCGACCGACGACTCGGTAGCGGTCGCGCGGCGTCACGGCGCGCGCGTGATCGAGATCGACCCCGCCAGCTTCAAACACGGCCCGACGCGCAACCTCGCCGCCGAACAAGCGACCGGTGAGCTGCTCGCCTTCCTCACGCAAGACGCGACGCCGACCCCCGGCTGGCTGGCCGCGATCACCGCAGCGTTCGCCGCCGACGACGACCTCGGCGCACTATTCGGCCCGCACCTGCCGCGCCCCGACACGAGCCCGATGGTCGCGCGCGAGCTGACCGAATACTTCGCAACGTTCGCCGCAGCCGGTGGCGGGGCGCGGCGCTTCGAGCCGGGCGACCCGACCTTCCTCTCGAACGTCAACGCTGCATACCGCCGCGGCTGCTGGGCGGAGCTGCGGTTCGACGACCTCGCCTACAGCGAAGATCAAGCGTTCGGACGCAAACTCGCCGCGCACCCACGGTGGCGCAAACGCTACGACCCGGCCGCGGCCGTCCTGCACGCCCACGACTACCCGCCAGGCGAGTTCTTCAAACGCTACTTCGACGAGTACCGCGGCCTCGCGGAAACGGTCGGCCACCGCGAAGAGATCCACCCGCTGCATGCCGTCCGTGACTCGCTCGCCCGCGCCCGCGCCGACGCCGCGTGGGCCGGCCGTCACGGCGCCGCGAGGCCACAGCAGCTCGCCATCGCGGCGCGCGCCACGCGCCACCACCTCGGCCGCCGCACCGCCGCGATCCTCGGCTCGCGTGCCGCGACCCTGCCCGATCGGGTCGAACGGCGACTCTCGCTCGAAGGCCGCGCCAGCGCCCCGCGCACTGCGGTCGATGCAGTGGCCGCCGGTGCCGACCGGCCGGTGCCCGCCACGCCCGTCGCGCCGCTCGCCGGGCCGTACACGTCGATCGTCGACAGCCTGCGCGGCGGCGCCGCGCCGCTGACCGGCGACGGGCCGGCGCGAGCCGATCGCCGGCAGCTGCACATCGCCGTCGTGATCCCGTGGTTTCGGATCGGCTCCGGCGGCCACATGACGATCTTCCGGCTCGTCGAACAGCTCGAAGCCCAAGGCCACACCTGCACGCTGTGGCTCGACGACCCGCTCGGCTACAACCCGGAGGGCGCGGCGGTCCTGCGGCGCACGATCCGCGAACACTTCCGGCCGCTCGCCGCGCCGCTCTTCAAAGGGTTCGGTGCGTGGTTCGGTGCCGATGTCGTCGTCGCGACCGGCTGGCAGACGGCGTACACGGTGCGCACGCTGCCGAATTGTGCGGCGCGCGCCTACCTGGTGCAAGATCGCGAGCCGGACTTCTACCCGGCCTCCGCCGAACGCGAACTGGCCGAAGCGACGTACCGCTTCGGCCTGCACGGGATTGCCGCCAGCCCGTGGCTGGCCGAGATGGTGCGCGGCTACGGCGCGACCAGCGGGCACTTCGACCTCGCCGCCGATCACGCGCTCTACTACCCTCGGGCGCTGGAGCGCGAGCCGGCAACCGTCGCGTTCTACGGGCGCTTTGAGACGCCTCGTCGCGGCGTCGCGCTCGGAGCGCTCGCGCTCGAAGCGGTGGTACGCAGCCGGCCCGGGGTGCGGATCGTGACCTTCGGCAGCGCGAACCCGGTCGGCCTCTCCGTCCCATCGGAAAACGCCGGGATTCTTGACGCCGACGCACTCGCTCGGCTCTACTCCCAAGCGACCGTCGGGTTGTGCCTGTCGCTCACGAACTACTCGCTGATCCCCGGCGAAATGCTGGCCTGTGGCTTGCCGTGCGTTGACGTTGACCACCCCAGCGCCGTCGGCGTCTTCGGCCACGACGGTCCGGTCGCGTTCGCCAAGCCGCAGGTGCTGGAACTCGCGCAGGTCGTCGGCCGACTGCTCGACGACGCCGAGGAGCGTGAGCGGCGCCGTCAGGCCGGGCTGGCGTTCGCGCGGGCGCACACATGGGAGCGCTCCGGCGAGCAGGTCGAAGCGGAACTGCGGGCCGCGCTGCGGCTCGCAGCGGCGAGGTAGAGTTCCGCGCCCATGATGCGCCCGCAGCCGCCGATTCGCACCGAATCCCCGCATGTCCTCCGCAGCCGATAAGGCGCGCGGCGTCCTGCGCCGCACGCAGCGCGCCGTCGATGCGTGGCGCCATGAGCCGACGCCTGCTGTGCCGGCTGCGCCGGCGCCACCGCCGCAGCCGGATCCGGAGCTGGCGCCGGTTGAAGCGGCGATCGTCGAACGACTCGGCGAACGCGACGTGCCGATCGAGGATCGCCTGACCGCGCACGGCCCACTGCTGCGCGACTACGTCGCGCTGATGAGCGACGACCAAGAACGCGAACTGTTCGACGAACTCGACGACGACGACCGCGCCTGGCTGACGCCTGCCGATCCGTACGACCGCCGCGCGACGCTCATCAGCCGCGCGATCGCGCATGATCGCTTCGATCTGCGCGCGCGCACCGGGCTTTCCGCCGCGATGCCGCCGCCCGAGATCCACGCCATGACTCACAGCGAATGGGCCAGCGGCGGCGACCCGTGGTACGCCGACATGATCGACACGGCGCTCCGCGAAACCGGCCTGGATCTCACCGAAGGCGGGCGTGTCCTGGACTTTGGCTGCTCCTCGGGGCGCGTCGTGCGGATGCTCGCTGCGCGCCGACCACAGGCGCAATGGTTTGGCTGCGACGTCAACGCCGACGCGATCGCGTGGGCGCGGCAGGCACTGCCCGGCATCACCTTCCTCGACCAGCCGATGCGCCCGCCGCTGACGCTGGGCGACGGCAGCCTCGATGCCGTCTACGCGATCTCGATCTGGTCGCACTACGACGCGGCGCCCGCCCAAGCGTGGCTGGACGAGCTGCACCGCCTGCTGCGGCCCGGCGGGCTCGCGCTGATCACGACGCATGGCGCCGGCGCGATCGCCTACCGCGCGAACGACCCGAATCACGGGGAGGCGGCGCAGCGTGCCGTCGTGCCGCAGCTGTACCGCAGCGGCTTTGCCTTCATCGACTCCTTCGGCGACGATGGCGACTGGGGCGTCGTCGATCGCGAATGGGGCGTCTCCTTCATCGACCCCGAGTGGATGCTGCGCACGATCACGCCGCGGTGGTCGGTCGCGCTCTACCGGCCGGCCGCGATCGGCTACCACCAGGATCTCTGGGTCTTGCGCCGCGAGGCGTAGCGGCTCAACGGTGAGCCACGGCGGCTCGTCGAACACGGGCACGATTGGCGGCCGCCCGCAGCGCGACGTGGGAGGCGCTGCTGCCTGCGCAGCGACGTGATGAGCAGACCGCTACAGCACCTGGAGGTGCGGGCGTTCGGCGGAGGCGCCGGCCTCCTCCACGGAGACTCGCCGGCTCGGCGCGCGACGGCGGATCTGCCGCGCATCCCACCAGTTTTGGAACTCGTCGAGTTCACGCCAGGTTGTCGTTCTCGCGGTCGGGCCGGCCAGCACGGCGAAGTGGCCGCCCGGTGCCGTACGCAGCCGCACCTCCGCGCTCTGCGGCAGCAGCGTGCTGACGGCGTGGACCGCCATCTCCGGCGCGAGGATGTCCTCCGTCCCGGCGATCGAGAGGAACGGCTGGCGCAGCGCCCCGAGATCGAGAAACTCGCCGTGCAGCTCGGCCGGTCGCACGTCGAGCTCGTTGACGGCGATGAATCGCGCGTAGATCTCGCCGATCGAACGGCCGGTATACGTCCGCAGGTCGCGCTTGATCGCTTCGGTCGCTTCGAGCTGGGCGAGGGTGTCGCGGTCGTTGAGGTTGAGCAGCAGCGACGTTGGATAGCTCAGGTCGCGCGGAAGCGAAAGTGCGCGCATCCCCGTGCGGATCACCGGCGCGGCGAACGGATTCGACATCGCCCGCGTGAGCGCCGTCTGGATGAACCCTTCGGAGAGCATGTTCAGCGCCGACAGCGGCGCGAGCGTCGCCCGCAGGCGCATCCGGTGCATGTCGAACGGCGCCGCGATCACCGACACGGTGTGAACCGGCAGTGACTGGTCGTTGGCCACCGTCAGCGCCGCGAGCACGCCGCCGAGCGACCAGCCGACGAGATGCAGCGGGCGTCCGCCAGCGTCGGCTGACGCTTCGCGGATCGTGCGGGGGAAGACCAGTTCAACCCACCGTTCGATCGCGAGGTCGCGGTCGGAGAAGCGCTGGCGGCCGAAGTCGACCATGTACGTGCGTGTGCCGCAGCCGAGGAGGTGTTCGACGAGCGAGTTGCCGTGGCGCAGGTCGAAGCAGGCCGGCGGGGCGCCGAGTGTCGGCACCAGCAACACCGGCAGCCGGCCTGGGTCGGGATCGGCGGTCGCTAGGTAGCGGTAGAGCGTACGGTGGCGCGCTTCGGTGAGGATCCGCCGCGCTTGCGGGCGCGTGTCGGCGAGGCCGCCGTGCAGCGCGGCATCCCACACGTTGGCGGCCGCAGCGCCAAGCTGGCTCGGTGCGAGGGGGTTAAACACCACCGGTTGAGCGTAGCCAAGGGGGCGGGGCCGCGCCAGGGGTTGGCGCCCGGCACGACGGCCCGAGCGATCATCTAGGCTCAGGCGGTGCCGATCATCAGCACCATGATCGACCGCGTCGCCACCGCCGGCAGCGACGCCGCCGAGCGGTTCCTGCGCCCGAGCAGCTTCGATGCGCAGCGCTTCTTCGTCGATGTGCTTGAGGAGTTGCGGGCTGAGCCGTCGTACGCGCTGGAGACGATCGCGTTGCGGGCCGTCGAGGTCCACGGGGCGGCCGCCAACGCTTGGTTGCGCGACGGCTCGACCTTGCCGTACACGCCCGATCAACTCGCCAAGGTCGCCGTGCGGCGAAGCACCAACCTCGCCCGGCTCGAAGGCGCCACACTTGGTTTTGGCGGTTTCCTGACCGTCGGCCCCGATTTGGCTGCGCTGGTGTACCTGCTCACCCGCGAAGTGGTGTTCGTCGCCGCCGCCTACGGGCACGATCCAACCCATCCAGATCGCGCAGCGGAACTGCTGGTCGTCACGCAGGTGTACGACACCGTTGAGGCGGCGCAGGCCGCGCTCGATCGCCGTGGCGAACGGATCGCCGTGCGGCTCGCCAAGAACCAGATGAAGGCGTCGCTGACCGGCGCCCCGCCGGGCAAGCGCCATCGCACTCTCAGCGAGCGGCTCGTTCGCTACGCGGGGCGCCGCGCCGCGCGGCGGTTCGGAGGCCGGCTGGTGCCTGGGATCGGCGCCGTCCTCGGAGCGATCGACAACGGCGCCGCATTGCGCGAGGCCGGGGCGCGCGCGATCGCGTTCTACCGGCCACCGGCGG
>JASGGQ010000015.1:0-30722 GCA_047604965.1 Patulibacter sp. | reverse complement strand
CAGCGGCAGCAGCAAAACCAGCAACAGCCAGCTTGCGCGCCTCGCGGGACTTGAGGGACACTCTTTTCCTCCTGAAGCAGCGGCCAGGGCCGCTACCGGTATATGGGCTGCCGACCGGGAACACAGGCCGGCACCGGTAGTCTCCCCGATCTGTGCGCACCGACACCTAGATCCCTCGGCCCGCCGCCGGACGCCGGCCGCCTTTCCCCACAAGACGCCTGCAAATTCGGCTATATGACTGCGATTCACCTGCTACGAGCGGTCGCCGCACAATCGGCACGAATGGAGTTTTGGATCGGGATACGCGCACAGTCGGGCGGGCAAACGCGGGCATGCGCGGCACCGTGTCGCCCGCCAAGTGTGACGATCGTCGCGCAAGCGGGTACCGTGTGCGTTCGCGATGGAGTTGTCCCCACCATCCCCCAAGAGCGGCACGCGCCGCTCACGCTCCGCGATCACGCTGCTCGCCGACCAGCCAACCCGCGCGATCCTGCTCACGCTCGGCGATGCAGCCGGGGTGCCTGGCGGCGGGTTCGCGATCACTGAGCATCCGTTCGCGGGTGTCACGCCACGACTGGTGCGTGATCGCCTGCGCGGGCTCGAGCGGCTTGGCCTGGCCGTCGCTGTCGAGCGCGCCGCCGGCCATGGCGACGGCCCGACCCTTTGGGCGCTCACTGCCGCCGGCCGTGCCCTCTTCAACCTGTACGCGCTGCTCGAACGGATCGCCGGACACGCAGCAGAGCTGCCCGCCAACGCGTCGCCGGCCGAGCGCGCCGCAGCGCTTGATCTCGCGCTCACCACACTCGCCGACCCGGCGGCGACGCGCCTGCTTGAAACGCTCGCGCTCAGCGCGACAGCACTCGATCCGCCGACCCTCGAAGCCAGCGTCGCGCCGGTGCCTCGGCGCACGCTCTACCGACGGCTGACACCGCTCGTCGAAGCGAAGGTGGTGCATCGAATCGTCGGCCGGACCGTGCCACGTAGCACCACCTACCTGCTGCATGACCGCTGGCGCCCGGTCGCCGCAATCGCAGTGCTGTCGCTCTGGTGGGAGAGCCGCCACTGGCCGGAAGTGCAAATCGGCGACGCGAACGCGATCTACGCCGTGCTGTATGCGCTCGCACCACTTGTGCACCTGCCTGCCGCATCACACGGCCAGGTGGTGCAGTGGACGGTGCAGCAGCCCTCTGGCGCACTGACCGGCACGGTGGCCTGCACCGACGGCCGCCTCACCGTGGCGCGCAGTGGCGCGACGCCGTCCGGTGCCGCCGTCGCCGCATCCGCAGCCGGTTCGCCGGCCGTGTGGGCTGATGCGCTGGTTACCGGACGCGTCGCGGAGCTAGAACTCGGCGGCAACACCGAGCTGACGCGCAGGATCCTCGCAGCGCTGCGCGCCGCCCTGCTGACCTACGTGCGATAACCGCCTGGTGCCCGGCGGCAGCCGCGCGGGCGCCGCCGGGCCTGGTCGGGCTACTTCACTTTGACGGTGAGGCTCTTGGAGACGACCGTCGCGTCGCTGGTCACAGCCCGGTAGGTGACCTTGAGCTTCTTGCCCTTCTTCAGCTGCTTCTTGACGTTGTAGCCCTTGACCCTGACGGTGAAGGTCACCTTCGTCGGGCCGGTCGTCGCGCTCGTCGCGGTGACAGCAAGGCTGTGAGTAGAGCGTTTCGTCTTGCCTTTGCCACCGGTCAGCTTGGCGTTCGCATACTTCTTGCGCGCGCTACCGGATTTGAGCGTAATACCGCTGGGAAGCGTGATCTTCGCGCTCTTGAACCGCTTCCCGGTTGGCGCGGTGAGCGTCATCTTCAGCCCCGTCTTGCGGTTCCAGGTCACGCTCGTGGCAGGAATCGAGGTCGGCACCACGATCGTCGATTTCGCGGTCTGACCACCTTGGCCCGTGAACTCGGCATCCCACGAAGTATCGGTCGTCGGCACATCGGGCGAGACCTGGATCGGGCCGCTGGTACCACCGTTGATCGTCATTTGCAGGCGCCGCAGCGGCAGATCGGGGATCGCTGCGAACGACGTGATGACGCGACCCGACTTGTCGACCTTCACCGTTGACAGCACGCGCTGCGCGTAGCGGCCGGTGAAACTCATCCCGATGCCCGGCAGCGACACGCCGGCAACCTTCACGAGGTACACGTCACCGGAGATCGTGTCGTTGGTGATCGAGACGGTTGCCGAGACGGTGCCGACCTTGCCGGTCGTCCCGCAGCCGCCAGCGTAAAAGGTGTCCTGCGAGCAGGTGACCTGGAGGTTCTTCAGGTCGGTCGAGATGCCGGCCGGCAGCGTCACCGTCGCGCTCTTGATGTTCGAGTCGCCGGCGCGAGCAGTCATCGTCACATCGACCTGCGGGTGCCCCAGCGCCTTCGTGTCGCCGGAGAGCTTCGCCGAGAACGATGGCTGGAACGGCAGGTTGCCGCAGCCGGTGTACGTGACCTGCGCGGTTGGCGTGGCGGTTTGTCCGCCGTCGCCGGTCATCTCGGCGGTTGCCGTCAGCGGCCCGCAGGCGGTCGGGTTGAGCGAGAAGTTCTCGCGGTCGAGGTTGACGTCGATCGAGCGGACGTTGAGCGCGAGGCCTTTGAAGCGCGTCGGCACGTCGGTCGTGAGCACGAGGCCGGCATCGGTCGGGCGCAGGTCGATGCGGGCCGGCACGACGACATCGCCGAGGTCAAGCTCGCCGATCTTCGCGCGGACGACGATTACCGCTCCCGCAACCGCACCCTCTTGCCGCTCGACGAGGTACATCGAACCGCTCAGCGACAGCGGCGCATCGCCGACGCCCGATTGGGTGGTGACCGTGCCGATGCGGGAACTCTCCGGGCAGTTACCGCTCTGCGCATCGGCGCTGCCGCATTCGGTGACGACCGTGAGGTCCGCCAGGTAGCCGGACGGCAGGGAAACCTTCGCACTCGTCAGCCACGGCGAGCGGTCGTCCCGGCTGATCTGCACGCTCGTCGGAGCGGTTGCGCCGGCTTGACTATTGGAGGGCTGCATCGCGAGCGTCGGCGCGAAGCCGGGCAGGTCGCAGCTGTCAGTCATTTGGATCGACGCGTCGGCGGTCGCGGTCTTGCCGGACCATGAGGTGAAGGTCGACGTGCTCCTCACCTCGTCGCAGGTGCGCGGCGTGCTGAACAGCGCGTGCGGGCCGTCGGGGAAGGTCAGCTCCAGCGAACTGAAGCGCAGCTGCGGCGCGTCGTTGAAGGTGGTCGTCAACACGCCGTCGTCATTGACGGAGACACTGCCGACGAGTTTGATGCGCGGCGCATCGGCCGCGTCGGCGCCTTCGGGAGCGACTTCGAGGTACAGCGGCGGCAACTCGCCGACGGCCGACTGTTCACCGAGGTAGACGGAGCCAACGAACGCGCGGCTCAACAGCGGCGTCGTGATCTTCACGTCGCCGACCTTCGATCCGGCCGGGCAGGTGTTGGCAGCCAGCGTGTCCTCCGCGAACGCCGCAGCGGTGCAGAGCGGCAGGCCGCTGTCGCCGGATGCGACCTGCGCGCCGAGTTCCAGACCAGCCGGCATCGTGACCGACGCATCACGCAGCGTCGCACTGCGCACCCCGGAGTCGGTCTGCGGGATGTCGACCTTGACCGTCAGTCCGGTCGGCGTCGCTGGCGCATGCGCCGTCGTCGTCAGCGAAATGGACGGCTCGAACGGCAGCGCGTCGCAGCCGGTCGGCGTGATCTCGTTCGAATCCATCGAACTGCTGACTCCGGCGTACGTCGTCAGGTCCACGTGTGCGCTCGACGCATCGGTGCAGTTCGTGCCGAACTGAATGAAGTCGTGACCACCCATCAGTGGGGTCGGATTGCCATCTTCGCGATCGGCAACGCGACCGGCAGGCGAACCCCACACACGAATTCCGATCGATTGGACGTACACGTCGCTGGGCAGTGCATCGTCGGTCAGCGAACCATCCGAGTTCACGAAGCCTTCGTAATAGGCCTCGCGCGGCGCGTTGTCCACCACTGTCTCGATCCGCCCACTGCCATCAGCTGCGAGCCGCATCGAAACGGTGAACTTGTCTGCACCCAGCCCGGTGACCGGCTGAATAACGACGCCGAGTCGCGCCAACTCGTTGGCGTCGTGGGTCAGGTTGTAGACGTAGCCGCCATCGGTCAGACCGTCCCAGCGCTCGTTGCCGGAATCCCAGTGGGGCGCCGCCGTGCCGCCCTTGTGAACGGTATTTGAGCTCCCCAGGCCACTCTCGGAAAACCGGACTCGCGTGGTCAACCGTGTGTAGACGGTGCCGACCATTGCCGAGTCGGCGCAGGTCGACGGCGCGAAGTTCGTCAGTCCAAAGTCTGCGTCCGAACAGGTCGGCACGGCGTCGGGCTCGCCCGCCAAGCCAACGGGGAGCGTGGCCGCGATCGTCTTGATGTCGTCACCGGTGATGCTCACACCATCCGGCAGCGTGAACCCGAAGCAGAGGTCGTTGCTGGCGCCGGCCTGCGTCGTCTCCGGCTCGGTGGCGACGCGCCCGAGAATCTCTGCCGCCGCAGCCGTCTCCGGGTTGCACTGTTCTTCGGTTGAAGAGATCGGTGACACGAAAACGCTTTGCAGCGTGACGGCGGGGTCGTCCGCCTGCGCGGCCGCTGGCGCGAGCGCGGCGACGGAGGCCGTCAGTACGGCGAGGACCAACGCGCTGCGGCGTGCAAGGCGCAGCCGGGTGTCGGAACGACCTTTGGTGCGGATTCGGGACACGGGGACTCCGGTTCAGGACAGATGCACGCCAACAGTGCGGCGCATCACACAGAAACACAACTTAGCGGACAAAGTTGCGGTCCTGCCCAGCGGCACCACGCATCGCGCATGCCGCCCGCCCGAGACGCTTGCGTGCAGGACTTCTACGGCGTGCGCCGGTACACGAGGTGCGGGCGCCCAAACGCCAGCGTGGTGCCGTCGCGTTCAAAGCCGAGCTTTTCGAGCACGCGACGCGACGCGACGTTTGGCGCTTCGACGAGGGCACGTACACGCGGGATGCCGAGTGTGTGTGCCGCTTCGATGCAGACCCCCGCCGTTTCGGTGCCCAGTCCTTCGCCCCACCGGTCTTTGCGCAGCGTGTACCCCATTTCGACTGCTCCGTCGGCGGTGCGCGCAAGTCCGGCGTCGCCGATGATTTCGCCGGTGCGACGGTCGGTGACGGCCCAGAACGCGAAGCCGTGGAGCTGCTGGTGCGTGATGTATTGACGAATGATCGACTCGGTGGCGGCGTATGAGGTCACCGCGCCGTGACCGACCCACCGCATCACCTCTGGGTCGGCATAGATCTGGTGCGCGGCGCGACCGTCGTCGGGCGAGAACGGCCGCAGCGCCACGCGCGGCCCGAGCAGCGGGAAGGCAAGCTCCGCCTCAGTGGCGCGCGTACGCCACCCCTCTCGCCGCACCGGCGTCGTGCCGTTGTGCGCGGCCACCTCTCCGCGTGCGCGCCGCGAACGTCCTGACAGCCACTTCACGCGCAACACCTCAAGCTCAGCCTTAGGGTCAGATCCTCTGGTTTGCGCTTCGCCGCCACTGAGCCATGATGCCGCACCGCCGCCGCGAACACGAGCGGCCGGCCGAGTCGCAGACTGAGTGCTCGTACGCGTCGGCGCCGCAGACGTTCCGAGAGCTACCGCGCAGAGCCCTGTTGCCCGACGAGCCTCCAGGCGTACAGGGCTGCGGCGACCGACGTTGCGAGGTTCAAGCTGGAGACGCCCGGGCGCATCGGCAGCCGCACCCGCCGGTCGGCGCGCGCGAGCAGCGCGTCGGTGAGGCCGTCGCGCTCGGTCCCGAATGCCAAGATCGCCCCGGCCGGCAACCCGACCGCACCGGTCAACTCGTCGCCGTCAGGATCGAGGGCGATCAGCGGACGGGTCGCGTCGTCGATCAGCGCCGTCTCGATCGGTGCGACCGGCAGCGCGAACTGAAGCCCAGCCGCGCCGCGCACCGCATCAGCTTGCCACGGATCGTGCGGGCCGGTCGTCAACACCGCAGCCGCGCCGGCCGCCGCAGCGACCCGTACCACCGCACCGACATTGCCCATCGTCCGCGGGTTCTCCAGCAGCACGACCGGTGCCGACAACACACCCCCGAGCACTGCCGTCACGTTCACCACCGGGCGCCCAGCGAGCGCCACGACGCCGGTACGGGGCACGCGCGGCACGAGCCGCGCAAACTCCCCGTCATCGACCCGCTCAACCACAGGCAGCGCCACCTCCAGATCGGGAGCAAGCTGCGCGACGAGTTGATCGAGTGGCGCCGACGCCGACGCGACGACCCGCCTCACCTCCGCGCCGAAACGCAGCGCGTGCTTGAGCGCATGAAAGCCCTCAACGACCACCAGTGTGCGATCGCGACGGGCGGCACGAAACTCGTCGGCAAGCGGTCGGAGCACGCCCACAGTCTCACCGACGCACGCGGCGCCATGCGTCGCCGCCTCGACGCGCACGCGGCACATGGCGCCATCGGCCTGCGCCGCGCAACCGTTGCGCGGCGCAGGTCAATCGCAGGCGTCTACGCGTACTGGTCGATCGCCAACCCCGACGTCACCGCGCCGTTGCCGTCCGAGCCATAGCCGGTGACACCGCTCTTTTGCAGCAACTCGCCGAGATCCTGCACGGAGGCAAGCATCTCACGGAGCGAGTCCGGCTCAACGCCAAGCGCATCGGCGAGCGACGTGAGGTTGAAATCGGTGTCGCTGCTTTCCGTCGACGTGCTGCTCTGCGCCGGAGGCGGGCCGGGAGGCGGACCGGGAGGCGGACCACCGGGGCCACCGGGGCCACCGGGGCCTTGGCCAGCAGCAATCGACGACGCCATCTGCGTGAGCTGCTCGTCGGACAGCTCCGGCGCGTCATCCGGCTTGCCGTTCTTGAGGTCGCTCTTGAGCGCCGTCAGCAGATCATCCTGCGAGACGCCCTTCGCGGAGGCGATGTCCTCAAGCGTCGAACCGGAACGCAACTGCGTTTGCAGGTCCTCCGTCGAAGTGCCGAGCAGCGCAGCCGTCTCGGTGAGGTCCGGACCTTTAGGGCGTTCTCGCTGGTTTTGCTGGAGTGAGGTGGCACCAAGCGAACTGCTTGTGCCGAGTGCGTTGATGGTCATGGCTCCCCTTCGGGGCGCGAGCTGGTGGATGGAATCGTCGCGTGGGTCACCTGATTGATCGGACGCCGCAGCCCTCCCACCCCGAGAGTTTGCTGAGCGTTGCCTGAGCCGGCCGTGCTAGCGCGGTTGCCGGGTCGCGCTCGCCTCGTCGATCCCGCTCACGACCCTGGACCGCAAAGCACCTCAGAGGATGGCGGCGATCGAATCCAGCATCTCCGCCGTCCCGCGCTCACGTCCGGCCGCCGCGTCCGGCCCGGGACCATGGATCCCGTCGAGGTGGACACCCTGCTCGGTGTAGATCAACCTGGTCCCAGCGCCCGACGGCGCAAACGTGATCGTCGTGAGCGAGGTCGACGCATGGGCATCATCGAGCCACATGTCGTAAACGAACACGATCCGGGCGTGCTCGACGATGTCGGTGTACGTGCCGCCCATGCGCGACCTCGCGCCGGTCGCGATGTGCCGTCCGTTGTGGATGGTGCGTCCACCGACCCGAAACTCTTCCACGGCCTCGATGTCGTCGAACTCGTCGCTGACGCCAAACCACCGGGCCTTGACCGCCGGGTCCGCGAACGCTGCCCAGACCTGCTCCACAGGGGCCGGATAGTCGCGCTCGACCACGAAGGTCGCGTGGGTCTGGTCAGTTTCGGTCGTCGTCATGATCGGTCTCCTTGAAGGTGCGGGGGCTTGGTTGAGTGGCGAGAAACTCGCCGAGTCGGTCGAGTTGCTTCTCGCGAGGCAGTCGGTGGCTCACGATCCAGTCGTTCGCGGCGGCGGTGGCGTCGGGCACGAGTTGGTAGGTGCGCACGCGCCCGACCTTCTGCGAACTCACAAGTCCGGCTCCCTCCAGAACTCGCAGGTGCTGGAGCATCGTTGGCATCGCGAAATCAAACGGCGCGGCCAGCTGACTCAGCGACGCCGGACCCTGAACGAGCCGTGCCACCACCGCCCGTCGAGTGGGGTCGGCCAAGGCACCGAATACGCGATCAAGTGCGTCGTTCCCCGCACTACACTTAGCCATAAGCCTAACTATTGCAGCGTCCTGCGCCGGCTGTCAACCACCCCAAGGAGGCGACGGCCCAAATGGCGTTGACCCCGCAGAAGCAAACCGGCGGCGAGCACGAAACAAGGCGAGCGGCTCGTCGAGGGGCCTCCCGGCGCGGTGACAGACAGGTCGGCGCGCCGGACAGCGCGAATGCGCCGCGCGTGCTCAGCCTCGTGGGGCGACTACCGAAAAGCCCAGCGCCTCCGCCGCATCTCGCAGGCGATGATCGTAGGTGACCACGGCATCTACGCCGGCTCGAATAGCGCCGACGAGATGCAGTGCGTCGAGCGAGCGCAAGTGTTCGCCTTGCAACAACCCGGCCTCACGAAACATCGCGTCGTCCACCGCGTAGAGCGAGATCGCACCCAAGAACTCACTCACCAACGCCTGCGACAACGCAGCGCGCCGCTGCGCGGCACGACGGAGTTCCGTCTCCAATAGCAGCGTCCCGATGAGCCGGACACCATCGGGCCGACCATCGAGCGCCCGTATCAACGCGGCTGATTCGGGCTCGTCCAGGAGCACCTTCAGCGCCGCCGACGTGTCGAGATACCAGAGGCTCAACGATCGCCGCGCAAGTCGTCAAGCAACTCAGCGGATGAGATGTCGATGCGCACGCGCGGAAACTCGGCGAAGCGTTTCGTGCTCGTTGCCGGGCGAACGCACCGCAACCCTGCGCCATCCTCAATCGGGACCAACGCGGCGACAGGCACCCCACGGCGGGTCACGGCGATCCGCTCCCCGCGCTCGACTGCCCGCAGAACCGCAGCGCTGTCGTTCCTCAAATCCCGCTGCGCGATCTCCCGCATCAACCGAGCGTAGCATGATGTAGCAGTCTGGTCAGTCGAGCGCGCCGAAACCAGCGGCCTGCGGACCCGCCCACGAACGCGCCCGGGCGCTGCGCACGCCGGTTCAAGCCTGCGGGAACCGCGCGGCGACCAGGTCGCGTACTGCGGCGACGTCGAGCCTCCCGCCGTCGTCCTGACGCAGCAGCTTGTAGAGACGCTTCGGCCAGACCACGCGCACGCCGCGGGTGACGAACGGCGTGGGCAACAGCGGCCAGTCGGAGTCGATGAAGCAGAGCACTCCGCTGACCGGGATGTCCACCGACTGCTCGCGCATCTGCTCGACCTGCCACAACATGCCGTCGACCAGCTTGGTGCAGTCGCGCTTCCCCACGAACAGCTTCTCCACCCGCGGCTTCATCAGGCCACCTTCGGCCTTGACCACCGGGCGCCCCTGGTAGCGCTTCGCGTCGATCACCCAGATCCCGGAGCTGGTGATCGCGATGTGGTCGATGTTGGCGCGGGTCCCTGGGACGCGGCGATCGTGGAGCACCGCAAGCCCAGGCTCGTTCAGCTCGCTAAGCCGGGCGCCAAGCCGCTCCTCGCCGATCGCACCGGTCTTCCACGCCTTCGTCGACTGACGCTCCTCCGAGAACGCGACCGCGATGCCGCCGAGCTTCCCCCACCGCGCCCGGACGCGCGCCTCGTCCTTCGCCTTTCGACGCTCGTACTCGCGCCGCGCCGAGGCGCCCGCCTTTCCCACCGCTGCCGGTGGCGCCGTGCCATCAGAGACAACCGGCGCCACCGCCTCCGCGACGTGCATCGGCGCACCGGCTGGCGCATCGGGGCATGCCACGCAGCGCACCGTCTTCGTCGAGCGCTCGTAGATCGCTTCCGCGCGCGCCGGCAGCGACGTGCCGCAGCAGCGGCAGGTGCCCGCGTATCGCAACTTCATCCACTTGTCGCCTGCGGCGGCGGACAGCTGGAGATCTGCGTTGTCGGGCGTCGCCTTCATCCCCATGCTGTCGTCGAGGCAGGCGTCGAGCTTGAAGCGCCACCGCACATTCTGGACGTCGTCCTGATGCGCCATCGACACCGTGGGCATCGCTGATGCCGCTCGCGACACCTCCATTCCGGCGCGAACGCTCACCCCGTACCTCGAACTGCTCCAGACGCACTACCTCACGCAGCACATCCCCGGCTGGGCGACGAACCGAACGAAGCGCGCAGTCGCCCGCCCGAAGGTTTCTCTGCTGGATACGGGCCTGGCCGCGAGGTTGGGGCCGATCTGCAAGTCCGCGACCGCCGGGATCTCCTGCCGGAGCCAGCGGCCCCAGAAACGACGAAACCCCCGACGTTGCGGGGGTTTCTGCTAGTAGCGGGGGCGGGATTCGAACCCGCGACCTTTGGGTTATGAGCCCGTTTCCGACTCGTCGGAAACCGTCAGTATGAATTAGTACCCAGTAACTACGGGCAATTTCGGCCGATTGGTCGCAGACGACGTAACCACAACCTGGACCACAAGCGACCCGTGGACCACAACCTGGACCACAAGGCCACGCCCGCCCAGACGGCTACGATCGGAGACGCGACCCACCCTCGCAACCCTCGACCCTCACTCGGAGGGCAACATGCTGAAATACCCGTCGCACCGCGTCGACTGCACCTGCGGTACATGCGTGAGCCCGCCCGCTGCCCGTCACCGAGTACCGGTGACGCGAGTGCCGACGCATCGCTTGGCTGTGCCGGTCGTCGAGCATCGCGCGCTCCTCGACGACCGGCAGGCCGGCTACCTGTCTCACAGCAAACCGGGCTGGGTGGCCGGTGATGACGTGATCGTGACCACGCTCCAGCAGGCGGACGATCGCCGCAGTGAGGAGCCGACGCGGATGCGCGTACGCGAAGTCGAACCGGTGATGATCTGCGACCTCACGCAGCAGCACGCGCGAACGCTCGGACTGCGCCTCGTCACCGACATTCGCCGCGTCGCGCTCAACATCCCGAGCGCGACAGCGCAGGAGGTGAACATGGCGGCACGCGGAACCCGGCAGACAGTGTGGCTGACGACGTGGACGCCAGTCGCAATCGACGAAGTCCGGCTCGTTGACGCCGGAATGCAGGCGCCGACGCCACCACTCCAGTTCCGACCGATCGACGCCGGGGAAGGCGTCGATCGTGAAACGCTCCGCGCGTATGCGGCGGCCGGTGCCGCTGGGATCGCCGCGCGCACCGCCGCTGCGGCCAGCGTCACCCGCGCCATCGCAGCAGCCGGCCGTGCCCCGTGGCGGCAGGCGTCGTGACGCTCCGCCTATCCGCCGGAGCCGGGGCTAAACTCATCGCGAGCCCGCGCCTGGTCCCAAATGACTGCGCTCAAGCTACAGCCCCCGGTGCGTCCGCACACACCGCAGTGCCGTGAGCCCGGCCGCAACCGTCTGCGCCATCCCCGGATGCCCACGCCTTGCCACGCGGCACGGCCGCTGCGACGCACACCAACGCAAAGCATGGGCGAACCGCAGCCCAAGCAGCAGGGCACTAGCCGGGAACACCCGCCACAAGCATGAGCGCGCGGCAGCCATCACCCGCAGCGACGGACGCTGCGACTGCTGCGACAACGCGAGCGCCATGCTGGAGCTGCACCACCCGCATCCGATCAGCCGCGGCGGCAACGTGGTGCAACCAGACGCCGAGCTGCTGTGCCCCGCGTGTCACCGCCTCGCGCAAGCAGACGCCGACGCCCGCCACCAGTAACATCCGCAGCGACGCGCGGCACAGCAAGCGCGGCCACGTCCCGAGGGGGGGTACACCCCCAAACCGCTGGGGAAGGGAACCGCCCGGGGTAGTCGTTTCTGACGAAACCTCGCCCGCTTCGTTTCTCAATCGCGCCCACGCGTCGGCCTGGAGCCGGCCGCGTTGCCGCGAGCCGCACCGAACCCTGGAGGTTCCCGATGGCTGACCAACTCGGCGCCGCCGCCCTGTCCAAGCTCTCCAAGGCGCAGCTCGTCCAGCGCGCAACCGCCGCCGGCATCGAAAGCGCCGGCAGGCTCACCAAGGCCGCGATCGTCGAGCAACTCGCTCCCGGTGACACGGCATTCAAACGACCAGCCGGGCTCAGCGCGCATGGCCGCGCCGCGTGGCAGGCCGCGTACGATGAGATCGCCGCACGCGGACCACTCAGAGCCGCCGATGCTTTCGCGCTTGAGCGTTACGCGCGGGCGTGCGCCGTCGCTCGGCAGTGCTGGGAGCAGGTCGGTAGTGATCTCACCGCGACTGGGTCGATGGGGCAGCCGGTCACCGACCCGCTCGTTGACTCCGCACTGAAGGCCGAAAAGGCGGCCGAGGCATTTGCGAAGGCGCTCGGGATTGAGGTTGCCGCGCGCATCGAGAAGAACCGTGGCGGACGCCCACAGACGCGCAACCCGATGCTCGCCGCAGGGGATATCGCTGCGACTAGCCGCACGCGAGGCGAACCGCCCGTGCTGACGATGTTGCCGGCCGCCCGGTAGATCCCGATGAGCGCGCCCGCCGCGCAGCCGGCGGCCGTCGCGACGCGCGCACCGCACTTCAGCTGGTTCTGCCAGACCTATCTTCAGCACTCGATCGGCCGACGGTTCGTCGGCCGCCCCGTCGAGTTCGAGCCATGGCAAGAGGAGTTCTGGACCGAAGCACTGACCGTCGACCAGGCCGGAATGTACCTCTGGCTCTCGATCGCGCTCGTGCTGCCGCGCAAGAACGGCAAAACGACGATGCTCGCCGCGTACGCGCTGTACCGGCTGCTGTACGACGAGGATCAACCCGAGATCCTGCTCGCCGCTTCAAGCGACAAACAAGCCGGCCGGCTCTTCGACTCGGTTGTCGCGTTCATCCGCCGCTCACCCGAGCTGCAAGATCTACTGGTCGTCCGGTCGTACATCGGCGAGATCGCCCGGCGCGACGGCGGCGGCGTCATCCTGCGCATGTCGTCGAGCCCGGAGCGGCTGCACGGCTACAACCCGTCGCTCGTGATCTGCGATGAGGTTGCGCAGTGGACAACCCCGAACCTCCGCAAAGCGTGGGAGGCGTTGACGACCGGTGGTGGCGCCCGCGAAGACGCACAAACCTTCACGATCAGCACGGCTGGCGAGGGTCATACCCGCGCCGATGGCATCCTCGGCCGCTTGATCGACGGCAACGAGCGCGAAGGCGAAGTTGAGCGTCGCGGGTCGTTGACTATCAGCCGCAACCTTGATGGTCAGACGCTCGTGTTCAACTACGCCGCCGCGACGACCTCACGCGCCGACATACCAGCGATCAAAGCGGCGAACCCCGCCGGGTGGATCACTACAAGGTTCCTTGCCCGGCAGGCCGCGAACCCCGAGCTCAGCGAAGCAGCGTTCTTGCAACTTCACGGCTGCGTCTGGAGCGAAGGGGACTCGCAATGGATCGCCGCTGATCAGTGGCGCAGCGTCGTCCGGGGCGGCGCCGATTCGGCCCTTGCCGACGGCGACGTGATCTCACTCGGTTTCGATGGCAGCCGCCTCTACGACGCGACCGTGCTCGTCGCATGCCGCCTGCATGACCGGTTGATCGTGCCGCTGAAGTGTTGGGAGCGGCCGTACGGCGCGGCCGGGGAAGGCTGGGAAGTCCCCGCCGATGATGTCCTCGACACGCTCCGCGACGCGCACAACCGGTTTCGTGTTGCGCGCGGCTACTACGACCCGCCGTACTGGGCAACCGACATTGACGGCTGGGCACTTGAGTTCGGCGCGAAGGTCGTCGTCAAGTTCCCCACGGCGTCGTCGAGCCGAATGCCTGCGGCACTACAGCGCTTCAAAACGGACGTGTTGACGCGCACGCTCGGCCACAACGGCAACAAGACGATGCACCGCATGGTCGTCAATGCGCGCATGGAATCCACGCGAGGCGGCTACAAGCTCGTCAAGCCCGGCAAACACCCCGAAGACCGCATCGACGGTGCGGTTGCCGCCGTCCTTGCGTACGAAGCGGCGTCTGATGCGATCGCGGCCGGCGGACTGAAGCGCAAGCCGCGACTGATCGCAATCCCTGACTGAGGAGGCCGCGTATGGCTCTCAACGCCGGCGCAATGGGAACGGTGCGCCTCCCCGACCCCGAAAATGACTCTGCGTCGCGGGGCAACCCGGACGCGATCGGTGACCTCGCGCAGCGCGCCGCCGCATGGTGCGTCCGACTCGATCAGCAGCTCCAGTCACGTGAGGCACGCACGCGCGTGCTGCGCGCCTACTACGACGGTGATCAGCCGGTGCAGTTCGCGACCCGTAAGTGGCGTGATTCGTTTGGCTCAACGTTCGGGCAGGCGACCGATAACTGGTGCCGGATCGTGATCGATACCGCGACCGAGCGGATGCCGCTGATCGGCTTCAGCGCCGCGACCGGGTCCGAAGATGACGGCGCGGCGGCAATGGCGTTGTGGACTCGCAACGGCCTGCACATTGATGCTGACGTGGCGCATACCGACGCGCTCGTGACCGGCCAGTCGTACATCCTCGTTACCCAAGACGAGCACGGTGCCGGACGGATCACCGTCGAAGACCCGCTGCAAACGATCGTCGAACACGATCCCGCCGATCGCGGCCGGCGTCTGGCTGGTCTCAAGCGGTGGCGTGACCTTGACGGAGCGTGGCAAGCGCAGCTGATGACGCCGGATCACATCTGGCGCTTTACGCGCGGCGCTGGCGCAACGACGTGGCGAGCCGTCGACGAGCCGGCCGCGAACCCGCTCGGCGTCGTCCCACTGATTCCGCTTGTAAACGCGCCGGACGTGTACGGGCGCGGTCACAGTGACCTTGAACCGATCCTGCCTTTGCAGGACGCAAGCAACAAGCTCCTGGGTGACCTGTTGATCGCCAGCGAGTTCGCCGCATACCCGCAACGCGTGCTGCTTGGCGTCGAAGTGCCGGTCAACCCCGCGACCGGTGAACCCGATCAGAACCTTGTCGGCGGGATCAACCGGTGGCTGGCAATCGAGGACCCCGCCGCGAAAGTGCAGGAACTCGCGGCAGCTGACCTTGGGAACTACACGCGGTCGATCGAACTGCTCGTTCAGCACATCGCCGCGCTGTCAAGAACACCACCGCACTACCTGCTTGGGCAGATGGCAAACCTCTCCGGTGACGCGCTTGCCGCAGCGGAATCCGGGCTTGTCAGCCGCGTACGCAGGCGCACCACCCTGTTCGGTGCCGCGTGGGCTGAGGCGATCACTCTCGCCGCGCACATCGACGGCGCCCCACGCCTCGCGGTATCTGCGGTCTGGGGCAACCCGGAACGTATTAGTGACGTGCAGCGCGCCGACGCTGCGGTGAAGCTCGCCGCGATCGGCGTCCCGCAGGAGCAGCTGTGGGCCGAGTACGGGTACAGCCCGTCGCAGATCAGCCGTCTCAAACAGATGCAGGACCGCCAAGCACGGCTCGATGGCGTCGCACTCGGCGTCTCCGATCAGTCCGGCTCGCCGCCCGAACCGCCAGCACCGCCAGCCGAGTGACGAGCACCGGCAGGCTTTGGGAGCAGCTACACGCCCGCGCTGAGCACGTCACTCACGCCACGGCGCGCGCCGTGCTGGAGAACCCGGACCGCCGCCAGCTGATGCTCGCGCGCGTCCTGTGGGGAGGCCGCACCGGCGGGCACACCGGTTGGGCGGTCCGCGCCGGCGCCGCGCTTATCGACGAGGCGGCCGGGCGGACCGTGGCCGCTCCGCCAACGCTCGCGGAGTTCGAGCAGCAGCGCTTGGAGCGTCGCCTCGCCGCGTTGCGAGCACGCGGCTACGACGTGCAGCAAGCCGGCGACCACTGGATCTACCAGCAGCCACCGAACGCATCCGCACCAACAGCCAACAGCCCGTGGCTGCGCGTCCTCTCGCAGCGCGAACTTGTGCAGCAGCGCCTGCACCGGGCCGCGCTCCGGACCCGCCTTGCTGCTGAGCGGTGGGCCACCGCGAACGGCGTCCCAACGCCAGTGTGGAGCAGACCTGGTTCGATCGATCCGCGCGTCCAGAGGCAGTGGGCGCGCATGATCGCCGCGCAGGCCGGCCGCATCGCGCACGACGAACTCGTCGACACATTCCGCGACGCACAATTCGACCGCCTCCAAACCCTCGGGGTCGGCTGGGTTCGCCGCGTACAACCCGACGCGTGCGGCGCATGCCTCGCGCTCGCCGACGGCACCATCCACCCGGCCGCCGACCGCTCGTTCCCACGTCACACTCGCTGCCGCTGCATCCCGTGGCCCGCCACCCCCGGCCACCCGCTCCCACCAACCGGCCGGCAGATCTTCGACAGCCTCACCGAAACCGAACAGGACAACCTCTTCAAACACCGAGGCGGCGCCACCAAGGCGCAGCTCCTGCGCGACGGCACGATCACCCTCAACGACCTCCTCCAGATCGACGAAACCCGCGCTGGCGTCACCGACTACACCGTCAGCGAAACACCAACGGCCGTCCTCATCGCCGAACACGGCGCCCCGGGCCCACTGGATATCCTTCCCGGCCTGCCACCCGCTCCAACATTCCCTACCGACGACACCCCTAACACCCCACGCCTCGCGGTCGGGGACCGGTTCCCAGAACCGCACCGCGCGACGATCCCGCCACCCAAGCTGCGCGACTACGCGCTGGACCTCGGTCACGAGAGCGGACGCCACAAAGCGCGCGTGTTTGCCGCAGTCGGCGGACTGTCGAGAGAAGACTGGCCGTGGCTCGCCCAGCGGCTGCTAGAGGGGCTCGTCGATGCTGTCGTCATCAAGGTCAAGGAACGGGTTCACACGACCTACGAGGCGCGCATAGCTGTGACGTTCCCGAATGGCCGAATCGCCACGGTCACGACCAGTTGGAAGCTCGACGAAGCTACGGGCGCGGCAGTGCTGGTCTCCGCCTACATTGCGAAGAAAGACTCCAAGCAGTAGCTTGGATCAAGGATGCTCGCCGACCTCGACATCGTCAAGCCCCGTGCCACCGCCACCTGCGACGACGGCACCGAGGTTCCCGCAGGACGGCACGGTGTCGTTTGCGACATCGGAACGACAGCCGTTCTCGTCGAGTTCGTCGACCCGGACGGCGAGTGTCACTTCTGCGTGCTCAGCTACGACGATGTCGAGTTCGTCATGACGGCAGCTGAGGCCGCCGTGCCCAGCGGGCAGCGCCGCGCCGCGTAGCGGCAGCGCCTTCCCCCTGTCGCTACCTGCCGTTCGCGGGTAGCCATCCGCTTCTCTGCGGTTGACCGGTTCTCCCCGCTTTGCGTGTGGGGTCGGTTGCCGCTGCATACCAACATCCCCCGTTGACCCTGGAGGTCACTGATGGCTGATGCCACACCGCCTGCTGAGCCTGGTGCCGAGCAGGACCCGTCCGTCGTTGCCGGCGGCGAGCCGCTCGATGGCCTGGAGCCGGAGGGGCAGCATGCCGACAGCGTCGAGTTGCGTGAGGTCCGCAAGATGCGGCGTGAGAACGCGGCGTTGCGGTCCCGCGTGAAAGCCGCTGAGGAGGCTGAGCGTCAGCGCGCTGACGCAGAAAAATCCGAGCTTCAGAAGGCGCAGGAAGCGCTTGCTGCCGCGCAGGCGCGCAGCACCGAGCTTGAGCAGTCGGCGGCGCGTCGCGCTGCTGCTGACCGTGCCGGGCTGCCCGCGGAGTTCGCTGACCGTTTGCGTGGCAGCACCGACGAGGAGCTCGACGAGGACGCGAAAACACTCGCGGGTTTCCTTGCCGGACAAGCACCACCGCCACGCGGCCCACAGATTCCCGCCGGCCCGCAAGGCAAGCCCGCCGGCGGCGGGGACATGAACAACGAGATTCGTGCGGCCTTCGGCCGCAGGTAACCAGGCCGTGGGAGTGCCCCGGCCCACCAACCAGGAGGCACCATGCCAACGTACAACTCGCTGACCGACCGGTCGGCAGCGACCCCGCTGATCCCGGAGGAAGTCGCGAACGACATTCTCCAGAACGTCCCGGAGCAGTCCGCTGCACTGACGATGTTCCGTCAGGTCCGGATGGGTCGCAAACAGCAGCGGATGCCCGTCCTCAGCGCACTACCGATCGCGTACTTCGTGTCCGGTGACTCCGGGCTCAAGCAGACCTCGCAGCTGTCGTGGGAGAACAAGTATCTCAACGCCGAAGAGATCGCGGTGATCGTCCCGGTCCCCGAGGCCGTCCTTGACGACGCCGACTTCGATATTTGGGGTGAAGCGAAGCCGAAGATCGTTGAGGCGTTCGGCCGCGTGCTTGACGCCGCCGTGTTCTTCGGCACGAACGCGCCGGCGACGTGGACGGACGCGAACATCGCCGCGAAAGCCATTGCGGCGGGTAACACGTACGTGCGTGGCACGAAGACCGCTGCGCAGGGCGGCCTTGCCGGTGATATCAGCGCCGGGTTCAGCACCGTTGAAACCGACGGGTACGACGTGAACGGCATCGTCGCGAACCGCTTGTACAAGGGGCTGCTGCGCAGCACCCGCAACGCGCAGGGCGACAAACTGCCGGAAGTCACGCAGCAGCAGTGGTACGGCGAGGATGTGTCGTATCCGCTGCGCGGCCTGTGGCCGACCGGCGCATCGGCGGTGGAATCGATCTACGGCGACATGACCGCTGGGATCATCGGTATCCGGCAGGACATCACCTGGAAGGTTCTCGATCAGGCGGTCATCACGAACGATTCCGGCGCGGTCGTGCTGAACCTCGCGCAGCAGGACTCCGTCGCTTTGCGGTGCGTGTTTCGTGTTGGGTTCGCGGTCGCGAACCCAATCAACTTCGATAACCCAGACTCCGCGACGCGCTACCCGTTCGGTGTTGGTCAGGCGCCGGCATGAGTGCCGCCAAGCCCAAGCCCGCGCCGACGGGCACGCCGGCGTCACCCTCGCCGCAGGGCGGCGTGCAGGAGCCGTACATCGGTGACATGTCGCACCTCCAGCAGCACGAGGTACGCGGATTCGTTGCGGGCACCTCCAACGACGCCGCACCGGACGAGCCGGAGGCGTAGCCGGTGCTCGATCCAGCCACCATCACGCCGAGCGTCGCGGAGGTTGCCGCGCTCATCGTGTCGCGCACCCGCTCGACGCTCGGCGGGCTGGAAGGCACGTTCACTGCGGACACGGTCCCGACCGATGTTGAGGCTGCGCAGCACGCTGCGCGCGCCGCGCGGTACGTTGCGCTGCGCCTCGGCACCGTTCGCACCACGGCCGGCGACCTGGGCACCGCAGCGAAGGACTGCGCCGCCGTGTACGCGGCTTTGACGATCGAGCAGTCGTACTATGCCGACGGCTCGGACCCCAGCCAAGGCGGAGCGGATCAGCTTGGCCGAATCGCACGGGAGCAGCTTGACGCGCTCGTGTCGACGGCGCGCGACAACCAGCCCGGCGGCCGACGTATCCACTCGCTGCGGCAGATCACCGCTCAATCCACCAGCGAGGCGTAGGCCGGTGCGCGTCCAGATCGACGCTCGCGGCGTTGACCGAACGGCCGACGAACTGCGGCGCATGGCAAGGCGTGCCGGTGACCTGCGGCCGCTCGGCTACAAGGTTCGTGACCGCTGGCTCGAATCCGAGAACCGCGTGTTCCACCAGCGCCTGCGATGGACGCGGCGCGCGCCCTCGACGATGCGGCGCTACCGCTACCCGGTGCGCCGGTGGCGGGAGGGCGGCAAAGGCCCGATGCGCCGCTGGAAGGGCGGCCTCGTCGGCGAGTTCACCGGCACGATGAGGAAGTCGTTGACGCACGCGCACTCCCCGGGCGTCAAGGACTCGATCTTCGCTCCGCGCGGCCAGCTCGTGCTCAACGTCGGCGTTCAGGGCAAGGGGCCGCTCGCGCACGCCAACCTGTTCCACGCGGGCGCAGGAAGTCGTCCGCCGCGCCCTGTCGTCGTGTTCGACACGCTCGCGGCACGCGACAGTGCGCGCGACACGAACGACTACCTCCTCGCACGCCAGCGCCGAGGCATCCGATGAGCAGCGAAGCGTTCGCTGAGTTCCTGTCGCCGTGGCTGCTCGCGACCGGCGTGCAGTCAACCCTTGCCGCGTGGCAGGCCGAGTATCTCGCCGCGTATGAGCGTCAACACGACATGCCACCTCGGTCGGTGCCGACGCTGCGCCACATCATCGCGCGTCACGGCGTGATCTTGCGCGGCGAGGAACGCCCTCCGGCCGCGATCGTCGTGCTCGGAGGCACCAGCAACATCGAACGCGGCCCCGACCGTCAGCTGCGCGGCGACGTTGAACTCGGCGTCGTGCTGTACGCCGCCGCGCAATCGCTGGAATCCACGGCGAACCTGCTGCACATCTACGCCGCCGTGACCCGGCAAATGCTGTTCGACAGGCCGGTCGCTGGCTGCCGCGAACTGCTGGTCGTCGACGAGGACTACACCCCGATTGTCGAGCAGCGCGAGCAGGTGCTGCTCGGCATTGACCTCACGCTGCACGCGTCCAGCGTCCCGCTCGGCCAGTGGAGAGGCGGACCGCCCGCAGGCGCAACGCCGCGCGACGACCCGTACCAGCCGTGGCCGGCAGCACCACCGGTCGAAACGACGCACCTCGACCTGGAGGCACAGCAATGAGCACGGAGTCTTCTCGTCCGGGATACCGGCTGGAGATCGTTCGCGGCCCGCAAGGACCAGTAGGTCCGCAGGGTCCGCAAGGCGAAAAGGGCGAAACCGGTGCTACCGGTCCGCAAGGTCCGCAGGGCGAAAAGGGCGACACCGGGGCAACCGGGGCAACCGGGGCAACCGGAGCCACGGGCGCGACGGGAGCTAGCGGAATCATCTCTATCGTCACCAGTCTGCCTACGTCCCCTGCCGACGGCGACCAGGTAATGCTCAAGCTCTCGACCGGAGAGTACTGGCACGTACGATACGACTCGACGCTCTCCGGATCGTACAAGTGGGTGGTAATGTCCACGGCCAGACCGCTGACATACAGGTGTAATAACTCGCAGGACGGCACTACTTCTAGCGTCTTGTATTCCGGGTCGTCGGGCAGCGTTCAATTCCCCGGTTATTACACCTGGAGGCTTGACACGATGTTTCAGTCTGGCGGATCTACGGGCGGACAGGGGATCTGCGGATTCGTGGTCGGGGGCACCGAGGTGTCGTACACATTGACGGCGATGCCAGCAGGCTACTACCGGGCAGCGGGCTTCGTAGGGGCTGGCGGCCAGATCATCACCGGGGCGTTCAACCTCACCATTCGTACGAACACAGCTGGAGCTGGAGCGATCATGGGTTCGTCACTCCAGCTGTGGCCCGAGAGAATCGGGTAGGTGTGCCGGAAAATGGTGGCGCTGTCGCAGCACTTCCACAGACGGGTCGGCGCCGCGAGGCGCCTCTACGACTAGGAGGCCGTATGGCCGTATATCTCGTGACGGCCGCCGGGCCGGTCACGCTGCCCGGTGGCCGCGTCGCGGCACCCGGGGAGCAGCACACCATGTCGACGGCTGCCGCTGCACGCCTGATCGCGCGCGGCGACCTTGTTGCGCTGCCGTCGACTGCACCAACGCCATCCGCTCGCGGCGAGAAGCGCCGCACAACTACTCCGAAGGGGATCTGATGAGTCCAACAGTCGTGCCCGCACCGCCGGGTACCGCCGTGTCGTTCGCTGACGCTGGCGGTAGCGCCGCCGGAGCGAAAGCACCGTGGAACCTGTTCGCCGTCGGCCTGTTTGATCGCGGTGATGTTGCGCAGGGCTCCGGTGTCGCGGAACTGCTGCGACGCTTCGGTGACCGCGTGACGTACAGTCCCGCGACCGACGCGCTGACCGCCGCGATCATCGAAGGCAACGGGTTGTCGTGGTCGATCGCGCGGGTCGTGGGGCCGGCTGCCGCTACCGCATCGGTCTCACTCGTCGACGGGCAAACAACGCCGGCACCGAGTATCACGGTCACCGCCACCAGCGCGGGAGACTGGGCAAACGGCGCGGACGGCGGCCTCACGCTTGAGATCACCGCACCGACCACGACGACGCGCCGCGTGATCGTCAGTGAGGGCGGCACGGTCGTCGCGACGAGCCCCGCATGCGACACGACGGTGGAACTCGCGGCGTGGGAGAACGACTACGTCACCGTCACCGCTGATGGTGCCGGACTGCCCGCCGTCGCGACGACCGTCAATCTTGCCGGTGGCGACGATGACCGTGCGAATATCACCTCCACCGAGTGGCAAGTCGCGCTTGGCAAGCTTGAGAAGCGGTGGGGGCCGGGAACGCTGCTGGTGTTCGCCGACGACGCCGACGTGCGCGCCGCAGCTGCCGATCACGCGGACGCCCGCAACCGCGTCGTGCTCGCGTACACCGACGCGTCCGCGACGAGTAACGATCAGATCACGGCCGCGACCGCGCTGGTCGCCGACCGGCCGGATACCGCCCAGCACGTCGGATTGTTCGGCGCTTGGGCGTACACCAACGCCGTCGCGGGCGACCCGGAACGACTCGTGCCGTGGGCTGCCGTTCAGGCGGGCATCTGCGCGCGGATTCACCGCGCTCAGGGTATTTGCGCCCCAGCGTTCGGTCCGGTGCGCGGCGCAGCGCAAATCGTGACGCGCCTACAGTCCGAGATTGATGATGAGGCGCGTGCGACGCTGTACGCGGCCGGCGTCAACTACGCCACCGACGACGGCACGATCAGCACGTGGGGGTTTCGTACCGTCGATCCGGCGCCGCTGGACGCCGACCTCACGCATCAGTACACGCGAATGGGTTTGCGTGCGGACGGCGAAGCGATCCTCGCATCGTTCATCGGCTCTCCTGGTGACGCCGACACGCTCGCGTCGCTGCACGCCCGACTCGTTGCGCTCGGCAACGAGTACATCGCCGCGCGTGGCCTGACGGAAGTCGCCGTCGATACCGACAGTCTCAATACGGCGGAGACGTTGGCGGCGCGCGAGCTGCACGCGCTGATGCGCATCAAACACACCCCGACCGCCGATTGGGTTGACCTCGTCATCTCGATCGCGTCGTACGACCAGACGATCTAAGGAGCCGAGATGTCCACTGTTGCATCGCAGGAGAACTGGCGCGTGGAACTCGTGCTCGACGGCACGTCATACGGCCTGTTTGACGCCGGGGATGTCGAGTTTGGTGGTGAGTCTTCCACCGCGATCGACCCGGAGCTTGGCGAGATGTCGTTCGGTGGCCGGCAGACCGGCGGCGAGCTTGAACTCTCGCGGCCGTGGGTGCAGGGCCGCGACGGACAGATCTACCAGACCCTCAAGCCGCGCCGGCAACGTGCGCGCGGCAGCGTGCTTGTGCATGAAGTAGACCCGGACACGGGCCAGCCGCTGTCGTCCACTCCGCTGGATACCGACCGGGTGCTCCTGACGTCGATCACCAGGCCGGGGCGCAGCAGCGGCGGTAGCGACGCCGCGAAACTGTCGATCAAGGTGCAGGTGCAGGCATGAGCGACAACGAGGACGGCGTCGACCCGGCCGCGCCACTGCCCGACGGGTCGCTCCTCGGTCAGATCGGCGAGCGGGCGCGCAGCCTCGTCGCGCAGGACACGAAAGTGCTGTGGGTTGGTGCGCATCCACGCCTGAAGTGCCTGTACCGAGCGCTCTCCGACACCGAGCTGCAAACAGTGCAGAACGCAGCGCAAGCACGTAGTGACCTGCAACGTCGCGGCGGGAAAGCATCGAGCCTTGACGTAGAGAAGCGGGTCGCTGCGGTCACGCTCGCGACCGCGTGCGTCGAGCTACTCGCCGTTGACGACGACGGCAACGAGATACCGCTCGCCGACGTTGTTGAGCAGGAAACCGGCACGAAGCTTGCTGGTCCGCTGCGTTACGACCGTGATACCGCCCGCATCCTCAAGCTTGGGGAGATCATCGAGTCTGAGGGGCTCGGCGACCCGGACGCGCCGACCGCCACAGCGGTCGTCACGGCGCTGCACCTGTTTGGGCGGGGAAACACCGCGCCGATGCGATCAGCAGCGCAGATCATCCAGGTGTGGTCCTCGCGGCTTCAGGCCGACGCGCTTGATGAGGCGCTCCAGGGGAACTAGCCGCAGCCACCGTCGAACTGGCGGCCGGCTTGCTGCTGCGCGGCATTGATCCCCACCGTGCGCTGACGACCGCCAGCCGCGCGGAACTTCGCGTGCTCGAAGCAGCAGCCGAGCGCGCCACCGAGCACCGCACCGGTGAACTCGACTATCTCGCCGCGCAAATCGCGCGGCACCTCGCCGGATGACGCGGAGGACCTATGGGCACTGTTCGCGATAAGGCCGAGATTCTGATCAAGGTCGTTGGCGGCGTTCGCGCCGCCGCAGAAGCAAAAACCGCTGCGAGGGGCCTCGACCAGCTCGGCGACGACGCACGGCAAGCTGAGCGTGCCGCGCTGCGCCTCGCGTTCGCGGTGAAGTGGCTCAACCGCCACTTGCGCTCGCAAGCCGTTGCGTCCGCTGCGGCGGCGATCGCCACTACCGGCCTTGACGCCGCGATGCTCGGCCTGCGACTCACGACGCTGTCCGTCGCGTCCGTGGCGCTGCCCGCGCTCGCAGTCGCGCTGTGGCACGTGACCGCCGCAGCGGGCGTGTGGACGGGTGCGATGCTCGGCGGGTTCGCGGCCGTGGGTGCCGGCGCCGGACTGATGTACAAGGCAACGAAGAGCCGTTTTGACGCGATGAAGCAGGTCGCTGGGACCGCCGCTGCGGACATGCAGGACACCCTGACGGCGTTCAAAGACTCGTTTGCGGGCGCGACCGCGCATGGTGCTGACGCGGTGATGCGAGGCATCACGCGCGGCCTCGGCGCGCTTGAGCCGCTCGTTCGGCGCCTGCGTCCGCAGTTCACCGCGATCGGCGGAGCGATCGGAGACGTGATCGCGTCTCTTTCACGGTCGCTTGCTGGACGCGGGAAGGACATCGCCGCGATGTTCGACCAGGTACCAGTCGTGATCCGCGCCGCCGGCACCGTACTCAAGCCGTTCGTGGGGCTGCTGATCAGCCTGGGGAAGATTGGGGCACCACTCGTCGCGAAAGCGTTCGGCAAGCTCGCTGGCACGTTCGAGAAGTGGACCGGCTCGATCACGACCGAGAAGCTCAAGTCCGCGCAGGCAACGCTACGCGGGTTCTGGCACACCATCAAGTCAGTGTGGAAGGCGTTCTCCGCGCCAATCAAACCGGCACTCACCGATGCGCTGAAGGGCCTGAAGGGCGGCGCGGGGAAGGGCCTGCTCACAAGCTTTGCCGCCGGTGCCGGGCAGCTCGTCGCAGCGCTCATGCGGCTCGGGGTCGCGGCGATGCCGATCGTCACGAAAGCGATCGGCTTCCTGTCGAAGTCGATCCCGAGGATGATCGGATCGTTCAAAGGCGCGGGCAAAGCGTTCGGCGACACGTTCGCGCCGTGGAAACCCACGCTTGAGAACGTGATCATTCCGTTCGTGTCCGGTGTTGCCGGCGCGCTCGGCGGGATGATCGTCGGCGTCCTGAAGCTCTTCGGGGTCGTCGGGAAGGCGCTCGGGTTCTTCACCAAGCACATGGCGCCGCTGAAGGGCGTGTTCCGCGCGCTCGGCGCGGTTGTCGGTCTCGCGTTCGGCCCGGGCCTGCTTGGGATCATCGCGAAGGTCATCGGCGTGTTTGGTCGAGTCGGATCGGTGGTTGGCGGACTCGTCGGACTCGCCGGGCGACTGCTCGGCGTATTCGGTCGCGCCGGCGGCATCGTCGGCGCGTTCGGCGCGAGCGTCGCGCACGCGCTCGGACAAGTCGTGTCGCAGGTCGCCGGTTTGCCGGCCCGGATCGCGTCGGCTGCCGCCGGCCTGTGGGATGGCCTCAAGCGCGCGACAACGAGCGTGTGGCACTGGCTCAAGAGCAAGTTCAGTGGCCTCGGCAGAATTCTGCTGGCGCCAATCAAAGAGGCGCTGAACGGACTCGGGCGGCTGTGGAACAACACGCTCGGCAAACTCTCGTTCCGCGTTCCGAAGTGGGTGCCGGGCATGGGCGGCAAGGGCTTCTCATTCCCGAAGTTCCCGGAGCTCGCGACGGGCGGCGTGATCACGCAGTCCGGGTGGTCGTGGGTTGGTGAGCAAGGCCCGGAGCTGGTGCGGTTGCCGTCCGCCGCGACGGTCGTCCCAGCAGCACAGTCGCGGCGCCTGACAGCCAGTGACGTGCCGCGCCCGCAACGCAACGACGGCGCCGCGACCGCCCGCGCGCCGGAACTCACGTTGCACGTGCCCGTCGTCGTTGACGGACGCGAACTCGCGCGCGCCGTGCGGCGCGTGGACCTCAAAGCGGAGTCGCGGGCGTGACCGTCACCGACGACCAGTTCGCGGCGCTCGTCGCGCGGCGCCGCCAAACCGGCTGGTGCATCCTCATGACCGCCGGCGGCATCCAGGTCATGGCACGATTCCTCGCGCCCGCGCAGATCACGCGCGAGCGTGCCGGAGGGTGGCAGTCGGTACAGCGTCCCGGCCTGACACCAGTGTCAGCGTGGGACGGCCCGCAGGCACTTGGCGTTCAGCTCACACTTCGACTTCAGGCGACGCCGCCCAGCGACGTGCGTCAGATGCTGTCAAACCTGCGGCTGATGGGAAGGGCAACTGAGACCGGGCAGCCGCCGGTGGTGCGGGTCGCCGCCGCACTGCCAGACCCAGCGCAAAACACGCCGTTCATCCTCGCCGGCCTGACCGTCGAAGAGCTTCAACACACCACCGACGGCCACTGCTGGCAGGCCAACGCAACCGTTGACCTCGACGAGTACGTCGCACCGGTCGCCGTCAGCCGCCCACTACGCGCAACGTCAGCGACGGTGTCGTACACGTGGCGCAGCGGGGACACGCTCAGCCGGGTCGCGCGTGAGCGGCTCGGCGACTCGCGGCGTGCGCAGTGGATCAGAGACGCAAACCCGAAAATCAGCCGGTGGTCGACTGTTCGTAAGGGGACGCGGATCAAGCTGCCGAAGGGCGCGACGTGACCGTCCGTCTCGGACAGCAGCTGCTTCCCGCCGCCGCCGGACTTTCGATCCACGCGATCGAAAACGCGACGCTCGTTGGACCGTCGCGCGCGATTGACCTTCCCGGCGCCGTTGTCGGCTGGGACTTCGAGTTGAGCATCAGCGCCGCGTCAATCCTGCGGCTCCGCGTCGCCGACGACTCGTACCGGCTGCTGCGCAGCACCACGCTCGATCATCCCGTCCGCCTCGACTTCGGTGACCGCGTGCCGCAGCTGCTGCGGCACTGGATGCTGTGGCGCAGCCGCAGCGCCGGAATGATCGAATCCGACGGCCGGACGACAACACTGACGTTCTGGACGCTTGGCGCCGCCGCGCTCAAGAGCGTCGCGACGCCACGCCGCGCCGACGCGAGCCGCGTGAACCTCGGCGGATGGGTCGCGATGCAGGCCGCCGAAGTGCGGCACCTGATCGACCTGTCGCCGGTCGTTCCACGGCCGGGCAGCCGGCCCCCGAGCGACCCGTCCGCGACCGGCGACAGCGAAGCTGACGGCTCCGACGGCGGCGCGTTCGGTGACCGATCCGACCAAGTGACCGTCAAGGGGCGTGCCGCATCGAAGGCGCAGCTTGCCGTGCTTGATGAGGCGCTGCGCGTCGCGTCGAGCTTGCAGGCGTCGCCGCGCGCCGTACTCGCGCTGATCGAAGCGATCATCGTTGAGTCCGAAGCGCAGAACCTCACGTACGGTGACCGCGACTCGATCGGCGTGCTGCAAGTTCGCGTCGGGTTGCACGGCCGCGCCGTCGCAGCATCCGTTTCGCGCTCCTGCACCCTGTTCCTCCAGAAAGGCTTCACCGGCCGGGGCGGTGCGATCAGTCTCGCGCGCGGGCATGCGGGGTGGACGGCCGGGCAGGTCGCGCAGGCCGTACAAGGCTCCGCGTACCCGGCACGGTACGACCAGGTCGCGACCGAGGCGCGCACCATCATCGAGCAGTGGTCCGGCCGCACCCTCAGCCAATGGAGTGCGGCAACCTCGACTGATTCCACGACGCAGACAACGAGCGAAAGCGCGACGGAGTGGCGGCGCGGCACCGCAGACGGCGCGGAGTCCGCGTGGACAAACCTCGGCCGGATCGCGGACAGTTTGGGGCGCCGCCGCGCCGTCATCGGACGGCGGCTGCTCGTCGCGCGCGACCAAGACCTGATCCTCGCCGCGCCACACGACCGCCTCACGCTCCGCGACGAACGGCTGACCGCCCGTCCGCAAATCACGCAGGACGGAAACCACACGATCACCACCGTTGACCTGACGTGCCTCGCTGACGGGTGGGTGACGCCACAGGGCGGCGTTGTCGACCTCGTAGACGCCGGGCCCGCCAGTGGCGCGTGGATCGTCGAAACGATTCGCGGCACCGGCGGCGACTCGTCGCTTCAGGTCACTCTCACGCAGCCAACAACGAAAGTCGCGACGCAGGCCGCAGCAGCAAGCCAGACGACGAGCAGCACCACGGCCGGCGGCGCTCAGGCTGCTATCGCATGGGCACGCAAGCGCGTCGGGATCCGGGAAACATCGAACAACGCCGGTCCGGCCGTCTCGCCGCTGATTCGCGCGGCGGGCGGTACTCCCGGGCAGGCGTGGTGCGGATGGTTCTGTCGCGGCGCGCTGCTCGCCGCCGGCCTCACCCCGTCGACATCGATGTGCAGCGTGCAGTGGATCTATGACACGTCGGGCGGCAAAGGCGACGTGTTCGCCGGCCGCACCACCGCATCGCGCGCGGCGGCCGGCGACCTCGTGATCCTGGGCAGCACCGGCGGACATGTTGGCCTGGTCGCGTCCGTCAATCACACCGAGCAGACGATCGCGATGATCGCCGGAAACGACGGCAGCGCCGTCACGGCACGCACCATCACATTCGGACAGGTGATCGCGGTCGCGAAGGTCGATTACACGCGGAGCACGTCGTGACCGCCGGCCAGCTCGTGTGGGCAACAGTCGCAGCAGACGCCGCAGCCAATGGCAGCATCATGGTCACGTTCCCCGGCGAACAGCTTCGCCGGGGGCCTGTCCCCGGAGCCGCACCAGACGCAAACGGCAACATGCCGGCGCGAGGTGACCGCGCACTCGTCGCCACCGATCAATCTGGCGGCCTATGGGTCGCAGCCTGGACCAGGAGCAGCACATGAGTCCTACCCCGCATCTCGCGTGGCCGCCGCGCCTCACCGTCGATGCCGATGGTGAGGCAACGTTCGCGACCGTCGAGCAGGACACCCGCGCCGAACTGGCCTCCACCGCCGCGCTGCTCTGCACCCTGCAACCCGGTGATCTACCGTGGGCGCCATCACTCGGCGTCCCCTCACTGCTCGGCGAGGTAGACCCCGACGAGGCTGCGGCCCTCGCCGCTGCCGCGCTCGCTGACGCCGATGACCGCGCCGAATGGACGGTCACCGCCACCCAAGCCGGCGACGGCGGCCGGCAACTCGTCGTAAGTGTCGCCGGCACTCCCGCCCCGCAGATCCTTGGAGGTGACCAATGGCCGACGACCTAACGACCGACCCGTACGCGGTGCCGCTCAGCGTTGACCCATCCGAAGTACAGGCCGAACAAATCGCGGCCGTACAGGCCGTCATTCCCTCGTGGACGCCGGTGCCGGGCGCGCTGGACACGATCCTGCTCGCCGCCGCCGCCGAAACAACGGTGGAAACCAGGCAGGCGTTCGCTGATCAGCTGCGCTCCGTCATCATCGACGTGGTCGGTGACCTGTGGGGCATCCACCGGTCGGCGGGGCTGCCGGCCGCATCAACCGTCACGATCACGGCGACCGATCCCGCACCGGCCGGCGGATACCTGCTGCCCGCCGGAACGCTCGTCGCCGTCTCCGACGTTGATTGTGAGACGACCGCTGATCTGACGATCGCAGCCGGCGACACGACCGGCGTTGTGCCGATCGCCGCGCGCGCCGTAGGAGCCGCCGCCAACGGCGTGACCGGTGACCCGCAACCCGAACCGTACGACTGGATCGACACCGCAACGCTCGACGCAGCACTCTCCGGCGGTGAGGATGAGGAAACCACGGCGCAGCTGCTGACTCGCGCCGCCGATGAACTCGCGACCTACTCGATCACCGTGTCGCAGCCATCGGACGCGATCACCCGCGCAAAACGCGTCCCCGGCGTGGAATGGGCGTATGTCCTGGAACGGTACGACATCACGACCGACGATGATGACGTTGACGGATGCTTCACCGTCGTCGTTGCCGGCGCGGACGCCCAGCCGGTCGCAGCGTCAACACTTACCGCCGTCGCCGACGACTTGTACGCGTACCGCGAAGCGAACATGCTGATCCGCGTCTGCAACCCGACCTACACGGAGATCGATGTCACCGCAACGGTCACGGCACTTGACGGGTGGGATGCGGACACCGTTGCTGCTGACGTGACCGACAGGATCACCGCGTACCTGTCTCCCGCGCGGTATTTGACGCCGCCAACGAACCTTGACCCGGCGTGGGTGCCGCCGCGCCGCATCCACGTCAACCAGCTGATCGCCGACGCCGCACTGGCCCTGGGGGTGCTGCGCATCGACACGCTCACCATCGGCGACGGCACCGCCAACTGGTTGGACCTTTCCACGCCGATTGATCTGCCGACGCCCGGCACGATCACTGTGGCGGCAGCATGACCGCGCCGACCGTCAGTCGCGTCGCTGAGCGGACGCTGGAGTACCTGCATCGTCTGGAGGCCGCGACCGATCCGGCCTCCGACGGCTGGCTGCTGCGCGGCCTCGTTGCCGGCGTCGTTGCCGGCAACGAGGAAATGTTCGAGCTCGTCGAAGGCGCCGGCGCCGGCTTCCTGCTGCCCGAGGCAGCGCCGGCCGACTGGCTGGAGCTGCTTGCGGCCCTCAACGGCGCACGTCTACAGGCCGGCATGACGGACAGCAGGCGCCGCCT